>JAFXNB010000022.1 GCA_017529935.1 Selenomonadaceae bacterium
ATCAAAAAAGCGCAAGAAAAAATAACAACGGTAATTTTGGAGCCGTCATGGATGACGGCTCCTCGCCGCGTCTTTTGCGTGATGCAAAAACAGCGGCGTCACCAACTTAAAATTATTCACGAGCAATTTCAGCTGACATTAACGCCCCTGCGAGGTGCCCTTTCTTTTTGCTACTTTTTCTTTGGGCATGCAAAGAAAAAGTAGTTCAAACAAAAACTAATCCAAAATACGAGGCAAATTCTTTGAGACCTTTCTAGTGAAAGAAAGGCTGAGGAGGCGAAGAAGTGGACAGAGTCAGCGTCTTTGCACGACGTCGGCGGATAAAAAATCTCGAAGAGTGGACAAACTACGCCATATTGACGGAAGCCTTTTTCCTCGCGCTCTCTCCGAGTGTGGCGGCGGCGGCGGTTATGTTCGGCGTGATAACGTGGTTCCTGCGCAGTCGAATCGATTCACGCTACAAAGTGCGCAACCTGCCCTTTGATGTGCCCGTCGCGATTTTTTTTCTAATCGGCGCGATAAGTGTTTTTCTGTCGTCGGTGCGCAGTTTCGAGCTGATTTACAATTATTTCTCGCTCGTCGGAATTTATGCGCTAACTTATTTAATCGTCGGGCAAACAATCCGCACAACCGCCCAAGTCAAAAAAGTCGCTCAAGCTCTGTGCGCGGCGGCGATTTTGGTCGTGCTGTGCGGTCTTTTCCAATTCGTCTTCGGCGTGGACGTGGCTGACGTAAAATGGACAGACCCCGAAGCTTTCCCCGAACTTAAGAAAAGAATTTTCTCGACGCTGGAAAATCCGACCGTGCTGGCGGGCTACTTGGACATTTTTATCTGCTTGGCTTTGGGACTTTTAACCAAAGTGGAGCGGCGGGCGCAAAAAATAATTTTAATCATCGTGATAGCTCTGCTCGCCGCGTGCTTAGCAATGACTTACTCGCGCGGCGCGTTCATCGCAATAGCAGTCGTCTTCGCGGTCTACGGCGTGCTAAAAGATTGGCGCGTGCTGATTCTGTTCGCGGCGGTCACGGGGCTGATTGCCTACAGTGACACGACCTTTACAAACAGAATTTTATCGGCGTTCAGCATGGGCGATTCCTCGGAGGGCGTGCGCGTCGGCATTTGGGTTAGTACCAGCGCAATGATTAGCGACCACCCATTCGCGGGTATCGGCTGGGGTGCTTATCAATACGTCTACCCGCAATACAATTACTACGTCGCCGACCCCAACATCGTTATCTACCACGCGCACAACATTTATCTCAATTACGCGGCGGAAGTCGGTATCGTCGGCGCGCTGGCGTTTTTCTGGTATTTTTTCGGGACAATGTTTATCTCCTTGGGCGCAAATGAACGCGGCGTCGAAAAATGGCTGACTGATAGCGCGGGGAAAATTATTTCGTCGAATTCTTTTCTGCAGGAGCTGGCTGACCTCGTCAACGAAAAACTCGCCGAATTCTCGAACAGATTCTTAAACTTGTTCGGCAAAAAGGCTAAGCCTAAGCTGAAAAAAGTTCGCCGCGCTGATGTTCTCCACCATGAAGATATGAATTTCAGCGAACACACGCACCAAAAATTTTCGGACAAGGAAAATGTCGCCACCGTGGAAAATATCTCCGTCGCGGGCGAAAATATTTCCGCGAAAATTATCAAACTCGACGATGAACCCGAAGAAAAGCCGGATTCAATCGAATGGGACGACTTGACCCAAATTGACGACAAAAATTTTCTCGAAGGAATGCGGCTGGGAATCGGGCTGGCGTTTTTGTCCATGGCACTGAACGGTTTCACGGACGATTTGCTTTTCAATATCCAAAGCTCAATGCTCATGTGGATGCTCGGAGCGTTGGGCGCGGCGATAAATTTGATTAGGGATTAGAAAGTAGGAAATAAAAATGATGACAGTTTTAATGGTTTTGGACGCGATAATTTCAATCGCGCTGATTTTGGCTATCCTCGGACAGGAAGCGAAATCGGGCGGCATGGGCGGCATGGACGGCGGCTCGGATACGGTTTTTTCGGGCAAAGCTCGCGGCATGGACGCGCTTTTGGCACGGCTGACGATAATTCTGGGCATTTTGTTCGGGATTATTACTTTAATTATCGCGAAACTATCGATGTAGGAGGAAAATATTTTGATTAACGGCGGAGAACCTTTTTTCATGAAAAGCGGCGGCTCAAGCGGCGTCTTGCTCGTTCACGGCTTCACCGGCTTGCCCGTCGAACTTCTTTTGCTCGGCGAATATCTAAACCGCGCGGGTTTTAATGTTTTGTGTCCGCGATTGGCGGGGCACGGCACGAACGAACAAGATTTAATGCGCACAACTCGCGACGATTGGTTTAATTCCGTGCTTGACGGCTATTTTATTCTGCGCGGCGTCTGCGATGAAATTTTTGTTATCGGGCACTCGATGGGCGGAATTTTGACGCTTAAACTTTCAACGGAGCAAAAAATTTCTAAGATTGTGACGCTCGCCGCGCCGATTTTTATTGATGACAGCAAGGGACTTAAAAATTTGCCGCCGAAAGAATTTTGCGGGAATGCGTGCATTGTTCAGCCGCGAAAAAAACTTTTGGACGTGCCGCAAGCCGCCAATGAAGTTTACAAAAAAACGCCGCTGGTTAGCGTGCATGAACTCCTTGACTTGATTGACGACGTGAAAAATCTTTTGCCCAAAGTCACGACGCCGATTTTAATCATGCACGGCGAGGACGATCACACCGCTCAACCGCGCAGCGCACGCTATATCATGGATAATATCGGCTCGGAACGAAAATTTATCACGACGGTTGCAAATTCAGGGCATTTGTTGCCGCTTGACGATAATCGCGACTTTGTTTTCGCGGAAACCTTAAATTTTTTAAGGAGTTGATTTAAATGGCGACCGAAATTTTTATCGACACGCGCGACGACTACGAATTGATTGAGGGGGAAAAATTCATGGCACCGAGTGCAGATGCATGGCACAATAACGCGGCAGGAAAATTATATTTGCTTATTGGAATGCACGCGGCGACTAACAAGTTGGGATTGGTTTTTACCGACAGCTTGGACGTTCACTTTCCCGACGGCAATCTTTTTAAGCCGGACTTCATGTTTATCAGCGCGGCGAATAGTAAAATTGTCATCGACAACAAACATAGTACGATTCACGGCGTGCCCGACATGGTTGCCGAAGTTTTTTCACGTTCGACAATGAAACGCGATGTCAGCGTCAAAAAAGACGTGTACGAGCGCAACGGCGTCAAAGAGTATTGGCTTATCGACCCGTGGAGCGAAAATATTCAGGTTTATCTCCTGCGCGACGGCAAATATTTCCTCGATGACGTTTATCACAACTGGTCTGAAGCTGAATTAAACGAATTAACCGATGAAGAACGCGCAGAAATTAAATTTGAAGTGCCCGTGAACGTTTTGGACGGCTTTAAAGTCAAAATTAAGAACATTTTCGGCTGGTATTTTGAATAATTTTAAGGAGTTGATTCAATGAGCGATAAATATTGCTTTGCTTGTGGCGAAAATAACCCGATTGGCTTGCATTTGACGTTCGATTTCGACGGAGAACGTATTTTTACTAAAAAAATTTTGCCGCGTGAGTTTGAAGGCTACGAAGGCACGGTTCACGGCGGAATTATTTCGACAATGCTTGATGAAACGATGTGCAAATTTATTGAGGCGAAATATCACGAAAAATCCGTTACTGGACGGCTTGAAATTCGTTTTAAATTCCCGACGCCGACCGAACAAGAGCTTAAAATCACGGCGTGGCAAGAAAATCAGCGGAAAAATATAATTTCAATGCGCTCGACAATAGAAACAGCAGACGGCACGATAACTGCGGAGGCGACGGCAAAATTCGCGGTCGTGAATGCGTTATGAAGGCGATTATTGGAAAATTAAGCGTAAATATTAAAGGTTTTGGGTTCGTTTCGCCCGAAAATGGCGGCTCGGATATTTTTATTGCGGCGGAAAATCTGCGCGGGGCGATGAATGGCGACAAAGTTAAGGTTAAAGTCGTCGATAATTGGCGCGGACGCCGCGAAGGGCACGTTATCGACATTTTAGAGCACGCAAATAAAATTTTTGTCGGCACGCTTAACAAAATCGGCAAAAAAATTTTCGTAACGCCCGACGATAAACGCATTGACCAAAAAATAATTATTCCGAAATTCAGCGGGAAATTTGCCGCAAATACAAAGGTTGTCGTGAAAATTATTGCTTGGAATCCTCTGCGCGGCGAAATTATTGAGGTTTTAGGCAAAGAAAATGCGCCGGGCGTCGAAATTCGCGGGATTTTACGCAGTCACGGCGTCGAAGAAAATTTTCCGCCAGATGTGCAAGCCGAAGCGTCGCGAATCGAAATTGAGCCTGATAAAAACGAAATTTCCCGCCGAATTGACCGCAGAAATTTAAAAATCGTCACGATTGACGGCGAAGACGCAAAAGATTTGGACGACGGAGTTTTCGCCGAGGAAATTAACGGCGAATTTTTTTTGGGCGTGTACATTGCCGACGTTAGCCACTATGTTAAGCCGCGAACTTTTCTTGATAAAGAGGCTTTTAATCGCGGAACGAGCATTTATCCCGTCGATAGGGTCGTTCCCATGCTCCCAAAAGAACTTTCTAACGGGATTTGTAGCTTAAATGCGGGCGTCGACCGCTTGGCGATGGCTTGCGAAATGAAAATTAATTCTGCCGGAAAAGTCGTTGATTATTCCATTTTTCCGACGGTAATTCACGTTTTTAGGCGATTAACTTACACTCAAGTCAATAAATTTCTCGACGGCGACAAAAATCTTGCCGATTGTGCGGAAAATCTTAACGCTTTAAAGAAAATTCACGGCTTGCGCAAAAAAATTCGTGAGGAACGCGGCGCGATTGATTTTAACCTGCCCGAAATGAAAATTATTTTGAACGAGGCGGGCAAACCGCTTGAAATTACAAAAAGAATTCAAAGCGTCGCGGAATCAATTATCGAAGAGTGTATGCTTTTGGCAAATGAAACCGTCGCGGAACACACGATTAAAAATAAAATTCCGAGTTTATACCGCGTGCACGAAATTCCGACGCAGGAAAAAGTTTTAACGCTAAATCAACTGCTTGCGCACTTTAATTTACACATAACAAAGGCAAATGAGCCGCAAAACTTCCAAAAAATTTTATCCAAAGTCAAAAATTTGCCGGCGGAAAAAATAATTACGAGTTACGCGCTACGAACAATGCAACAAGCGCGATATTCTCCGGAAAATCTCGGACATTTCGGTTTAGCGGCGAAATTTTACACGCATTTTACGTCGCCGATACGCCGTTACCCCGATTTAATCGTACATCGGGCGTTAAAAGGCGTCGCAATAAAAAATTTGGAGGAAATATCGCGGCAAAGTTCGGAAATGGAGCGGCGAGCGATAGAAATTGAACGCGAAACTTTGGATTTAAAAGCTGTGGAGTTTATGCAACGATTTGTCGGGCAAAATTTCGACGGCGTGATAGAATCCGTGACGAATTTTGGCTTTTTCGTGGAATTGGACAACGGAGTTGACGGTTTAGTACGCGCGGCAGATTTAAAAAACGATTTTTATGCGTTCGTGGAGCGCGAATTTGCATTAATCGGCACGCGGACGGGCAAAAGTTATCATATCGGGGACAATGTGCGCGTGAAATTGGTTGCGGCGAATATAAAATTGCGGCAGTTGAGCTTTGAACTTATCAGCGACGTTGCGAACCGCGATTTGATTGCGAAAATCTAAAAAATCTCGTTGCGAGGTGAAAATTTTGACGGACGAAATTTACATGCGCGAGGCGTTGAGGATAGCGCGAAATGCGGCGGGCAGAACTTCGCCGAATCCGTTGGTGGGCGCGGTAATCGTCAAGGACGGAAAAATTATAGCGGAAGGCTGGCACCGACAGTCGGGCACACCGCACGCCGAAATTCACGCGCTGAACATGGCGGGCGAATTGTCGAAGGGCGCGACGCTTTACGTGACGCTGGAGCCGTGCTCACATTTCGGGCGAACGCCGCCTTGCGCAAATGCGATTGTCGCGGCGGGAATAAAAAAAGTTTTCGCGGCGATTGAAGACCCGAATCCGAAAGTTGCGGGGCGCGGCATAGAAATTTTGCGGGCGGCGGGAGTTGAAGTTGAAGTCGGACTTTTGGCGGCGGAGGCTCGCAAACTCAACGAAATCTTTATAAAATGGGTCACGCGCAAGTTGCCGTTCGTGACGCTGAAATTTGCCTGTTCGCTTGACGGGAAAATTGCCACTGCCGGCGGCGAATCGCAATGGATAAGCTGTGCGGAGTCAAGGAAATTTTCGCATCATCTGCGCGACATCAACGACGCAATTTTAATCGGAGTCGGCACGGTTTTAGCTGATAATCCGAGCTTGACGACGCGGCTTGTCGTTGGGAAAAATCCCGTGCGCGTGATTGTCGATAGCAGGGCACGGACGCCGCTTGACGCAAAAATTCTTACGGATAAATCTGCGCGGACGATTATCGCCGTGACGGAAAACGCGCCGCCCGAAAAAATTTCCGCGTTAAAAAATCGTGGCGTCGAAATTATCAGCACGGGCGGCGAACAAGTTGATTTGAAAGTTTTAATGCGTGAACTCGCCGCGCAGGAGATAACTTCGGTCTTAGTTGAAGGCGGCGGCACGATTCATTTTGCCATGCTCAACGCGGGGCTTGTCGATAAAGTTTTGGCGTTCGTCGCGCCCAAAATTATCGGCGGAAAAAATTCTCTGACGGCGGTCGAGGGCGCGGGTTTTAAAAAATTATCCGATGCAGTCACGCTGAAAAATTTCACGGCGCAACCGCTCGGCGCGGACATTTTAATCAGCGGTTACGTCACGGAGGTTTGAAATTGGACACAAAAAAAGAACTGCCGCATTTTTATATCGGCGAGTCGCTCGGCGGGCAGCAGAAATGGTATTCGCGAATCACGGATTTTGCCATGAACGTTGGCGGCTGCGCGGCGGTCTCGGCTTGCGATTGCGCCATCTACTTTGCAAAATATTTCGGACTGCGCGGGCTGTACCCGTTCGATTTGGAAAATATTTCGCGGGAAGATTATCTGCGCTTCGGAAAAATCATGGAGCTGTATTTGTATCCGCGCTGGACGGGCGTCGACAAGTTGGAAATTTATTTGGACGGCTTCGGGCGATTTTTGCAAGAGCGCGGCGTCGATTTAAAGCTGTCGGGCTGGTCGGGCGAAAATAATTTTGATGACACGCGGAAAATAATTTGCCGGCAAATTGACGCGGGGATTTTAATTCCTTGCTTGAATTTGAAGCATAAGGCGGCGGAGTTGCAGAAATATGTTTGGCACTGGTTTATTTTGAACGGCTACGAAGTGCGCGGCGAAAATTTTTTTGTCAAGGCAGTCAGCTACGGAATCGGGCGTTGGATAAATTTTGCGACGCTGTGGGAGACGGGCTATGAACGAAAAGGCGGGCTGATTCTGTTTGAAATTTGAATGCGATTGTTGCGGCGCGTGCTGTAGAAATATTCGGCTGTCGAAATTTTATTCGGCGGAGATGGATCGCGGCGACGGCGTCTGCAAATATTTAAAAAATAATTTGTGCGAAATTTATTCCGAGCGACCGATTTTCTGCAACGTCGACGCCTACTGGGAAAAATTTTTGGCGGACAAGATGACGCGCGAAGAATTTTACGGCATGAATTATATTTTTTGCGACGAGCTAAAAAGTTTGACATAAAAAGTTAATCGTGTTATTTTAAAGTCCGGAGGGGAAAGTTTCACAAATAAATTTGAATTTACCCGCCCAAAGTTGAGGCGGTTTAATTTTTGCGGAGGAGAAAATGTTCACGGGGATAATTGAGGAAGTCGGGCGGCTGAAAAGTTTGGACGGCGGGCGGCTTGAAATTTTTTGCGAAAAAGTTTTGGAGGATATAAAAATCGGCGACAGCATTAACACGAACGGAATTTGCTTGACGGTCGTTGACTTTGGCGAAAATTTTTTTGCGGCGGATGTCATGCCCGAAACTTTGCGGAAAACTTCGCTCGCCGATAAAAATTTTAATCTGGAACGCGCTTTAAAAGTTGGTGACAGACTTGGCGGGCACATCGTCAGCGGGCACATTGACGGCGTCGGGAAAATTTTAAATATCCGCGCGGAGGGCAACGCGCTTTTAATCGACGTGGCGGCGGAAAGTTCCCTACTTAGACAAATCGCGCCGAAAGGTTCGGTTGCGCTCGACGGCATAAGCTTAACGGTCGTGGACGCGGGCGCGGAAAGTTTTTCCGTGTCGCTGATTCCGCACACGCGCTCTGTCACGAATTTTAAATCAAAGCGCGTCGGCTCGTTCGTCAACATTGAAACGGACATTTTAGCAAAATACGTTGAGCGGCTGATGAACTTCGACGCTACGCCCGAATTGACGAAAAATTTTCTGGAGGAGAACGGGTTTTTATGAGCGAATTTGCGACGATTGAACAGGCGATTGACGACATAAAGCGCGGCAAGATGATTGTGGTCGTCGACGACGAAGACCGCGAGAATGAGGGCGATTTAATCGTTGCCGCCGAGACCGTCACGCCCGCCGATATAAATTTCATGGCGACGCACGCTAAAGGTTTAATTTGCACGCCGATTGACGGCAAGCGGCTTGACGAGCTGGAAATCGGGCAGATGGTTCAAAACAACACCGACAATCACGAGACGGCGTTCACGGTTTCGATTGACGCTTTCGACACGGAAACGGGCATTTCGGCTTACGAGCGTTGCCATACGATTAAAATGCTCCTCGACCCCGACGCTAAGCCGTCAAACTTTCGCAAGCCGGGGCATGTCTTCCCGTTGCGTTCAGTTGTGGGCGGAGTTTTGCGCCGCGCAGGTCACACGGAAACCACGACCGATTTGGCGCGGATGGCGGGCTTTTATCCGGCGGGATTGTGCTGTGAAATCATGGACGACGACGGGCACATGATGCGCACGGACGGTTTGAAAAAGTTCGCGGCTAAGCACGGGCTGAATATCATAACTGTTCGCGCGTTGATTGAGTACCGCAAGCGCACGGAAAAATTTGTAAAGAAAATCGCCGACGTCGACTTCCCCAGCAAGTACGGGCACTTCAGGCTGAAAGCTTACGAGAGCACGCTCGACGGCAAATGTCATCTGGCTTTGGTCAAGGGCGACGTGGCGGGCAAGGAAAATGTTTTGGTGCGCGTGCACTCCGAATGCTTGACGGGCGACGCGCTTGGCTCTTTGCGTTGCGATTGCGGCGACCAACTTGCTACGGCGTTGAAAAAAATCGACGCGGCGGGCGAAGGCGTTTTGCTTTACATGCGGCAGGAAGGGCGCGGCATTGGTCTTGCAAATAAAATGCGGGCGTATGCTCTGCAGGACGCAGGAAAAGACACCGTCGAGGCGAACGTCCTTTTGGGCTTCAAACCCGACTTGCGCGACTACGGAATCGGTGCGCAAATTTTATCCGACTTGGGCTTGACGACGATTAAATTGCTGACGAACAATCCCGCAAAACGCGCGGGGCTTGAAGGGCACGGCTTGACGATAACCGAGCGCGTCCCGATTGTCATTGCGCCGACGAAGTTTGATAAAAAATATCTCAGCGTCAAGAAAGTTAAAATGGGGCATGCTTTGTAAAGGAGAAAAACTTTATGCACGTCGACATAGTTCGCATTGACGGGCGCGCAGATAAGCTTCCACATCGTCAGCCCGATAAAAATATTTTCGTTGACCGCAAAAAAAATTCCAAATACTTGCTGATGATTTTGGCGGGTTACAAATCTTTTCTTTACGAAGATGTCTTTGCTCGCGTCAAAGCTTTCACGCCGAAAAATTACGACGTCTGCATAATTTCTTCGGGGCTGTTCGATGAGACGCTGAATAAAATCGCGGCGGAAAACGATTGGTCATATTTGAGCACAGTGGAGAATAACGTTTCTCTCGTTCAAAATTTGGCGATAATGCTTCACGAGCAAGCCGAATGGATTTTCAAAATGGACGAAGATATTTTTATAACCGAGGGCGTTTTTGAAACTTTGCTCAAGACGGGTATCTATGTTCAGGAGCACGGGCATTATATAATTGGTTTTGTCTCACCGCTCATTCCGATTAACGGCTATGGTTACGTGCGAATTTTGGAAAAGCTTGGTTTAATTGAAACTTATGAAAAAATGTTTGAGCGGGTTCTTTACGGCACACAGAATTATCGAATGATTGAAAAAAGCCCCGACGTTGCAAAATTTTTCTGGGGCGAGTGCGGCTTTGTTCCTCCAATCGACGCAATGAACGCCGCCTTTCAAACTCAAAAAATTTCTTACAGTATTTGCCCGGTACGCTTCAGCATTGGTTTAATTTTTTTCCAGCGCAATCTTTGGAAGATAATGGACGGTTGGCAACTGCCGCCGCCGAATGATCCGGGGCTGGGCGTGGACGAATTACAAATCTGCAGAGCTTGTGTGGATAATGCTTTGGCTATGGTCGTTGCGGAAAATGCGGTTGTCGGTCATTTGTCGTTCAATCAACAAAACGCGGCAATGAAAAATTATTACTTGACTCACCGCGAAGTTTTTCGTTGTCCTAAATAAATTTTTGGAGGTAATCAGATGAACATTTACGAAGGAATTATCAGCGGTCGCGATTTGAAGTTCGCGATAGTCGTGGCAAGATTTAACGATTTTATCACGAGCAAACTTTTGGACGGAGCACTCGACGCGCTTAAACGCCACGAGACTCCCGACGAAAATATTTCCGTGGCGCGTGTGCCCGGCGCGTTTGAAATTCCGCTTATCGCAAAAAAAATGGCGTCGACAGGAAATTTCGACGCGATAATTTGCTTGGGCGCGGTGATTCGCGGAGCCACCACCCACTACGATTATGTTTGCAACGAAGTTTCAAAGGGCATTGCACAGGTCGGACTTCAGAGCGGCGTCCCGACGATTTTCGGCATCGTCACCACGGAAAATATTCAGCAGGCGATTGAACGCGCGGGCACCAAATCGGGCAACAAAGGCTACGACGCGGCGATTTCCGCCATGGAAATGGCAAATCTCCTGAAGGCAATGGACGCGCCCAAACCCGAACGCAAGCGGCGCGGTCGCAGGAAAAAAGTTCAGACGCCCGAAGCTGAAGCCTAAATTTCGACAACAGAGCCGGTAGAAATTTTTTCGCCGCAGTGTTTTATAAAATCTTCTCCTGAGCAATGGCACGGGAGAATTTTTTTTACGCCCAAATTTTTCAGTTCGGCAAGCGTGCGGGAAATTCTCTCCTGCGTCGCGCCCGTCAAGTGCAAGCCGCCAATCACGCAATGAATCGGCGCGGAAAATCTTTCGCGAACGTCGGCAACGATATTCAAAATGCCCGAATGCGCACACGCCGTCACGATTGAAACGCCGTCGCGCCCGCGCAGGACTAAAACAATTTCGTCGCTGAAGTCGTCGGGGATTTTTTTGTTGCCGCGCAGAAATTTTTCGGGAATGTTTTCAAAATCGTAACGCCGCTTAAAATTTCCCACAAGCCAAACCGTATCATCAAGCTCAAGCACGTCGCGGCAAATTTTCTGCTCAATGCCCCGCTCCGCCAAAAAATTTCTGTCGAAGCCGCAACCGCGATACTTATCCAGAGAAAATTTTTCTTCCCAAAAGTTTTCGCCCGTGTAAAGCGTTTCAATCGGCGCGAACGCCAAAAGCCTTGGGAAGCCGCCCGCGTGGTCGTAGTGCGAATGGCTAAGCGCAACGATTTTTATCCCGCGCAGGTCGATTCCCAAAGTCTTTGCGTTGTCGAAGGCGGCTCCCGTGTGTCCGCAGTCAAAAATAAATTTCGTCCGCGAAGTTTCAACTAAAAAGCTCAGCCCGTGCTCCGCGATTAATTCCGAACCGGCGGGCTTTGTGTTTTCAATTAGAACTGTCAGCGTCGCCAATTATGAAGCTCATCTCCGTTTCAAAAACCGCGCCGACCGCCAACTTGATAATGCCTTCCTTGTCCTTGAGTTCGCCGGCAAAATCTTCGTAATCGGCGTGACCGTGCCACGGCTCGATACAAATAAACGGTGCGCCGCCCTTGGCGGGAGTCCAGAAGCCCCAGTACGGGAAATTTTTCGCGCGAATGGTGATTGACTTGGAACTTTTGCGCGAACAAACGGAGACTTCGTCGGATTTCAAATCGTCAAAGACAATCGCGTCGCCCTTGAAAAGTTCGTAGCTCAAAGGCAATTCGTCGCCGTCAAGCATGGGAACTTTCTCGCGGGACAAAGTGCCGTCCGCGTTCAGACGAATGCACGAAGATTTTTCCGCGCGATTGAATTTAAGATAGCAGTCCGCGAAATTTTCCCTGTAATTAATCGGGCAACTAATCGCGGGGTGTGCGCCGATTGAAAAATAAATTTCCTTGTCGTCGGCGTTGGTGACTTTCCAGAGAACTTTAATTTCGTTGCCGATAAGCTCAAAGGAAATTTCCAAGCGGAACTTGTACGGATAAACTTTCAGCGTGGCGGCGTTGGATTCAAGCGCGAAAGTCAACGTGTTGTCGGTGGCGTCGACGAGCCAGAAATCACTTGTGCGGGCGAAACCGTGCCCCGGCAAACTAAATTCCTTGCCCTCGGCGCGGTACTTGTCATCGACGAGCTTGCCAACAATCGGGAAGAGCACCGGCGAGGAAAATTTCCACCACGTCGGGTCGCTGTCGAAAAGGTATTCGGTGCCGTCAGCGATTGCGGTTATCGATTTAAGCTCCGCGCCGCGTTCGGCGACCTTGATTTTAAGAACTCCGTTTTTGAGTGTGTGCAACATAAAAATTCTCCTTTATAAAAAATTTCAGCGGTGTGAACTGTGCCGCGTGATTTCAACCAAGCCGAGCGGTGTCATGTCGACGATTTTTGTTTTCTTCCTGTCGAGGGCGGCTCGTTCACGCAGGAAGTTCATCAAAATTTTCTTGTGCGCGTCGCTGTCCATGTCAATGAAATCCACGATGATAATCCCGCCCAAGTCGCGCAACTTCAGCTGTTTGAGGATTAGCTCCGCCGCCTCCAAGTTCGTTTGTAAAATCGTCTCGTCAAAATTTTTGTCGCCGATAAATTTGCCGGTGTTCACGTCGATGGCGGTCAGAGCTTCCGTCCTGTCAATGACGATTTGTCCGCCGCCAGGCAACGGCAATTCGCGCCGGCTAATTTTTGAAATCTCCTCCGCTACGCCGAACGCCTCGAAAATCGGAGTGTCGCCGTCATAAAATTTTACGTTGCCAAGTTCGGCGAGCCGCTGATAGATTTTCAAATTGTCAACGACAATCTCGGCGTCATTAGTATATTCGTCGCGAAGAATTTTTTCAATCAAATCGTTGTCGCTGAAAAGGAGCGCGGGCGGTTTGCGTTTGGAATTGCGCTCCAGAATTTTTGCCCAGAGCTTTTGGAGTTGCGCCAATTCGTCAAGCAAAATTTTTTCGTCGCAATCAGCAGCCGCCGTCCTGACGATTATGCCCGCCGTCTTGGGACGAATTTTTTTTGCCAGCGCGTGAAGGCGTTGCCGTTCATCGCCGCGAATTTTGCCGGACACGCCGATATATCCGAGAGTTGGCAGGAAAATTAAAAATCGTCCCGCCAAGCTGATATTGAGCGTCGCCCGTGCACCCTTCAAGCCGCATTCGTCCTTGTCAATCTGAATCAAAACACTTTGCCCGACGGAAAATTTTTTCGGCGCATTGAATTGCAGGAAAGCATTTTTTTCGCGCCCGATGTCCACGAACGCCGCCTGCATTCCCGGCAGAAAATTTTTCACGCGCCCTTTGTAGATGTTTCCGACAAGTTGCGGCTCGTCGTCGTGCGCAATGTGGATCGCGCTGACTTGAGCGCCCTCAACGACAACCGCGCACGTTTCGCCGAGCTTGCGGCTGATAATTATCTGCTTCATTGAATTTACTTCCTAATTTTTATTTTAGCAACAAGGCTTTTATTTATTTCGCTGGGACGGACAAACAGCGTAATTCAGACTGCGCCACAGCACTGACCCGCCGAAAAAAATTCCCTCCGACACGGAGGGCTTTTTATTTTATTTTGCATAATACCCCCCTGCGCAATCACACTGCCACCATATTTTAATTAATGAAATTGTAGCACATACAACAGAGGTTTACAATACAACGGGAAAAAACACTAACCCCTAACCAATAATGCACTGACGCCGCCACGAAATTTTTGGAAGAAAAGGGCGAATAGCAGCAAGGTAGACACCAGTCGCTTACCGCGCTTAACGAAACGCTCATGTTGACGAAAGTTCATCTGCTGGACAAAATCCTCCGCCAAGTCGACGAACCCGACTTGAAAAGCTTCAAGCTTAAGCAACTAGTGATAAGTATAGTGGCAGTTTCTTTGAATGTTAAAATTTAATCAAAAATCGGAGTGATAGATACAATTTGGATTTTCTAGCGCACACAAGTGACGGCGTGGAATCTTCGACGACGCAAATGTGGCACCTCGTCCATTCGCAATGGCAACTGGCGGAATATCAGCGGCAACTTAAAATCACGCCGGAAAATTCCGCGAAGATAAGCGAGGCGATTACGGCGCAATTCAGCAGTGGCAAACAAATCATATCGTACGCGACATCGAAATGATAAATCATGGCATATCAGCCGACTGAGCAGAATTCGCAACGCAGTCAGGCTCGAAGGTAAATTAAAAATCGTCGCAGGCACAATCGATTTGCTTCAATTCCCGAATATTTTTGTGGTAATGGTCAATCTTTCGCAGGACGTGCTGATGATAAAAAATAATCGGCGCGTGTATCGCTTGAGCGGCGAACGTTTATGGCTCCGCTACCTCTCGTCACTAAGCTAAATCTGGGAAATAAGCGGCACACAAGCCACTACGATTATTTGCTTAAAAATGGACGTGGGTGGAAGTGTAAGAACGTGGCGGACGCTCAAGTCACGGCGGAGATAGCACTTCGCGAGGTGATTTACGTCAGCAAAGAAATTATCGCAATCGGCACAGGCAATAGTCAAGCGGCTACCTTGGCGAACACCAACAACTTCACGGATTATTATTTTGCACTAAAATTCAACGGCGTAACTCAAACAGGGAATTTTACTTTTAATCCGACTTCGGGGCAAGTAAGTTTCATTGCACCGGCGGGTGCGGCGAATGCTCAAATTGATAGCTACGTGTCGCAAACGCAAGCTGCTGGCTTGGCTCAACAACACGCTCACTGCTAATGATAGCTGAGCAAATGGCGCAAACGGGCATGGTTGCCCCGACAAGATTAAAGAAGCCCAATGTAAGAATAAACACAGCGGAAAATTGCGCGGCTATTCTTGACCGTTACGGCGAGGAGTTTTCAATTTGGGCGGCAGATAAAATTCCGCAACCGCAAACTCAACCTGCACAAAGCGACGGACGGCGCGGTAGCACAGTGGAGATTATCACTGGAAGCCACCGAACAAGCGCAAGTAGATTTAGATTTGGCTCAAGCGCAAGCCCAAAGCATGCAACGGCAAATTCAAACTCCGAGGTGCCATGAACTTATCATAAAAATTTTTTCTCCCTTATCCCGTCGAGTAAAATTTTTACCTTGAGACGACCCGCTTTAAAAGCGGGGGAACAGTGTACGCGCCGTATCATCGACAATTTGAAGCAATTCGCCGCGTTTCAATGTTTATCACAGACTTTTAATCCCGTCGAGTAAAATTTTTACCTTGAGACGAATATTTTCCTGAAATGTGATTTCCAACTTGCTGAACGCCGTCGTTTGATAAATCGAATGCACCATCTCCGAAATTATATTTGACGGCACGTCCGAACGAAATTCGCCGCACTCCTGTCCGCGCAAAATTATTTCCTCGAACAGTTCGCGGAAGCCCGGCGATAAACTCTGCGGAATTTGTTCGGGCTTGTCGGAGTATTCGCTCGCGCTCAAAAACAGCGGCAGGATAAATCTGTTCTCGTCGATTAACTTTGCCGTGCACAAACAACACAGCTCCAAAAGTTCCGGCGACGTCTGATTAATTTTTTTTGCCGCCGTGATACTTTTCTCGACGCGTTTGCACAAATTTTTTGCCAGCGTCAGCAAAACTTCTTCCTTGGAGCTGAAGTAGTTGTAAAAAGTTCCGACGCCCAAGCCAGCCGCTTGCATGACACCCGCGATTGACGTGTTGGCGAAACCGTGGAACTCAAATTGTTGAGCTGCGGCTTTTAGTATCGTCTGCCGCGCTTGAAATTTTTTCTGCTTCCTCAAGCTGATTTTTTCTGCCATAGCCGCGCCCTCCAAAATTTTTTTCCATTATAGCACAAACATGGTACAATAAACAGCAAACTGTTACTTTGGAGGCGATTGAATGTTTGACGTAGTGATAATCGGCGCGGGCATGGCTGGCGCAGTTTTGGCTGAACGATTTGCCGCGCACGGGAAAAAAGTTTTGGTGATTGAGCGGCGGAAACATGTCGCGGGGAATTGTTATGACGAGGTCGACGCGAACGGCATTTTGATTCACAAGTACGGACCGCACCTTTTCCACACCGACGACGCGCAGATTTGGGAATATTTGTCGCGGTTCACGCAGTGGCATTTATATTTTCATCGCGTCAAGGCGGTTATCGACGGCAAGCCCGTGCCAATCCCGTTTAACTTCAACACGTTGCGCGAAGTTTTTCCGACGAGTTTGGCTGAAAAATTGGAGGCGGCTCTGCTGAAAAATTTTGATTACGGAAAGAAAGTTCCGATTCTCGAATTAAAAAAATCCGCCGACGCTGACTTGCAATTTTTGGCGGACTTTGTTTACGAAAAAATTTTCCTGCATTATTCCGAAAAGCAATGGGGCTTGTCGCCCGAAAAAATTGACGGCGCAGTAACGGCTCGCGTGCCGATTTTCGTCGGGCGCGATGACAGATATTTTAGCGACCGCTTCCAAGCCATGCCCGCACGCGGCTACACGCGGCTGGTTGAAAACATGCTTGACAACAAAAATATCAAACTCCTGCTCAACACGGACTTTCATGAAGTCATGGAACTGCGCGGCGATTTTATTTATCTGTTCAGAAAAAGATTTAAGGGGCGGCTGATTTACCCGGGGCAACTCGACGAGCTGTTTAGTAAAAAATTCGGCACGTTGCCCTACCGTAGCATTGCCATGAAATTTGAGACGGTTGACGCGGAAAATTTTCAGGCGGCACCGGTTGTCAATTACCCGAACAATTACGACTTCACGCGCATCACCGAGTTTAAACAGATTCACCCCGCGCAGACGCCGCGCACGACGATTTTAAAGGAATTTCCTCAAGAATACGGCGCGGGCGCGAACGAGCCGTATTATCCGATTTTCACGGAGGAGGCGCGGGCGGCTTACGAAAAATATTCCGCCGAGCTTGCCAAGTTTAAAAATATCACGGCGGTTGGAAGGTTGGCGGAGTATCGCTACTATGACATTGACGACGTTGTTAAGCGTGCGCTGGAAATTTTTGCCGTGCTGAATTAATCGGTTCGGGTCGCCTTCATCGCCAATTTATTTTTGTACATGTCGGCGTCCGCCCGCTTGAAAACATCTTCCGCGCTTTTGTCGTGGCGTTCGTCGTAATAAGCCACGCCCACTGCCGCCGAAACTTTTTCCCACGGCTCAAGATTTTTATCCGCTTGAAATTTATCAATCGCGTCGCGCAATTTTTTAACAAGCTCCGCGCTTTGGGCAATGTCTTTTCCGTCGAGTACCGCGACAAATTCATCACCGCCCACACGATAAATATTTTCCTCGCCGAAAATCGAAGTGGCAAGCTTGCCCGCGTTAATCAGGTAAATGTTGCCGTACTCGTGCCCGTAAGTGTCGTTGACTCGCTTTAGATAATTTATGTCAATCATAATTATGCAAAATTCTGCGCGGGCGGCGGCAATGGCGGCGTCGAAGAGGATAGTTTTCTCAGTGTAGGCGGTTTTATTTTTTAATCCGGTCAAGGCGTCTTTGTGCGCAAGTTCGTCCATGACTGCCAGCTGAATTTTGGAGCGTTTAAGATTTTCAAAGTAGTGCATGCTGTCGGCGGTCGTCTTTAGGAAGGCGGAGTAAAGATTTTCAATTTCGTCGTTCGTCCTTATGCCCAAGCTCCTCATGCGTTCGATATTTTTCTCGCGCGCCTCCTCGCTGTCATAGGCAAAGTTGCGGGCGCAGTAGGCCATGGTGTTGACGGGCAAAATAATATTGTTCTCGATAAACGTCAGGACGAGCACGAAAATTAAAATGACCGCGCCGGAGAAAAGCGAAATAACTTTGGAGATGAACATTCTGCCGTAATCGTGGAGAATCTCCATGGAAAAATCAATGCCCGCGTAGCAGACGCATTGCCCGACGCTGTTGTAGACGGGCTTGTAAATCGTCAGCAGGTAGCCGTATTTGTCGTCGTTGATAATCGGCTTAATCGGTCTGCCCGCGAACAAATCCTCAAGTAGCGGCTCAAAAGATTCGTCGAATTCTTCAACATAGCCAGGCTCCGCCGCGTCAACATCAGCCGTATCCAAATCGAACACGACGTGGCAACCGTCCTCCATGATTTTGTAAACGTAAATGAATTTTATATCGGAATTGCTAGCGCGGATTTTGTAAAGTTCGCGCTCAACTTCTATGTAGCCCTCCGCTTGATAGCCCTTCTCCAAAAATTCGTCGACGCGCTTCGGGTCAATTTCGGCGACGACCATGGAAATAATTCCGTCGGCGATTCGCTTGCGGTCTTCTATGATTGACTTCTGATAAATCGTGTAGCTTATCGCGGAGATAAAAATTACCGCGAACAAAGTTATCAACATAAGATTTAGGAGCATTTTCGTGCGCAAGGAGGAAATCCATTTGCTGTTCGAGCTAATCGCCTTGTGCATTTCGTAGGAAACAGGCTCCTGCATTTTGCCCAGCATTTTGAAATTTTCTTTGACTTTGGGCGGAACAAATTTCAGCGCGAGGAAAGCTATCAGAATCGCCGACGCTTTATCGGGCAGCTCCGAGGAAAAATGTTGCAAAAAATGCTCCCAAATCTTCGGCAAGTAATCCATGTAGCCGAACGAATTTGTTAGGCTGAGCATTTCCGCAATCAAGGTGCTGTTGACGCTCGTTAGCAGAACCGTCGCGGGGATTGTCCATAAAACTTTCGGGAATTTGCTGTAGTAGCCTTTGTTAGCCAAAAAACTCGTGAGTGCCGCGAGCAAAACGCTGACCATGCCGTAATAAATTTCTTCGTCGTCGAAAAGTGCGCCGATTAAATTCGTGAGGAACCCGACGGCAATGCCCGGCACGTAGCCGCCCAACGCCGCGATAAAAATCGTGCCGACCACGTCGAGATAAACCGGCAAACTTAATTCCTTCACGATGATGACGCCGATGACATTTAGAATTATTCCAGCCGCGCAGATTGCCGCAAGCCAGAAAAAAGCTTCGCCAAACCTAATCATACTTCTTGCCCTCAAAATTTTTGCGGTGATTATATCACGAAAAATTTTTATCAACAACGTTGCGGCGTTGCAAAAAATTTTTCGCGGTGATATAAATAATCCCAAAGGAGGCAAGTCTCACATGAAAAAAATAATCGCGGTGGACGGACCGGCGGGCGCGGGCAAAAGCACCGTTTCAAAAATCGTGGCGGCGCGGCTCGGTTACACTTACATTGATACGGGCGCGATGTATCGGGCGGTCGCGCTGAAAGTTTTAGAGAGCGGCAAGAGTGTCGAAGCCGTGACGCAGGACATTGAAATTAAACTTGACACGTCGGGAAAAGTTTTTTTGGACGGGCGCGAAGTTACGAAGGAAATCCGCACACCCGAAGTAAGTCGCGGGGCGTCGGACGTGGCAAAGTTCGGCGTGGTGAGAAAAAAATTAACGGAACTGCAACGGGAAATGGCGGCTCAAGGTTCAGTGATAATGGACGGGCGTGACATTGGCACGCAGGTTTTGCCGAACGCGGACTTGAAAATATTTTTAACGGCGTCGGTCGAGGAGCGTGCGCGGCGGCGTTTCGCAGAGCTAAAGGAAAAAAATTTCGCGGCGGACTTTGAACAGATAAAAAAAGAAATTTCCCTGCGCGATAAACAAGATTCCGAACGGGAAATCGCGCCGCTAGCCAAAGCCGAAGACGCCGTACTTTTAGATTCGACAAGTTTGACGATTGAGCAGGTCGTCGCAGAAATTTTGCGGCTCGCGCGTTGACCGCCGAAAATTTTTTGAAAATTTTTTATCGGCAAGCAGGAAGATAAAAGCGTGCGGCGAATAGCAAGTTCAAAAGGTTGCCCGCCAGGGGCGACTGCCGTTAGTAATAATTTATGTAAAGATAAGGAGAGGGTTTCTAATGACTGAAGCAACCACCACGATTGAAAACAAAACTGGTATTCATGCGCGCCCCGCGTCGGTGTTCGTGCAGAAAGCATCCTCGTTCAAATCCAAAGTTCAGATCAAGGCTAAGGGCAAGACCGTTGACGCCAAAAGCATTCTTATGATCATGAGCATGGGCTTGACCAAAGGCACCGAAATTACGCTTGTTGCTGACGGCCCCGATGAGAAGGAAGCAGTTGCCGCTTTGAAGAAGCTCGTTGACGACAAATTCGGCGAAGATTAATTTAGCGCGGTTATCGTTAGTTCAGGGGAGGAGGAGTTCAGCTGTCAGCTGTTAGCTGTTAGCGATTAGGAAAAAATTCTAACAGCTAAAAGCTATCAACTAACAGCTAAAGCCGCCTCCCCTTTTGTGTAACGTTTCGGAGGAGAAATTATGGCAGAGAAAATTAAGGGCAAAGGCGTAATCGCCGGCATAGCGGTCGGCAACATTCTGCTCGCAGGTCAAAACCTCGACAGCTTCCTCGTGGCTTATAAACCCGGCAAACCCGACGCCGAAAAGAAAAAAGCCGCCGCCGCAATCATGGCCGTCGCCGAAAACCTCAAGAAGAGCATCGAAGACTTCACCGCGCAGGGTCTCAAGGAGCAGGCGGGCATTCTCGAAGCACACCGCCTGTTGGTCGAAGACCCCTCAATCAGCGAAGCGGTTGATACGCAAATCGACATCAGCGGCTCCGCGCCCAAAGCTGTCCTCGACGCTTACGAAGCCAACGCGCAAATTTTTGAGTCCATGGAAGATGAATACTTCCGCGGGCGTGCAGTCGATATGCGCGACGTCGGCAAACGCATTGCGAAATATTTGCTCGGCATTAAAGAGCCTGAAATCGTCGGCAAAGTTATCGTGGCGGGCAAAGACATTGAGCCTTCCGTTATCGCGGGACTGCCCACTGATAAAATCGCGGGCGTTATCCTCGGCGTCGGCTCCACCACCGCCCATGCCGTTATCATTGCTAAGACTCGCGCTATCCCGACGGTTGTTGGCGTGGGCGACGGCATTGCTAAAATCGCGGACGGCGACCCCGTTATCCTCGACGGCGAAACCGGCGAAATTTTGATTCGCCCCTCCGACGAAGAACGCGCCTCCTACGACGAGAAAATCAAAAAGCAGGAAGAACTCAAAGCCCACTACGCACAGCTTAAAGACAAGCCCGCTATCACTCTCGACGGCAAGGAAGTTGAACTCGTCGCCAATATCGGCTCGCCCGCCGACGCTGACGCCGCTGTTAAAAACTTTGGCGCGACTGGCGTTGGCTTGTTCCGTTCCGAATTCGTCTTCATGGGCAAAACCGACGTTCCCAAAGAAGAAGACCAGTTCAAAGAATACACAGCCGCCGTTGAATATTGCGCGTCCGTCACTCACGGCGAAGGTCTTTGCGTTATCCGCACCATGGACATCGGCGGCGATAAACCCCTGCCCTATATTCAAGTCGGCAAGGAAGAAAATCCGTTCCTCGGCTACCGCGCAATTCGTATCAGCCTCCAGCGCAAAGATTTGTTTATGCCCCAGCTCAAAGCTATCCTCCGCGCAGGTGTCTACGGCAAAGCGGCTATCATGTTCCCGATGGTTATCAACGTTCAAGAGTTCCTCGCGGCGAAAGAATTCGTTGAAGACGCCAAGAGAGAACTTGCTGCCGAAGGTCAAAAATACTCCGACAGCGTCCAAGTCGGCATCATGGTCGAAACTCCTGCGGCGGCTGTCATGGCTCCCGTTCTCGCAAAATACGTTGACTTCTTCTCAATCGGCACCAATGACCTCGTTCAGTACACGCTGGCTGTCGACCGCGGCAACGCGCAAATTTCTTATCTGTATAATCATTTCAATCCGGCAGTTCTGCGCCTTATCAAGCGTACAATCGAATCCGCCAACAAGGAAGGCAAATGGGCTGGCATGTGCGGCGAAATGGCGTCTGACCCGAACGCGGCGATTATTTTGATGGCAATGGGCATTAAAGAACTTTCCATGAGCGCACCCTCCATTCCGCGTGTCAAAGAACGCATTCGCAACATCACCTTAACCAAGGCTAAAGAGATTCTCGATAAAGTTATGGAGATGGAAGACGGCGACAAGATTAAGGATTACCTTGCAACACTCGGATAATTTCTTAGTCCCCTGCCCGATGAAAAGCTCCCGTCGTTTTTTGGCGGGAGTTTTTTCGTTGCGGGTCGCTGCCCTTTCTTTCACAATAAAGGGCTCAAAGAACTTTCCTCAGTTGAATTTATTTTTTTCCAGCCTACTTTTTCTTTGCGCACCCAAAGAAAAAGTAGCAAAAAGAAAGGGTGCCTCGCAGGGGCGTTAGTAGTCCTCGTTCACGCGTTCACACTACCCGTGCCGCTCGTGCCGCGCTGGAAAACATCCATGTTTTCGCGCGCGGCGACGGCCGGCGTCCATGCCGGCCGCTGATTTCGTTATGTTAGTGGAGGTTCTTATTATGGATAAAAAAATTTGCGAGATATGTCCGAAGCATTGTCGGCTTGAAGTCGGTGAGGTCGGAGCTTGTCGCGCACGATTCAACGACGGAGAAAAAATTACTGCTCTCAACTACGGCGCGATAACTTCCCTTGCCCTTGACCCGATTGAAAAGAAGCCGCTGTATAAATTTTTCCCCGGCAGTCGGATTTTGTCCGTCGGCAGCTACGGTTGCAATTTGAATTGCCCCTTCTGCCAGAACTTTGAAATTTCCATGGCGGATTCAACTTTCCCAACGCGAAAAATTTCGCCCGCTCAACTTACCGCGCTTGCCGCCGAACTTGTGCCGCAAAAAAATATCGGCGTCGCCTTCACCTACAACGAGCCGTTTATCAGCTATGAATTTGTCCGCGATACTTCCGAACTTTTAAAAGCTCGCGGCTTAAAGAGTGTTTTGGTTACAAATGGGACGGTCGCGCCCGCCGCGTTGAAAAAAATTTTGCCGCTGATTGACGCAATGAACATTGACTTGAAAGGTTTCAGCCAAGAAATTTATTCACTGCTCGGCGGCGATTTTGAAACTGTTCGGAGGACGATTACGCTTGCCGCGCAGGTTTGTCACGTCGAAGTTACAACTTTAATCGTGCCGACGATGAACGACGCGCCCGACGACATGGAGCTTGAGGCGGCGTGGCTGGCGAGCATTTCAAAAGATATTCCGCTACACATCAGCAGATTTTTTCCGCGCTACAAAGTAACGAACTTACCGTCGACTCCCATCCAAAAAATTTATGAGCTTGTCGAGATTGCTAAGCGTCACTTGAATTTTGTTTACGCGGGGAATTGCTGAATTATTTTTGTCCGCCGAGTACGTCGCGCAACTTGTCGCCCAAAAGATTGAACGTCGCCACCGTAATAAAAATTGCTGTGCCCGGCGCGAGGATAACCCATGGCGCGGTTTGTAGCATGGAGCGACCGTTGTTCATCATCGCGCCCCACTCGGCAGTTGGCGGCTGTGCGCCCAAGCCCAAAAACGATAAGCCCGCCAACTCCATGATGATTGTCCCGATGTCCAAAGCCGCCGTCACCAGCACGGGTCCCGCGATGTTCGGCAAGACATGGATAAATAAAATTTTCGTGGAGCTTGAGCCTGCCATTTTTGCCGCGTCGAGGTAGGGCATTGAACGAATCGCCAGAACTAATCCGCGCGAAATTCTTGCGTACTTTGGCCAGCCGATTATCGCCAACGCCGCCGCCGCGTTTAAAAGTCCGCCGCCCAATGCGCCCGCCGCCGCGATTGCGAAAACCATTTGCGGGAACGCCAAGAACACGTCCGACAGCCGCATTAAGAACACGTCGAGCTTGCCGCCCTTGTAACCGCAAATTGCTCCGATTAAACTGCCGACGATTGAAATTGTCGCCAAAAGGAGCAGTGACGCGCACAGCGTTGTTTGCGAGCCGACGATAACCCGCGATAAAACGTCGCGTC
>JAFXNB010000023.1 GCA_017529935.1 Selenomonadaceae bacterium
CAACTTTTCCGTGGCTGACTTCGGAGACTTGCGGCAGCTGAAACCGTCGAACAGTGGCTGTATTCCGAATTCCACCGCGAAAATATTTTAAATCCGAAATTCCGCGAGCTGGGCGTCGGTTACGCTCATGAAGACTATTCGACGTATCATCACTATTGGGTTCAACTTTTCCGAGGATAGACATTTCGACAGAATTGATTTAAACTGCACGGGAGCGATTTTATTTTAGGAGGGAAAAATTATGGCTGCACACGTTATCGAAGAGGCGCGGCGTTGTCTGCAATGCAAGAAGCCGCTTTGCCGAATCAAAGGTTGTCCGATTGAAACGAATATCCCCGAAATGATTCGCCTGTTCCTTGCGGGTCAAACCGTGGAGGCGGGTCGCATGCTTTTTGAAAACAATCCGCTAAGCGTCGTCTGCTCGCTTGTCTGCGACCACGAAAATCAGTGCGAGGGCAACTGCATTCAGGGCAAGCGCAAGGACGCCGCCGCCGTTCAAATTCCCAGCATTGAACATTACATCTCCGATTTTTATTTCGACAAGATAAGTATCGACCGTGCACCTGATACCGGTCAGCGCGTCGCGATTATCGGCTCCGGTCCGGCGGGAATTACGATTGCCATTAAACTTGCCGCGCTCGGCTATCGAATCACGATTTTTGAGCGCATGGACAAAGTCGGCGGCATGATGCGCTATGGAATCCCCGCGTTCCGTCTGTCGAAAAAAATTTTGGATAAATATCAAGTCAAGCTCCGCGAAATGGGAATTCATTTCCGCCCGAACACCGCTATTGGCGGCGCGTTGCACCTCGACGACCTTTTTAACGACGGCTACGACGCAATTTTTATCGGCACGGGCGTTTGGCGACCGCGCAGACCGCACGTCAAGGGCGAATCGCTCGGCAACGTTCACTACGCGATTGACTATCTGCAAAACCCCGACGCTTACGAATTGGGCGACAACGTGGCGATTATCGGCGCGGGCAATTCTGCTATCGACGTGGCGCGTACCGTTGTCCGTCAAGGCTCTCGCAATGTCACGCTTTACGCCCGCCGCCAGAGGATAGCCGCCAGTCAGCGCGAACTCGATTATGCGGCGGTTGACGGCATTGAAATTCAACAGGGCATGGCGATTAAAGAATTCACGGAGGAAGGTCCGATTTTAACGCCGAGAATTTACGACGCGGAGGGCAATTTGATTCGCGAGGAGGAGCCTGTTCTCATGCCCGCCGACAGCACGATTATCGCGATAAGCCAAGGTCCCAAAGATAAAATCGTCAACACGACGCACGATTTGACAGTAGACAAGAACGGCTTGATTGTTGTCGACGAGCAAGGGCGCACGACCCGCGAAGGCGTCTTCTCCAGCGGCGACGTCGTCATCGGCGCGAAAAACGTTGTGCTCGCCGTGAAATATTCCAAAATCGTCGCTCAAGCCATGGACGAGTACTTGACTGCCAAACGCAACGCTAAATAAATTTTCATCGTGACAAAAAAATTTTCCCGTCAAAGTGGCGGGAATTTTTTTACGAAAAATATTATCAAGCGAAAAATTTCATAAGGTAATCGTAATTGGTGCCCGCTGTCTTTTCGGGAGCCAACTGCGCGGGATTGTATTTCCACGACAGCTTATGGAAATTCGACATGCGCTTAATCTGCTCGAAGCGATCGGGATTGTACGGCTTGAAAAATTCCATCTGCAACATATGCGGCGGGATATTTGAGAAGACGGGCACCTTCGCCCAGAGGTCGGGATATTTATCGGCGGCAAGGTGGAACATGCAATGGAGTAAGAAATAAAATCCGCCGTTGCCGAGCGCGTCGTGGTCTTGCCAATATTTATACAGCAAATCCCGCGTCATCTTGAGAATAGGATTGCCCTTTTCCGCGACGATGAACCAACTTGAGCCGAGGTGCGCGGGTGCATTGCGCCACGTCGATTGGAAGATGAACAGCGGCTCCTGCAGATAATCTTTCTCGCGCCCCGTGGCAAGGACACACGAATCCGCCCAAACGCCGCCGTAATTTATCAAAAGCTCCAGCCGCAACAAGTCGGAAAAATGCGTCGGAGAAATTTTACCCGCGTTGAACTTTTCGATTATGTGTTCGGGGAAGCTGACGTAATCGCCCATGTTTTTCAGCGTGACGACGTTAATTTGGTAATCGGAATAATTGCGGCGCAAAGACTTCAAGCACATCTTTGAAATCGGCGGCGCGTTCTCCAAGCCCTGTAGCCAGCACCACCAAAAAATTTTTGGCGTCCCAATATTTTCGCGCTCATAAACGGGCAATTCGCTGAGAAATTTTGAATACCTATCTTGAACATAATTGAACGCGTCCAAATCATTAGGATTATTTAATACTTTCGGGGGGGGGCATAAGAATTTGTTATAACTAATTTAATTCTCTCGACGACCCGCTCGGAGGCGTGCCCGTCGTCGAAGGGCTTAACCATATCCAAGAAACGTTTAATCTGCGGCTCCAAGGCGGCGGCGTCAAAAGTTTCAATGTCGTAAAAAAGTTCAGCCTCGCTCTTATTGACGTGATACGGCAGGTCGAAAAAAATTGGTCGTAAACCGCGTTCGTTCGTGTAACTGTCGTAGTCTTTGGCGTAAATGAAAACCGGCTTGCCCGTGAACATGAAATCGCAAATAACGGACGAGTAATCGGAAATGAGCACGTCGGAAATCAAAATCAGTTCCTGCATGTCGGGGTAAGTCGTCGCATTTATGACGTTGACGTCGAAATAATTTTTGGCGAAGGCAGCCGCAACGTTGGGGTGTTGGCGCATTAAAAGTGACCACTCGCCGCCGAAACGTTTTTTCAGTGCGGCAAGGAGTTTCTTTGCATCAAGCCGACAAACTTCCGCTGTAACGGCAACATCATCGCGGAAAGTCGGCGCGTACATGACGATTTTATTTTCGGGCGGCACGCCAAGCAACTGCTTGACTTGTGCGATAAGTTTTTCGTCGCGGCGGAAGAAAATATCGTTGCGCGGTAGACCGCACGGTAAAATTTCGCCGTCATACCACATCACTCGCCTATATTCCTCAAGGGCGTCCTGTGTGCCAACCATCATTAAATCGGTTATTTTGGAATTCGCTTTACTTTGTGCTACGTAAGTTGGCGACAATTTCTCTTCGGCGTCCTTCTCAATGTACTTTAAACCTTGCCACGCGTGCCACGTCATGATAAAAAATTGTCCGCGCTTTTTGTTGGGGTAAGGCAAAAGGTTTTTCACGTTGGAGACGATAACCTTAGCCGTCGCCAGCTCATAAATCGAATCGAGGCTACCGTAGCTGACTTTGCGGATTTTTTCGGGCATTGATTCGTTCAAGTCATTCACTAGCCAGACCATATCATACGGCAAATTTTGGCGGAGAATTTCTTCAGCGATGTATTTCGGATTGCAACCGTAGCCGCGCCCCAGAAAGTTCACGAAGACGATTTTTTTCGCGGAAAGTTCCATGCGATTAAAAATGCTCATCATCTGCGCGGAAAGGGCGTTGTTCCTCTGCAATAAAATTTCCGATTGGCGGCGGAAGAGATGATAGCCGTCGAAAAAATTCTTAACAAAAGGAGTACCGTCGCCAAAAAATTTTTTCAGCGTATCTTCGGCGGCGGAGTTTATCTCCGGCGGCACAGTCAACGCGCTGTAATAAGGTGCCGTGTGATTATATATGAACCGCCGGAAAAATTCGTCCATTATAGTTTTGTGCCACTGCTCGTAACCTTTGAATCTTGGAACGTGGTCGAGAAAATTTTTAATATAAGCCGCGCCGCGCACAATGGATTGAATACTCTTTGAAAATTGCTCGGCGTTTTTGGTACTCATAATGGAGCCGCTACGTCGGCGGTAAAGGTAAAATGCCTCGTGCATGATGTAGTAGCGTTCGGCTAAACAGAACAGCGCGAAGTTAAAAGGTTCGTCCTCGGAAATTATGGGCAAGAACTCGATATGTTTTTCCTCCAAAAAATCACGCCGACAAAAGCACAGCCATGCCATCGTCCCTATATTGCCCGTTGCCCAATGCTCCGTCAGCCTGTAAATTATATTCGGATTTAAGAAACCTTCTTGAGAATAATTGTCCCAAATAAGGCGCAAATTTTCCTCGCGAATAGGTTCAGGCTCGTCTTGATAAAGTTCAAACCAACCCGCCGCGTGAACGACTTGCGCATTATTTTTTTCGGCGGCATTGAAAAATTTCTCCAGCGTTTCGGGCAGGATAAAGTCGTCGCTGTCCACGAAGTAAATATATTTGCCGCGCGCGTGTTTCATGCCGGTGTTGCGGGCGGCACCCAGACCGAGATTTTTTTCGTGGCGCACGAATTTAACTTTGTCGTTGCCGCTGTAAAGTTCTTGGCAAAGCGCAAAGGAATTATCCGGCGTGGCGTCGTCCACTAAAATAATTTCAAAATCCTGGAAAGTCTGCGCCAAAATGCTATCGACGCAAAGTTTTATGTACTGCTCCACTTTGTAAACCGGCACAATTACCGAGATGCTTGGGTTGCTCATAAAAGTTTCCTCCGAAAAATTTTGTCTTAAGTCAAACAAAGTATATTACGGCAAAAAAAATCTGGCAAGAATATTCGCGCAGGAATTATCGCGTTCGCCGCCGAATTTAACTAAAATTTTTTCGTGGGAGGGCTGATTGTGGCTAAGGCGGAAATTCAAGCGGCGTTGACGGAAAATTTTTCTGTCGGGACGAGCCGCGCTTTAATCGATGATGTTTACGGCGAACTTATTATCGTTTCGACGGGCGTCGCAGGCAATTTGATTCTTTACAAAAATTTTTATCCCGCCGCATACATTCGCCCCGAAACTTTGACAGCCGTCCTCAATGCGGAGGAGCCTTTCCCGCCGAATGACGACTTTCATAAGTTGCAACAGTTTATAAGAGAAATTTGCGAGACGATTATTGAATGCTACAGCGTCGACGAACTGATTGAATATGTCGACATGAATCGGGATTTTGGGAAGTAAAGCATAAAATTTTTTCGGGAGGGATTGACTTGGCATTTTATTATCAGGAACCATCACACACCTTTGGAGAGTATCTGCTCGTGCCGGGCTACTCTTCAAAAGACTGCATCCCCGCGAACGTCAACTTGTCCACGCCGCTGATAAAATTTCGGCGCGGCGAACAGTGCAAGTTCCTAATCAACATTCCGATGACTTCGGCAATCATGCAGTCGGTCTCCAACGACACGATGGCAATCGCGCTGGCAAAAGAAGGCGGCGTCTCGTTCATCTTCGGTTCGCAACCGATTAGGGAGCAGGCGGCAATGGTTGCGCGTGTCAAAAATTACAAATCGGGCTTCGTGTCGAGTGATTCAAATCTCAAGCCGACGACGACGCTAAACGAAATGCTCGCGTTGCTCAAGGAAACGGGACATTCAACGATGGCGGTGACCGACGACGGCAAGCCCACGGGGAAACTTTTGGGAATCGTGACGAGCCGCGATTATCGAATCACGCGCATGACCGGCGACGAACAAGTCCAAACGTTCATGACACCGTTTGAAAAATTAATCTGCGCGGACGCCGACACGACGACGCTCCCTAAGGCGAACGACTTACTTTGGGAGCACAAGCTCAATATGTTGCCGCTCGTCGACAAAAAGCAACGCCTGCGCTACATGGTCTTCCGCAAAGATTACACCGACAACAAAACTAACCCGCTTGAACTCATCGACAAGAAGAAACGCTACGTCGTGGGCGCGGGCATTAACACTCGCGACTATGCCGAACGTGTCCCCGCCTTGCTCAAAGCTGGCGCGGACGTGCTGTGTATTGACAGCTCCGAAGGCTTCAGCGAATGGCAGAAAATTACGCTTGAATACATTCACAAAACTTTTGGCGAAGATGTCAAAGTCGGCGCGGGCAATGTCGTCGACGCGGAAGGCTTCAGATTTTTGGCGGACGCGGGCGCGGATTTCGTCAAGGTCGGTATCGGTGGCGGCTCCATTTGCATTACCCGCGAAACAAAAGGTATCGGGCGCGGACAGGCTACGGCGGTTATCGACGTGTGCAAAGCCCGCGACGAATATTTTAAGGAGAAGGGCGTTTATATTCCCGTTTGCTCCGACGGCGGCATTGTTCACGATTATCACATGACGCTTGCCTTGGCAATGGGCGCGGATTTTCTCATGCTCGGCAGATATTTTTCGCGCTTCGACGAAAGCCCGACCGACAAAATCCGAATCAACGGAACTTACTACAAAGAATATTGGGGCGAAGGCTCCAACCGCGCAAGGAATTGGCAACGCTACGACCTCGGCGGCGATAAAAAACTTTCGTTCGAGGAGGGCGTTGATTCTTACGTTCCCTACGCCGGCTCGCTCAAAGACAACATGAACAGCACGCTTGCCAAAATTCGTTCGACGATGTGCAACTGCGGCGCGTTGAATTTGGCGGAGTTGCGCGACAAGGCGAAGATAACTTTGGTGTCGGCGACGAGCATTGTCGAGGGCGGTAGCCACGATGTAATTTTGCGTGACAGAATCAGAGATTGACGGAGGATTTTTCATGCTTAAAAAAAAATTTTTTATCGTGCTGGTTGCGGCTATTGTGTTTGTAACTTCGACTTGCGCGGCGGCAAAAACCGAAGTCATTGAGATAGAAAACGTCGTGCCGGAAATCGGACTTCATCAGAACGTGACGTTCGCACAATATTTCACGTGGCCTGAAAGTCGTTTGCAAATGGATATTTATATGCCTGCCGTCAAAGGAAAAGTTCCCGCCGTGATATTTGTACCGGGCGGCTGGTGGTTGACGGCTCCGAAAGTTGCGGGAATGCAAATTTGTATCCAATTAGCGCAGGCGGGCTTCGTCGCAGCGTCAATAGACTATCGAACCATCGGCACGGTCAATTACATTGAGGCAATCGGCGACGTAAAAGCGGCAATTCGTTACCTTCGTGCGCATGCCGACGACTTCAACATTGACAAAAATAAAATCGCCGTGATTGGAATGTCTGCGGGCGGCTATCTGGCGACAATGGTCGGCGTCACAAGCGGCGTCAAAAAATTTAACTTCGGCGATTATCTCAATGAGCGCGTTGACGTTCAAGCCGTCGTTGATATTTTCGGACCGACTGATTTAACCAAAATTGCCGATGATTATCCCAAAGCGACGCAAGATATGTATAACTCCCCCGGTGCGCCGCCCGCACTTTTTGTCAACGGCGTGCCCTGTTACAAAGGCAGCAAGGGTGGCTCTCTCCTCGACACACCCGAAACCGCCCGCGATTCAAATCCGCTGACTTACATTGACAAGAACACGCCGCCTTTCCTTATCATGCACGGCAACGCGGACAAAACTGTTTCGCCGAGCCAATCAAAACTTTTGCACGACGCGCTGATTAAAAATGGTGTCGACTCCACTCATTACATCATAAACGGCGCAGATCACGCGGCGGCTTATTTTTATCAGCCGAAAACTTTTGGGATAATCGTTGACTTCTTAAATCGGATTTTACGCTGACGATATTTTTCGGGACGCAATGGAGGCATTGAATATGACCGTCAAAGAATACACCAAATTTGTTGACGACGCGCTTAAATTTTTGAACAGCGTCGAACTTCAAAACGAATTCATTGACAGCTTTCCGCAGTTTATGGCCGATTTCGCACGCGAACGCTACGCAATGGGTGAAGTCGACGAGTGGCCGAACGCTCAAGGCGAATTCGGCGCACGCCAACAAATCCTATCCTCGTGAACGAAACTTGGGGAGAGATAACTTACTTGTCGAGGCTCGTGACGGCAGACGGTCAACGCATGATTTTTCATCGTCTCGGCAATAAGCGGGCGGTTGATATTTTTGAACTCATCAGCGAGGACGGAAAATTTTGTGACAGACTGTTTGTCGACATGCATCACCGCCACTGTTCCAAAAAAGCACCGATGGGTTACACTTTGCTAAAAACACTCGACGGGATAACCGGCACGAGCGAAAACGTTTTTGATTTTCCCGTCGACATTTGTTCGACACTGGTTAGGACGTCAATTAAGAAATTCGGCGCGGTGGTTGTCAGCTACAGCGTTGCCAATTTTGACGAGGTTGAAGCAGCCAGAACTTTGGAACGCGCCCGAAAATAATTAAAGGATTCACCATGACTGAATTGGACTTTGCAAAAAAAATTCACGAGCTGGGCGGCACGGCTTACTTGGTCGGCGGCGCGGTTCGTGATAAATTTCGCGGCGTCGAGGCACACGACAGAGATTATTGCGTCACGGGCGTCGACGAAAAAATTTTTGCCGAAGCTTTCCCGAACGCGGCGAAGTTCGGAAAATCTTTTCCCGTTTACTCCGTCGAGCTTGACGGGAAATTTTGCGAGGTCGCTTTTGCCCGCACTGAGAAAAAAATCGGCGCGGGCTATCGCGGCTTCGATATTTTATTTGCGCCGTCCGTGACGATTGAGCAAGATTTATTCCGGCGCGACACGACGATTAACGCCATGGCGATTGAACTTTTGAGCGGCTCTCTTGTCGACCCGTTCGGCGGGCTCGAAGACGTGCTCAATAAAAAAATCCGCGCGGTGAGTAAACATTTTGTCGACGACCCTGTCAGAGCACTGCGGGCAGCACGGCAGGCGGCGCAATTTAATTTTGAAATCTGCGCGGAGACAATTGCGGCGATGAAACTTTGCAAGGAGGAACTTGCGCACGAACCGCCGGAAAGAATTTTCGACGAGCTGGCAACCGCGCTTAAAACCGACAAGCCGTCGATTTTTTTTAGGAGTTTGGAGAAGGCGGACTTGCTGGAGATAACTTTTCCGGAAATTTTTCAACTGCGCGGCAAAGTTCAGCCGACGTACTATCACCCTGAAGGTGACGCCTACGAACACACGCTGAAAATTTTGGACGACGTTTCCGCCGTCAATCCCAAGCCCATGGTCAGATTCGCCGCGCTCATGCACGACATCGGCAAGGGCACGACGCCGCCTGAAATGTTGCCGCACCACTACAGGCACGAACAGCGCGGGCTTGAAGTCCTAAATAAAATGAACCAGCGCATGACACTTCCGGGCGAGTGGAAAAAATCTGCGGCGTTCGTGATTCGTGAACACATGCGCGCCCCGCGTCTTGAAAAGCCCGGCAAGATTGTCGACCTGCTGTTGCGCTTGAACGGCTTAAAACTCGGCGTCAAAGATTTTTGCGACATTATAAATTTTGACAATCACGGCTTGCCAATTTACCTTGAACACGCGCAGGAAATTATCGACGAGCTGTTGAAAATCGGTGGCAAGGACGCGCCACCCGAACTTGAAGGCGCAAAGGTCGGCGATTGGATTCACGCCGCGCGGATTCGTCGTTTCGTCGAATTGGAATTTTAAATCGTAGAGTGGGCAGGAGATTATAAACAAACGGCAAAGTTAAAATTTTTAGTATAAAATTTAAGGAGGAAATATTTTTGTACGCGATAACATATGGCGCGGCGACGCAGGGCGTGGACGGGCTGATAATTTCCGTGGAAGTCGACAGCGCGAACGGCATGCCCTCCTTTGACATAGTCGGCTTGCCTTCGACGGCTGTGCGCGAATCAAAGGAGCGTGTGCGGACGGCGATAAAAAATTCCGGACTGCGCATGCGCTCTGAAAAAATTACAATCAATCTCGCGCCGGCAAGTGTCAAAAAGGAAAGCGCGGGATTGGATTTGCCGATAGCGATAGGTTTGCTTGCCGCGCAGGGCAGGTTGCGCCCTTCGACGTGCGAAAAATTTTTGTTCGTCGCGGAGCTGTCGTTGGAAGGAAATTTGCGCAGCGTGGCAGGCGTCTTGCCGATAGCGATAAGTGCCCGCGAACAGGGCTTCCAAAAAATAATCGTTGCGCAGGAAAATATCAACGAGGCATTGCTGGTGAACGGCATAGAAGTTTACGCGCCGAAAAATTTAATGGAGCTGGTTGATTTCCTTGACGGTGAGATTGAACTTGACCTAGCCAAGCCGCAACCCGTCGAAGAGCCGGAAGGTTTCGTGGAGCTGGTCGACGATTTCGCGGACGTACAGGGGCAATTCATGGCGAAACGTGCGTTGGAGATAGCGGCGGCGGGCGGTCACAATGTCCTAATGGTCGGCGTGCCCGGTTCGGGAAAAACTATGCTTGCCAAGCGCATGAGTTCAATCCTGCCCGAAATGACGCGCGAGGAAGCTTTGGAAGTCACGAAAATTTACAGCATTGCGGGGAAGTTATCGCAGGGTAGCGGACTGGTTACGAAACGCCCGTTCCAAAATCCGAATCACGACGCCTCAACTGCGGCGATAATCGGCGGCGGCACCAATCCCACGCCCGGTCAAGTCACGCTCGCGCACAACGGAGTTCTCTTCCTTGACGAGTTGCCCGAATTCAAAAAATCTACGTTGGAGGCTCTGCGCGAACCGTTGGAAGAACGGCAAATTACAATTAGCCGCGTGAGTGGGACGTTAACTTTTCCGTGCAGTATGATTTTAATTTGCGCGATGAATCCTTGCCCGTGCGGCTGGAACGGCGACAACGACCACTATTGCCGCTGTTCGACGATTGATATTAAAAAGTACACGCGCCGCCTGTCGGGTCCTTTGCTTGACAGAATCGATATTCAAATTCGCGTGCCCCGCGTCAAATACGACGACTTAAGCTCCAAGCGCAGAAATGAATCCTCAAGTTCAATTCGCGAGCGGGTTTCGGCGGCAAGAAATATTCAGATTAAGCGGCTGGAAAAATATCACCTCTTCTGCAACGCGCAAATGAATCACGCGCTGATTCAAAAGCTGTGCATATTGGAGCCAGACGCCGAACAACTTTTAAAGGACGTTTTCGAGACAAAAAAACTTTCCGCGCGCTCCTACGACAGGATTATCAAGGTTGGGCGGACGATTGCGGACTTGGACGGCGGCAAGGAATTAATTTCGGCGCGGCATATCGGCGAGGCAGTCAAGCTCCGCAGTGATTTTGAAATCGATAATTGAACAATCAAAAACTCCTCAACCGCATTGCAATCGAGGAGTTTTTATTTTGCTTGAAGTTCAAATCGCACGATGAACTTTGCCGGAACGAAGGCAACGGGTGCAGACGTTGACGCGCTGAATTTTCCCGTCGACGACAGCACGCACGCGCTGAATATTCGGCTTCCATTTGCGTTTGGTCTTCAAGTGCGAGTGGCTGACGTTCATGCCGGACATCGCGCCCTTTTGACAAATTTCGCAGTAAGCTGACATGTGGTTCACCTCTTCTCTAAAAAAGACACGCGCATTTTAGCACAGAAAATTTTGCCGCGCAAGTTTTAAAAGAAAAATCCCCCGCCAAAAATTTCTTCGGCGGGGTTTATACTAAGACGCGCTAAAATAATTTTTTGTCGTTAGTTCTTGGGCGGGTGTGTGAAATGCCACGTTGAATCGCCCAGAACGACCGCGCCGCTCACCGTATCCGTGCTTTGTATCGTGACGCTGTTGCCCGTCTTGAAATTGAACGTAACCATATCATTTTCCTTCTTGATTCCGGAGAGGTCGCCAAAAGTCACGTCGTTCAAGAAAACTATGTCACGCGAGGAAACGTTGCGGAAAGTAAGCGAGCCTTGATTCTTCCCGCCGATAAAAATATCGTCGGCGTCGGTGCCATAAATCGGATTGTTGTTTTCACTGCCCCACAGATAGGAGCCGCCGCCGCCTTCTATGTTAGCAACGACTTCAGCCTGCGAAGGATAATTTAAGTTCGTCGGGGCATTTAAAGTAATTTTATTCGACGTCTCAGGTTGCGTCTCGGCTTGGAAAGTAGCCGCGCTGGCTTGGTTGGAATTTGCGTTCGGAGTTGTCGTCGTCGCCGCTGTAGTTGTCGTAGACGTTGAGGAAGACCGCGCTCTATGGGACGAATTCCCGCCGCCGTTGCCGCTACTGCTACCGTTGCCGCCATTGCCGCTGACATCAGTTGAAACTCCTGCCGTCGCAGATTCGCCGCTGTTGCTGACGTTGTTGTTACTGATGTTGTTGTTGCTGACGCTGTTGTTATTGTTGCTACTGCTACTACTCTTGCCACTGCTACTGCTCTTGCCGCTGCTACTACTCTTGCCGGAGCCGTCGCTACCGCGACCGCTGTTGCCGTTGCCGCTTGACGAACTGCTACCGCTTGCCGCACTACCCGAATTGCTACCGGAGGTGCCGCCCGACGTGCCCGATTCGCCCAAAACAATGTCTGCGGGGTGCGGTCTGGCACCTTTGAGCACGATATTATTTCCGCCGAACGTGACAACTAAATCATCGCCGACACCGTGCGTCGAGTAAGTGTCATCACCGAGCAAATTCAAAACATCGGTATCGGTCATTCCCCAAATCGTGTCGTTGCCGTCGCCTAATGTGTATCGAATAGTTCTATTTTTTGAATAACTTGACAGGCTGATTTGGTCGTCGCCTTCGCCGCCGTAAACTGTCACCGAGTCGCCAGAGTTTTTAATGGAATCATTGCCCACGCCGCCGAAGATTGAAGCCTCGTCGCCGTGGTTGTCAATGTAATCGTCGCCCGCACCTGCAGTGATTGTTACATACTCTCCCCAGTTGATAATAGAATCATTGTCCGCGCCACCGTCGATTTGTGACGATTTACCGTAGTTTGTAATGTAATCGTTACCTTCGCCGCCCGTGATTGTACCGGAGTTGCCAGAGTTGTGAATGGTATCGTCGCCCGCGCCTGCAGTGATTGTAACGGTCGCGCCGTGGTTGTAAATCGAATCGTTACCAGCACCTGCAGTGATTGTAACGGTCGCGCCGTGGTTGTCAATGGAATCGTTGCCCGTGCCGCTGACGATTGAAACGTTCGAGCTACTGGAGTAGTTGTTGATGATATTGTCGCCGTCGCCCGCGTTGATTGTCACGTTCGCTTTACTGTTGGTAATCGAATCGTTGCCGTCGCCCGCTTCGATTGTCACTGACTCTCCAGAGTTGTAAATGGAATCGTTGCCCGCGCCGCTGACGATTGAAACGTTCGCTCCCCAGTTGTTAATAGAATTGTTGCCGTCGCCGCCTGCGATTGTAACGTTCGCACCGTCGTTGCGAATGGAATCGTTATCCGCGCCGCCGTCTAGTGTCACGTTCGCTTTACTGTTGGTAATCGAATCGTCGCCCGCGCCGCCGTTAATTGAAATGTTTTCGCCGTATTCGTTTTTAATAGTATCGTTGCCGTCGCCCGCATCGATTGTTACGTTTGAGCCCCAGTTTTTAATCGAATCGTTGCCCGCACCTGCGTCGATTGATACCGTGTCAGCGGTAGAAACAATGTAAATGGTATCATCGCCGTCGCCTGAGGTTATTGTTGACAAAACGCCCCAGTTTTCTATGGAGTCGTTGCCCGCGCCGCTTACGATCGAGACGTTGGAGGCGTTGATGCTTTTAATAATATCGTCGCCGCCGAGTGCCTGAATGGTTACGCTTGAGCTACTGTTTTCGTATTTATCGTTACCTTCAGTGAGAATGACGGGATTATCTTGCCTTTTACTCCAATCAGTGACGACGTTTAACGAACCCAAAGTTGCCGCGCCGTAAAGAATAATTCCATCTTCGCCGACCTCTACAACAACATCATCGTTGTAAGTTTCGATAGTGTATTCCGCGTCCGAAATCGACAGCGTATCGGTTGCTTTGAAGCCTACAACCATATCGATACCGTCGCCCGCCGCATATTTAATTACATTGCCCGCCGCGTCATCATATAATACTATCAAATCGTCGCCTTTGTTGCCGTAAATGTGCACGTCCGAGCCGTTGTTGTAGATGGTATCATTGCCGCCGAGTGCTTGAACCGTTACGCCTTTGAATATTGGGTTAGTGTAAGTGTCATCGCCTTCCGTAAGCGTGTGTGTCTTGAGGTAAGCACCGCCTTCAGTACCCGTACCGAGTATGTTAACGCTTTCCAATGTTGCCGCGTCTACAAGAGTGATTAAATCTGTGCCGACTTCAAGCACAATGTCATTACCGATCGTTGCACGGACATATTCGCCGCCCGATACACTTAGTGTGGAGGTCGCATTAAAGCCTTCGATTGTGTCGGAGCCGTCGCCCGCCGTGTGTTGAATCACATTGCTCGCCGCGTCACTCCATAATTTGATGGAATCATTTCCTGCGCCGCCGCTAATTGTAACGTTCGCGCTGTTGTTGCCAATGGAATCATTACCCACGCCGCCGTCGATTGTGACGTTCTCGCTGGAGTTATAAATTGAATCGTTACCTTCGCCGGCGTTGATTGTAACATAAGAAGCTTTGTCCCAGTTCCAAATTGTATCATTACCTGTGCCGCCGATTATCGAAACGTTTGCACCTCTGTTGCTTATAGAATCGTTGCCTTCGCCCGCATCGATTGTAGAAGACGCGCTTTCGTTGTCAATAGAATCGTTGCCGTTGCCCGCGTCGATTGTAACCGAGTCGTCGGTGGAGGAGCTGTTAATGTAATCATCGCCCAACTCGCCTGAAATCATCACCGAGCTTCCCCTATTGTCGATAGAATCGTCTCCGTCGCCGCTGTAGACTGTTACCGAATCGCCCCAGTTGTTAATGGAATCGTTTCCTTCGCCGCCGTCGATTGTAACGTTCGCACCGCTTCTATTGTTTTCAATGTCATCGTTTCCCGCACCGCCGGAAATGGAAACGTTCGCGCTGGAGTTTTCAATGTCATCGTTTCCAGCACTGCCGTCGATTGTCACGTTTGAGCCGTGGTTATCAATGGTATCGTCACCGTCGCCGCCGTTCAAGGAACCGTTCGCACCGCCGCTCCAGTTTTTAATCGAATCGTTGCCTTCGCCGCCGTGAATGGTCACAGTCTTGCCGTGGTTATCAATGGAATCGGTGCCGTCGCCGCCATTGATAGAAACCTCAGTAATATTGATTGAGTTGTGAATGGTATCGTCGCCCGCGCCACCGTCGAGTGTGCTGTTCTTACCGCTGTTGTCGATGGAATCGTTGCCGCCGAGAGCTGCAACAACCGCGCCTTCCAAGGTATTGCGGTATGTATCGTCGCCTTCAGTGAGGATAAAAACTTTACTGCGCGTGCCGACGACATTTACGGAATTTAAACTTGCCGCGCCCGTAAGTGTGATTGAATCATCGCCAAAGCCGACGACGACATCATTGCCGACAATGGCGGGCGTATATTCGCCGTCGCCGGAAATGCTGAGCGTGTCCGTCGCGTCGAAGCCGCTGATTTTGTCGGAGCCGTCGCCCACCGCGTATTGAATCAGAATGTTTTTCGCGTCGTCCGACAAATCGATTTGGTCATCGCCTGTGCCCGCGTTGATTGAAACGTTCGCGCCGGAGTTTATGATAGTGTCGTTGCCGCCGAGCGCGTTAATTGCCACGCTGTAATCGGTGTTGTTAAGTTCTTCTGCTTCCTCGGTGCCGGTAATAGTTTTTGTGACGGTGTTAATTTCTGGCTCGACTTTTAAAAGTTTCGCCGCGCTGACGGTTTCCGCCGCCTTGAGACTGCCGCCAAATTCCTGCGCCCAATAATACCGGTAATGAGTTTTATCCGAATCATCGTATCTGTAGCCAATGCCAATTTTCGTGAATGTCTTGCGCAAAATATTTTCTTTATGCGACGGAGAATCCATCAACCATTTTAAAAGTTTTTCGGGCGAGGAAGCACCCGCCTCAAGGTTTTCGCCATAAGTCTGATAGTCGTCCTTAAGCAATTCGGAATAAGCTGAGCCGTCGGGGCGCGTGTGCGAAATTTCTTTGATAATTTCTTGCGCACGAATCGAAGCGGCCTCCGTCAGACTTTCCGAGAGCGTCAACGGAGCCAAACCCTGAGCGTCGCGTTCGGCATTTGTGCGCTCCAAAACTCTGTAGGCTTCCCACGCGTCCCAATCTTCCGCGCCGTCGAAATAGTCATTTTCGCGAACGCTTTTCAACGTGACACTAAATTGCCCGTCGTCGCTTTGCAAGACGACATCTTTGCCGCTCTTTGAACTTTTAATTTTCGGTTTGGTGTCGCCGACATAGTTCACGACGATTTTATCACTCGCCGGATCAAAGTCTTCAATCACCGCCGAAATTTTTTCGTCAGCGGAATAGGTAAGCTCGAAGGTATCGGAGCCGTCGCCGCCGTTGAGCGTGCCCGTGCCGCCCGACATAATCAATTTGTCATCGCCCGACCCGCCGACCAGCAACACGCTATCCTTGTTGCTGATGAGCGTATCGTTGCCCTTCAAGCCGTAAAGTTGCGTCTTGTTCTCTTTAGCGACTAATTGTTCGCTCGCCGAGGTGCCGCCAAGAACTTCTGCCATAGAAACCATCTCCCGTTAAAAAAATTTTGGAGGTATTATAGGGATTATAATTGTTTTTTTTTTTGTCAATTTAGGAGGCGAAATTTTTCCCAAAAAAAACCGGCTCTTTAAGTTTGATAAGCCGTGCAAAAAAAAATCCCCCGCCAAAAAGTTTTCGGCGGGGTTTATATAGATTACATACGCTTCCAAGTTAATTGTTCGCAAGAATTTTCGCCAAGTCGTCGATGAGTGAATTAATTCGCGCGAATTTGAGCTTGTAGCTGACGCGATTGGCAATGAGCCGCGCCGTCGAATTCATAATCGTGACGATTTCCTCAAGATTGTTTTCGCGGAGCGTCGTGCCCGTTTCGACAATGTCAACGATACTTTCCGACAAGCCGACAATCGGACCAAGTTCAATCGAGCCGTTGAGCTTGATATATTCCATTTGCATTCCCTGCGCGGCAAAAAAATTTTCGGCAATGCGCGGGAACTTGGTGGCAACGCGGGTGTGAGCATAATCTTCAAGGCGTGGACGCTTTTTATCTTTGGGCACCGCCATCATCAAATGACACGCGCCGAAACCCAAATCCAACAGCTCGTAAACATCTTTGCCCGATTCCAAAATCACGTCCTTGCCGATAATGCCGATGTCCGCCGCGCCGTATTCGACGTAAGTGGGCACGTCAGCGGTTTTTGTTATGATAAATTTTAGACGCGCCGCCTCGTTGGTGATGATGAGCTTGCGCGATTTTTCGTGAAGTCCTTCAGCCGTCCAGCCGACTTTTTTTAGCAACTCCGCCGACAGCCCGAAAAGTTTTCCTTTTGGAAGAGCGACCGTTATAAAATTTTTATCTTGCAAATTTTTTCCTCCGTTCAAGCGCGACGATTCGCCGAAAATTTTTGTTGGCAAATCGCGCTAACTGGATGCAACGTCACGTTGCTTTTTATCTTGCATTGCGTTGCCTCCCCCCGAAGGAAATTTCCGCCTCAAACATTCTATTCCACGGGAAATTCACGCGGATATTGTCGTTGCCCGTGAACTTTGGCAGATTTTTCTTTGCGAAATTTTGAATCAAAGCCGCGCAAGTTTCTGCGGCGGAGTCTCGTTTGTCGTTTAAAAATTCGTAGCGACCGTCGCCGGCAATCCAATCGAGTTGCGCCGCGCCGATTTGTCGAACGTTCGCTTGATAAGCCCAATCGTCAAGGTAGCGGCGCAGGAGCAATTCGTCAACGGCGGCGTCCTTCATGTGCGCGGACAAAATCCCCGTGGCGAGCGCAAAGCCGCTTGAATTCGTCGGCGTGTTCCAGCCCGCGTAAGCTTGCAACTTGAACAGAAGCCCGCGATTTTTGAATTGCTCCATTAGCGCGTTGTCCGAGCCGTTCGCAAAGGCGACATCTGCCACGATAACTTTGCGCCCGCCGCTGACATAATCTTGAACGGTGTCAACAAAAAATCTTGTGCCTTGGCGCGGCTTGCCGTCATTAAGTTCGTCGTTCGCCTCGAAAGTTTCGCCGGCGGGGTTCGTGTTCACGGCTAGGATAAAATCTGCGCGGCTCTCGCTGTCAATCAAAGTCGCGCCCGTCGCCCGAATCGCCGCCTTAATCGAATTATCAATCGGCTCGTCGGAGTAGCCGGGGATTGTCTGCGCACCGCGTCCCCAGTTGTATTTGACAAAAATTTTCGGCGAAGTTTTTGCACGTTCATTGACCGCCCGCGCCAACAGCACCAGCCCGAATTCGTCAATGCCCGCCGTCGTCAAATATTTAGCGTCAAGTCCCCTGCCGTATTCGACGAGCTTGCGTCCTTCGTTGTGCGTCTGCGAATAGGGCGCGTTGTCGTCGCGTCCGAGCAGAAGGTAATCAAATTTATTTTCGCGGGCGTAGTCGATTAATTTTTTGTTCGCGTCAAAATTTTTTTCGCGCCGCCCCATCCAGTCTTCGATTGCCTTCGTCGGAATCAGCCGCTGCAGAAAATTAAACTCCTTAATCTCGCGCGGCGTCAAGCCTTCCAACTCCTGCTTGTCCATAAGTTCCGTAAGCCGGAAATATTCGTGCCGTAGTAGCGATAATAATCCGGCTCCTCGTAGCCCGACGCCAAACCCGTGCGCGGCGTGCGCATTATCGAGCCGAAGACGTACAGCGGCAATTTTTTATGCTTCTTGCGAAACTCCCCGAACAAATCAGCCCGCGCCAAAATCGTATCGCCGTCGTATTCATGCTTGCGCGAACCAACTAAACTGCCGTAAAGCAGCGCGTCCGACGAAATGACCGCCGCAGTTAAATCTTTCTTGGCGTTTTTGTTCAGCCAATCCCACAGCAAATCCGGGTCGCCGATATTTTCTCTGTCGCCCAAAAGTTCAATGGGCGGCGTCACGATTTGAACGCCCGCTTTCTCCAAAATTTCGGTCGTCTGCCGGTTGACAATCGGGCGGCTGTCGTGCGGTATGTATAAAATTTTTTCCTTAACAACTTTTTTCTTCGCCGCGCAGTTCGTCGAGCCGGTGACTAAAATCATCAAGCTCAACAGAACACACGCGGCAACCTTCAAAAAATTTTTCTCCATTCCTAATTCCTAATTCCTAATTCC
>JAFXNB010000024.1 GCA_017529935.1 Selenomonadaceae bacterium
CAATTCGACAGCGCAGTCTCCAAATTCAACGACGGACAAATTGTTTCAAAGCGGCGGCGTTCCTCCTCCGAAAATTTATCGGTGTCGACTTCGACAGGCTCCTCGCCTTTGACGTAAAGTTTTAACTCCGCGCGAACTTTTTGATAAGTCTCCGTCAAGTCGCCGTGATTTTGTTTTAAGTCGTCAAGGCGTCCGTCTCTTGCGGCGAATTCCTGAGCCTTTGCTTTGTCACTTAGACCAGCCGCGCCGACCACCAACGCTGTACTTTTCAGCGCGTGCGCCACGATTCGATATTCTTCCCAATCCGCTTCCGCTAATGCCCGTTCAAGTTCGGCTGTCTTGTCGCTGTCAATAAATTCCTCCGCCATCTCCGCGAAAAATTCTTTGCTGTCCATGCAATTCGACAGCGCAGTCTCCAAATTCAACGACGGACAAATTGTTTCAAAGCGGCGGCGTTCCTCCTCCGAAAATTTATCGGCGTCGACTTCGGCGGGCGGCAGAACTTTTACAACGTCATCAATCTGCGCGGGCGGCGGTGCTGATAAAAGTTCGTCCTCGTCAATGTCGGGTTCGTCGTCTTGCGCGTCGTCCTCGTTGCGGATAATTTCGGGCGGCAAATATTTCGCCAGAATCGCCTCCAAATCGTCGACGTTAATCGGCTTGCTCAAGTAATCGTCGAAGCCCTTAGCCAAATATTTTTCGCGCGCCCCGCTTATCGCGTTGGCTGTCAGCACGATAATTTTCGTCTCGGCGGGCAAATTCATCTTCTTTAGCCGCTTTAAAGTCTCGACGCCGTCCGGTTCGGGCATCATGTGGTCAAGAAAAATTATGTGGTAGAAATATTTTTTCGCGTACATCAAGCATTTCTCGCCGCTGTCGGCTAAGTCCGGCACGATTAAATTTCTCTTCAGCAGACCGTTAATAACTTTTAAATTCATGCTAGTATCGTCGACCGCCAAAATCCGCGCGCTCGGTGCTTTGATAAAATTTTTCGGCTCGACGCGCGGTTTATTCTTGCGTTCGGCGTGGTGTTCGCCGTAAATGCCGACCGGCGTCTTGTCGATAATTTTCTGCGGCAAATGGAACGAAAACTCGCTGCCCTTGCCGTAGACGCTCGAAACTTCCAAGCGGCTGTTCATCATCATCAAAAGTTCCTTGACAATCGAAATGCCCAAGCCCGTGCCCTCGATATTTTTATTCTTCTGCTCGTCAAGGCGTATGAACGATTGGAAAAGTTTTTCAATGTCCTCCTCGCGAATGCCAATGCCCGTGTCCTTAACCGAAACGTGCAGAATAAAATTGTCCTCGCCGATAATTTCGCCGCGCATCGTCAAGGTAACGGAGCCGTGCTTTGTGTATTTAACGGCGTTGGTTAAAAGGTTCGTGATAACTTGCTTAATGCGCATGTCGTCGCCGAAAAGACTTTTGGGCAGATTCGGGTCAATCTTGGTTATCAGCGACAAATTTTTCTTGTTCGCCTTCTCGTAAATCATATTGACAAGGTCGTCAATCAAAGCGAGCGTATCGTAGCGCGCAGGGATAATTTCCATTTTGCCGTCCTCAATCCTGCTAAAGTCAAGGATAGAGTTTATCAGACTTAGGAGCGTCCTGCCCGCGCTGGCAATGTTTTCCGAATAATCGCGGATGTCGCTGTCGTTCGATTCGCGCAGAATCATTTCGTTGAAGCCGAGCACCGCGTTTATCGGCGTGCGTATCTCGTGGCTCATCTGCGCTAAGAATTGCGATTTAGCTTGCCCGGCGTTTAGGGCGGCTTTGGCGGCGTCTTTTAATTTCTTTTGAACTTCAGTTTGCCACTTCAACAGCCGGTCAATCAACGTGATTACAATCCCGACGCAAATCAAGTAGATAACGACAAAAATCGCGCCGAAGTAGAAAACCTGTCCGTAAATCTCATTCCAATCATTTGCTACGACGACCGTAAACTCGGACAGATTATTTTTTTTGGCGACGCAAGTCATGAACTCCCCGCGAAAATCTTCCATGATAAAAGCCTCGCCCTCCGCGAAAACTTTTTTGTATTCGGTGTCGCGTATGTCGGTCATGGAATTTGTCGCCATTTGATAGGAAAAGTGCGGGTGGTTGATAATCATGCCGTTCTTGTCGATTAGGAACGCGTAGCCTTCCGCCGTGTAGCTCGCCGACAGAATTTGTATCAATCGGTCGATATAAAAATCTATGGCGAAAATTCCTATGAACGCGCCGCTCTTGTCGTAAACCATTTTGGAGAAAGTGACGCAGTAATTGCCCGTGCGGGCGTCAATGTAAGGTGACGACACGTTGAAGCCGTCGGGATTTTTGCTGTTTTCGGTCTCGATATACCACGGACGTTTATCAACGCGCCAATTCGGGTCGTGCGATTCCCAGCCGCTGTTCATGATAACTTGATGTTCCTTGTTTGGATTCGCCATGTAGCAGACGGAAATGTCGGGATATTTTTTTGCGATGCCGTCAAGAAATTTCACGGCGGAGGGATAATCGTCCATCAAATCGGGGTGCTCGCCGATTAAATTAGCGAACATGCCGAGGATACTTTTCTGTTCGACAATCCAATTACCCAGGCGGTGTTCGTAAAGCTCAACTTCGCGAGTCATCTTTGTATTGCCCCAGCCCATCGTCGTATCAATGGAAATGCCCAAGCGGAAAATCAGCGCGACGGACAGGACGATAATAATTCTTTGACGTGCAGTGCGATTTACGTTTGACAGGTGCAAATTTTTATCAGCTCGCTTTTTCTTTTCATCGCGCTCGTTTAGGATTGTGGAGAAGGAGAGCAGATTGTTTATCATGTCGGAAAGTTGAAGGGCGCATTCACGAACTTTAACGGCACTTTCAGCGGGATTATCGTCGCCGCCGAGAGCCGCCGTATTGGAGAGCTTCAAAATTTTTTGGAGCGGCGCGTGCAGTTCCTTTGAAATGTTCGATAAAAATTCTTCTTTCGCGCGCAGAGCTTTTGTTGCCTGCAGACGATTCTTCATGCTCTTTAGCGAATAAAAGACGATAATCAGAATCATCAAGACGTTGACGGCGGTATTCATCATGAGGTGGCGATAATCGTCCTGATAAAGCGCGTAAACGTTGACGCAAAGAATCATGAACCAGCCGTTGGCGGTCTCGCTGAAAAAAATCGTGTTATCCTGCCCGTTGATTTTAGCTTGAAAACTTTCATGGGGCGGCGTGCTCAGAACGGTATCGAGGATTCGCTGATATTCGGGCATGACTTTGGAAATTTTTTTGCCGATGTGACTTTTGTCCGCGCAACCGATAATCAAGCCGTCGCCGGTGACAATCAGAGCCGTGCGGTCTATGTCGGTGTCCATTTTTAGGATTGATTCTTGCGCATTGGAAAAGTTGAAATCGAGGGCAACGACGGTATTTTTATCGGAAAGCATCATTGACACGGTAAAGCACAAGCCGTGCCCCGCCGCGTCGACGTAGGGGTCGCTGATAAAAATTTTGCCGGGATTCTCCGCCGCGCCCCGATACCAACTGCGCTCGGTCGCCTTGAAGTCGGCGGGCATGTCAGGGAAGTTGGGGATAATCGTCCAATTTTTATTCGCAATGTAGATGTTGAAGCATTCGCCGCCGGATAAAATTTTCTGTTCGCGCTGTTCGTTCTCGAAAAAGTTTTTAATCTCTTCAAGCGACGCGCCAGTTGCCAGCAGTTGTTCGGCGTGAATCGCCACGCGCAAAGTCATTCGTTCGGCGTCGGAGAGCGTCCCTTGCAAGTCGGAGCTTATCCGCTCCAGTTGCATTTGCCCGATTTGGTCGGTTTGCTCCGCCGTCATTTTGAAGATAAAACTTACATTCAGCGCGACGATTAAAATAAAAATGCCGGTTATCGCGCCTATCGCCCAAAAATCGCTCGGCTTGCCGGTGCGCAGGATTTTCCATTCGTCTTTTATTCCAAGCATTAATCGTTCCCCGTCAATCAAAAAAATTTTCGCGGCTAAATTCGCCTTACGCCCGCCAAATTCCTTGCTTAAGAAAAAATCTTTTGTTACAATCGGCACAAATGGAAAGGAGGAAATTTTATGGCGAAAGAACATATCGGATTGGTGGCGAAGGACGGCTGGCTTGAGCCGTATGAAGAGGCGATACGCGGGCGGCACGATCACGCGCTGTGGAAAATTTCTCAGCTGACGCAAAACGGCAAGCGCACGCTGTCGGACTTCGCGGACGGACATCTTTATTTCGGATTGCACAAGACCGGCTACGGCTGGGTTTTCCGTGAATGGGCACCGAACGCCACGGCGATTTATTTAATCGGCGACTTCAACGGCTGGCAGAAAACGGAGGAATATCGTTGCAAGAGGCTTGAGAATGGCAACTGGGAATTAAAACTTTCGGAAAATCAACTTAAGCACGGCGACCTTTACAAGATGAGCGTGCGTTGGGATAACGGCGAGGGCGAACGAATTCCGGCGTGGTGTCAGCGCGTCGTTCAAGACGAACAGACGAAAATTTTTTCCGCGCAGGTTTGGAATCCGCCGCAGCCGCATGTTTGGCACGACGACGGCTTTAAGATTGACACAGACCCGCTTTTGATTTACGAATGTCATGTTGGCATGGCGCAGGACGCGGAGAAGGTCGGCACTTACACCGAGTTCAAGGAAAATATTTTGCCGCGCGTGAAGATGGCGGGCTACAACGCGATTCAAGTAATGGCGATTCAGGAGCACCCCTACTACGGTAGCTTCGGCTATCACGTGTCGAGTTTCTTCGCGCCGAGCAGTCGTTGCGGCACACCCGAAGAACTCAAAGACATGATTGACGCGGCGCACCAAATGGGCATTGCCGTTATCATGGACATTGTTCACAGCCACGCCGTTAAAAACGAAGTCGAGGGCTTGGGCAATTTGGCGGGCGACCCGAATCAATTTTTCTACGCGGGCGACCGCCACGAACACCCCGCTTGGGACAGTTTGTGCTTTGATTACGGCAAAGACGACGTGCTCCACTTCCTGCTTAGCAACTGCAAATATTGGTTGCAGGAATATCACTTCGACGGCTTCCGCTTCGACGGGATAACTTCCATGCTCTACTACAGCCACGGACTCGGCGAGGCGTTCTGCGGCTACGGCGATTATTTTAACGGGCACCAAGACGACAACGCGATTTGCTATCTGATGTTGGCGAACAAAATGATTCACGAAGTCAAGCCCGACGCCGTCACGATTGCCGAAGACGTTAGCGGCATGCCCGGACTCGCCAGCAAATTTGAGGACGGCGGCTTTGGATTTAATTATCGCTTGGCAATGAACGTCCCCGATTATTGGATTAAGATGATTAAGGAGCAGCGCGACGAGGATTGGAAACCGTCAAGTATTTTCTGGGAGATGACGAACCGCCGCGCAGATGAAAAGACTATTTCCTACGCTGAAAGCCACGACCAAGCATTGGTTGGCGACAAGACGATTATTTTCCGGTTGATTGACGCGGATATGTATTGGCACTTCCGCAAGGGCGACGAAAACGACGTGGCGAACCGCGGCATAGCCCTGCACAAAATGATTCGGCTCGTGACGCTCTCGACGATGAGCGGCGGCTACTTGAACTTCATGGGCAACGAATTCGGTCACCCCGAATGGATTGACTTCCCGCGCGAGGGCAACGGCTGGAGCCACAAATACGCCATGCGTCAATGGCACCTGCTCGACGATAAAACTTTGTGCTATCACGAACTGGGCGACTTCGACAGGGCGATGATTGCGGTCATCAAAGCCGAACCTGATTTTGTGAACTTGCCCGTTCGCGAAATTTGGCACGACGACGCCGACCAAGTTTTAGCTTACATGCGCGGGCGGCTTTTGTTCGTGTTTAATTTCTCGCCGACGAAATCGTTCACCGGTTATGGCTTCCTCGTTCCCAAAGGCAACTACGATGTCATGTTAAACACCGACGACAAAGCTTTTGGCGGCTTCGGCTTGACGGACGACACGATTGTTCACGAGACGAATTACGACCCGCTTTACGACCGCGAAAACAAAGACTGGCTCAAGCTTTACATTCCGGCGCGCAGTGCCGTTGTTCTCTGGAAGAATTAAAATTTTCGCGATAAAAACTTTTGCCCGACTTCGGTCGGGATTTTTTTTGGGAGATGATTTAATGATACCGGTTTTAATTGGCGCGGCTGTCGGAGCGGCGGCGGCCTACAAATTTTTAGAAGATAAGCACGAAAAAAATTCGCACGAGGAAACTTGGACGCGCTACCTTTCCGAAGAAGAAGTTCCGCCCGATATTTTGGAGAAAATTAGACAAAAAAAATGCGCTCGCCGCGCAGAAAAAATTTTTGATTATTAAAGCGCAGTGATAACCCACAGATAATTTTTCGCGGCAAGTGCGTTGACTTTTTGAAGCTGTGCCGGCGTGAGTTTCTTACTGATATTTAAAAGTCCATAGCCTCTTTTTCGTCCTGCAACGTCTTTAAGCACGAAAAAAATTCGCACGAGGAAACTTGGACGCGCTACCTTTCCGAAGAAGAAGTTCCGCCCGATATTTTGGAAAAAATTAGACAAAAAAAATGCGCTCGCCGCGCAGAAAAAAATTTTGATTATTACAGTGCAGTGATAACCCACAGATAATTTTTCGCGGCAAGTGCGTTGACTTTTTGGAGTTGCGCCGGCGTGAGTTTTCTGCTGATATTTAAAATTGGCGGCGCGCTGAAGAGCGGAACTTTCCTAGCAACAAGCCCGTGCGTTTTTAAAAAATCCATAGCCTCTTTTTCGTCCTGCAACGTCTCGTCGGAAATTTTGTCGCCTAAAACTTTCTCGTACATCGCCTTAGTCTCGTTGTAAAGCGTGGGAGCTTGAGCGTCGCCATAAAGAGCCGCCGCCACGTCCGTGAAATATTTTTTCTGGCAGAAGTCGGAAGTTATCATGCAACCGCCGTGCTTTTTGAGGATAGCGCGAATATTTTCGTACATTTGGGCGCGAACGTCGTCAGCAAGATAAATCATGACGCCCTGCTCGATAATACAAATTTCGCCCTTGAGCTTGTCGGCGGCAGCCATCATGCCTTCTTTGTCCTGCAACCAAAACGCGAGGTATTCGACATTTCTTATTGCCCGCTTGCTACCGAATTCTTCAAGGCACCAGTCGCCGATAAGGCAAACGCTTTGCAATTCGCCGACAATGACTTTGCGGTCTTCGTCGCCGAGAACCATAGCACGCGGGGAAAGGCTACACGCCAAATCAAAAACGTTGCGACGGTCGTTTTGGCGAACAAATTCAATCGCGGCGGCGTAGTTCAGCTCCTGATAAAGCGCGTTCGTAAGCTCAATTCGCTCGAAGTCGTTCAGATTGTTCGCGTTGAAGAAGACTGGACGATTGATAAGCTTTAAAAATTTTTGCGCTTCGGGAATGCCAGCCGCCGCCAGCCACTGCAATTTGACCTGCGCGGAGTATTCGACCATTTCAAATTCTGCCGCCCGCGCCGTCGTCGTTAACATCAGCGCGAACATTAGCACCGTAAAAAATTTTTTCATTGTCATTTGAAACCCTCCTTTTAATTTTCATTTTCGACAAAGCGGCTTAAAAACCTTTAATATCCTTGTCGAGAATTTCTTTACAAAAAAATTCCTGTTGATATAATTTCCTAAAATAAATTTTTAAAGCGTGGCGATACTCATGATTATAAAAATGTGTAAAGTTGTTTGCATAATCTTTGTCTATTGTATTTTTTTGTTGCCGAACGAAACTTTTGCCGAGACGGAAAATATCGAGGCGGTCGGCGTCTATGTCGTCGGCGACGGAATGGACGAATCACCAAAGTTGGCAAAGGAACGCGCCAAAAAAGAAGCGATGCGCATCGCCTTGGACAAAGCGGGAATTTACGTTGAAAGTTTCAGCGAGATGAAAAATTTTCGCCTGACTAAAGACGAGATAAAAATTATCGCCGGTGAAATTATCACCGTAGAAAATGAATCTTACGACGTGGAAATTTTATCCGACGAGGTTATAAAGTACACGGCGACAATTCAGGCTGTCATCGATACGGACGTTATCGCTACAAAAATTAAACAGCTGGAGGAAAGCGGCGGTAATTTCTCCGACGAGGCTCAACGTCTGCGCAAGGAGAACGAGAAAATCAAAAACGATTACGCGAAACTTAACGAAGAAATTTCTTCCGACAATTCAGAAGCGGCTGAGCAATATTTGACAGAAGGCAATGACGCTTTAAAGGTTGGCGATTATCAAAAGGCAATCGATTGTTTCAGCAAGGTCATTGACTTTCAAAACGATTACACGGATGCTTGGTATCTACGCGCCAAAGCTTACGACTTAGCGGGGCAATACAAAGCCGCATTAAGCGATTATACGCAGCTGATTGAACTGACAGCGCAATCGGCGGACGCTTTTTATCTTCGCGGCACGATTCATGAAAAACTCGGCGACCGTGACAACGCGCTTAAAGATTTCGACCGTGCGTTAGAAAAAGCTCCAAAAGACAAACGGACGATACGCGCCCGCGAAAGATTGCTTGCCGGCAGGAATAAATAATTTTTTGAGGAGGATTTTTTATGGACGTTCGACGAATTATTTTTATCTTCGCCGCGTGGATTTTTTTCGCTACAAATTTCGCAAGCGCGGCACCGCAGACGATTGAGGCTACCGGCGTTTACATCATGGACACGGAACGCGACGAGGCATTTGCTGTGGCGGAAGATAGAGCCAGGAAAGAAGCACTTCGCATGGCAGTCGAAGAATCCGGGCTTTATCTGCAGAGCATTTCCAAAACCGTCAATAACAAACTCACAAAAGACGAGTTGCAAGTTTTGGCGGCGGCGGTCTTGAAAGTTCAGAGCGAAAGCGTTTCCAAAAAAGTTGACGGAAAAAATATCGAGTTCAGCGTTTCGATTAAAGCCGTCGTCGACACCGATGCCGTAAACCTTGACGAGCTAGTTGCAAAGAAAAAAAATTGGGAACAGCGCGTCGAAGAAAATCAGCGGCAACAGGAAGAATACGAAACGCTGAAAGCCGAGAATGAACGCTTGAAAGCCGACTTCGCGAAGGCAAGCAACGAAAACGAGCGCAAAAAAATTAAAGCCGCTTCAATCAAAAACAATAAACAATTTGAGGCGAATCAGTATCTTGATAAAAGCGTTGAAATGTTGAGTGCGGGCGAGTGGCTAAGCTCCCTTGACGAATCAAAGAAGGCATTGGAACTTGATTCGACAAACGCCGATGTTTTGGCGAACAGAGCGCGGGCGCACGTCAAAGCCAATGAACTTGAAACCGCCAAAGACGAAATCACCAAGGCTATCGAACTCAATCCGAAAAGCAACGAGTATAAAATTATTCTCGGCAACGTTTACTTCGCGGCGGGCGAATACGATAACGCCATGGCTTATTACAATGAGGCTCTCGCCAAGGACAAAAACAACGCCGAAGCTTACTTCCAACGCGGCATGATTTACTACAACAGGGACAAAAATTACGACGCCGCCCTTGCCGAATTCAACACCGCCATCGCTAAGAAATCTGACTACGCCGAAGTTTATTATATGCGCGGCATGGCTTACTTCAGCAAGAACGTCGACAATCCCGACTTTATGAATCGTAGTGCGCCGCCGAATAATCTTATCGGAGCCTTTGAAAGTTTCGGCAAATATTTGACCTTCGACAACGCGCAAAAAAAAGCTGACGCCGCGCAACGCCGTAAACAAATTGGCGAAATGCTCTCCACGTTTTACCGCATGAACGGCGACTATGCGAACGCCGATAAATATCTAAGCGCGACGAATGACAAGGAAACCGCCGCGACCCATATCAAGCGCGGGCAAATGTATCTTGAAGTAAGTATGAATACCTTAAACGAATCGGCGGCTGAAAAAAATGCACGCTACGACAAAGCCATTGCCGAATTCACCAAGGCGATTGAACTTGAGCCGAACAACGCCGAAGCCTATGCTGCTCGCGCAGAAGTTTACGTCGATAAGGGCTGGGACAACGAAGAATTTATGCCGACCGCAACCGAAACGCCTTTATTTGATTTGGCTCGCAAGGACGCGAATAAATGTTTGCAACTTAACCCGAATCATCAGGGCGCAAAAATCGTGCTCGAACGAATAAATTCCGTAAGCAATGTAAAGAACGATTACGCCAATGTAAAGAATCGGGAACAATCTATGCGCGACAACCTTGAAGAAGCCATGCGTCGACAAAAAGAGACAATGGAGCGGATAAAGCAAAGAAAATAATTTATCCGCGCAAAAAAATTCCCCGCCGATTGTGACGGGGAAAATTTTTTTATTTAAACTCGACGAACTCATTGATATTCGCGCCGCCCTTAGTCATAGGCTCGACGAAACTGCGCCAAACGTTTAGGACAATGACGCGCGGATTTTCCGTGTCGTCAAGGGCTTTGTTCAGGGCGTGGGCAAAATCTTCCTGCGTGGAGACCGACTCCGCCTTTATGCCGAAACTTTGCGCGTAGCCGACGTAATCCATCGGATAATCCAGCTCGCAGGCGATAAATCTTTCCTTGTAAAAAACTTTTTGGAGCTGGCGAATCATGCCGAGGCTCGTGTTGTTGACGATAAGAGAAATAATCGGGAGCTTTAGGCGGGCGATTGTGTAGAATTCGTTGCCCGTCATTTTTATTCCGCCGTCGCCGCTGACTGAAATAACGCGCCGACTTTTTCCGTAAGCAAGCTGAGCACCCATCGCCGCAGGAAGTCCGAAGCCCATAGTGCCCAGTCCGCCCGACGTGAACCACGTGCGCGGCTCCTCAACGTGCAAATGCAACGCCGCCCACATTTGGTGTTGTCCGACGTCCGTCGCGTAGGCGAAATTTTTCCCCGCCGTCTTTTTGGCAATCTGATTCATCGCCCAAGGAACCGTCAAGCGATTAACTTGATAATCGTAGTCGTATTCCTCCTGCCAACTTTCAATTTGCCGCCACCAATCTGCGCGGGGCTTGCTTGCCTCGTGGGCCAATCGAGGCATG
>JAFXNB010000025.1 GCA_017529935.1 Selenomonadaceae bacterium
ATGCGGCTCGACATATTTTTGGTCGCCCGCCCGCCCGCACAAAATGTAAGTCGTGCCCCGCGAAGATTTTTTCCGCGCGAAAATTTTTCCGCGGTTGCGATAAGTGTGCAGGTGCCCCGTGAAAACCAAATCAATCTCCAGCTCGTCGAACAGCTCCAAAAATCTGTCGGCGATGTCGTTGAATTTGTCCTGCGCGTAGTCGTAAATGTCCTTGTGCATTAAAACGATTTTCCACGGTCGATTGGCGTTGGCGGCGTCGCGGCGAAAAAAATATTCCTGCGCGGATTCCAACTTCGGCTTGAACTTTTCCAACTCGGCAAATTGCGTATTCAAAACAAAAAAATGCGCCGCGCCGTAATCGAACGAGTAAAAATATTTTTTGTCGGGCAGGGCGAATTGATTAAGATAGCCCGTCGGCAACGCGTTAAACCAGTCGACGCCGTAGCATTCGTGGTTGCCCATGACCGGCGCGAACGTCCGCTCCGATAAAATTTTCGTCGCCGCCAAATGCCACGCCCGCCATTGATAATCCGCCTCGCCGTTGTCCACCAAATCGCCCACGACCGTCACCAGCTCCGCGTCCGGAAAATTTTCTGCCGCCGTGTCCGCCGTCCGTTGCCAAATTTCGTAGTGCTCGCATTGGCTGTCCGCGAAGATTATCATTTGAAACGCGCCGTCGCCCGCCGTCCGCAAATTTTGCCATGAAGTCGCCCGTTCGCCCGCCACGATTCGGAATTTGTATAAGCTCGCGGGCTTCAAATTTTTTAATTCGCACGAACAGATTAAATTGTTAAATTCAACTTCCGCGAAATGCGCCGCCTCCTCGCCGACGAGTTGCCACTCCACCGAAAAATTTTCCGCCGCGTCCGCCTGCCACATCAACATACGCGACGACCGCGAATCTTTCGTGACGACCTGCCGCAGAAATTTTACGCTCGTCAGCGGTTCGTAGCCGTCTTGCGGCGTGTGCAGTTCGTCAAGCCGCGCCGCCTCCGCCAAACTTTTCGGGAGATACGCTCCGAGTCCCAGCGCGATTAAAATCTTCAGGAAAAATCTTCTGCTCATTCCAAACCTTTTCCAAGCCGTGAAAAATATTTTTCGGGCAAGCGGCAAATTTTCCCGCCGCTCGTGAAGACGTTCGTTGAAGTGCCCTCCGCCAAAATTTTTTCCTCGCCGCGCTTGCGAATCACGTAATTAAATTTCATCTTCGCCTTAGTCAAAGCCTCCGCCGTCGTCTCAATTTCCAACACGTCATCAAACTTCGCGGGCGCATGAAACTTCGCGCTGATTTCGACAATCGGAAATAAAACGCCGTCGCTCATCATCTCGTTCAAGTCAATGCCCAGCTCGCGCAAAAATTCAACGCGCCCCGTCTCGAACCAGCGAATATAATTTGAATGGTGAACAATCCCGAACGTGTCCGTGTCAAAAAATTTCACGCGATATTCCGTCGTCACAAACATTGCCGTCCCTCCTCAGCAAAACTATATCACATTGCCGCAAACTGTGCTATAATCGCCGCGATAAATTTTTTTTGGAGGGCTGAGCTTGCTTTACTTGTGTGCGACGCCGATTGGCAACTTGGAGGACATGACATTTCGGGCGATACGAATTTTGCGGGAAGTCGATTTAATCGCGGCAGAAGACACGCGGCGCACGCGGAAACTTTTAACGCATTTCGAAATTCACACGCCGCTGATAAGATTCGACGAGAACTGCAAAGCCGCCGTCGCCGAAAAAATTTTGCAACGCCTTCAAGCGGGCGAATCGGTTGCCGTGGTCAGTGACGCGGGACTTCCGGCAATATCAGACCCCGGCGCGGATTTGGTGCGGCTGGCGATTGACGCGGGAATAAATGTTTGCCCCGTGCCGGGAGCGAATGCCGCCTTGAGCGCGCTGATTTGTTCGGGTCTCGACACGAGAAAATTTTTATTCGCGGGCTTCGCGCCGAAGACAAAAAAAAATCGCCGCGAGTTTTTGGAAAAACTTTCGACGATTGACGCGACGATAATTTTCTACGAGGCACCGCACCGGCTGAAAAATTTTTTGGCGGAGCTGGCAGAAATTTTCGGCGAACGAGAAATTGTATTGGCGCGGGAGCTGACAAAAGTTCACGAAGAATTTCTGCGCGGGAAACTTTCCGAGCTAAAAAATATCGCCGAGCCGCGCGGAGAATTCGTGGTTGTGGTCGAAGGAAAAAATTTCGTCGCGCCGCTTGAAGAAAATCCGCTAGAGTTCTACAGAAAACTTTTGGCGCAAGGACTCGACAAAAAATCCGCCATGCGCGAGGCGGCAAAAAAATTCAACGTGAGCCGCCGCGAAATTTATAACGCTATCATCAAGGAGGGCATTCAATGAAAACTTTTTACATCACGACGCCGATTTACTATCCCAGCGCGAAATTGCATATCGGGCACGCCTATTGCACGACGATTGCCGACGCCATCGCCCGCTACAAACGGCTGGCGGGCTATGAAGTTTTTTTCCTGACTGGCTCCGACGAACACGGGCAAAAAATTCAGCGCACCGCGCAAGCCGAGGGCAAGTCGCCGCTTGAATACATTGACCCGATTGTCGACAGCTTCAAAGACCTTTGGAAAAAATTTCACATCTCCAACGACGATTTTATCCGCACGAGCGAGCCGCGCCACGAAAAAGTTGTGCAGGAAATTTTCAAGCGGATTAAAGACAACGGCGACATTTACAAGGGCGAATACACCGGACTTTATTGCACGCCCTGCGAATCGTATTGGACGGAGCTACAACTCGACGAAAACGGTTGTTGCCCCGATTGCCACCGCCCCGTTGAAAAAGTTTCGGAGGAGGCTTACTTCTTCCGCTTGTCGAAATACGCCGACAAACTTTTGCAACACATTGAGGAGCACCCCGAATTTATCGTGCCGACCTCGCGGCGCAACGAGATGATTAATTTCATTAAAAGCGGGCTGGAGGATTTGTGCATTTCGCGCACGTCGTTCGATTGGGGAATCCCCGTGCCCGACGATACGCGCCACGTCATTTACGTTTGGTTCGACGCCGTAATAAATTACATCACGCCGCTAATCCACAACCCCGACATGAAAAAATTTTGGCCGGCGGATATTCACCTCGTCGGCAAGGAAATTGTTCGCTTCCACACGATTATTTGGCCGGCGATGCTCATGGCGGCGGGTCTTCCGCTCCCCAAACAAATTTACGGTCACGGCTGGCTCGTCACTGACGGCGACAAAATGTCCAAGTCAAAGGGCAACGTCGTCGACCCGGTGCTTTTGGTTGAGGAATTCGGCGCGGACGCTATCAGATATTTTCTCCTGCGCGAAATAACTTTGGGGCTTGACGGCAATTTTAATCGCGACGCTTTAATCCAAAGAATTAACTCCGACCTCGCCAACGATTTGGGAAATCTTTTGCACAGAACGCTAAACATGATTGGCAAGTTCCAGAAAAAAATTTTGCTCCCCGCGCAAGATTTAAGCGACCTTGATAAAAGTTTCCGCGCAGAAGCTTTAGACACGGCGGCAGAATATCGGCGGCTCATGGAAAATGTTCAGCTGTCCGACGCCGTTAAAGTCGTGTGGAAATTTATTGGGCGCGCGAACAAGTACATCGACGAAACTGCGCCGTGGAAACTCGCCAAGGACGAAACTCAACGCCAAAATCTCGCGAACGTCCTTTACAACCTCGCCGAAGCCTTGAGGATTGTCAGCATTTTACTTTCGCCGTTCATGCCCGCCACCGCCGATAAAATTCGCGCTCAGTTAAACGTCGCGCAAGAAATAAAACTCGACGACGCGAAAATTTTCGGGCAGCTTGAAGCCAATCACGAAGTTTCCAAGCCTGAACAACTTTTTCCACGTATACTGATTGATAAATAGATTAGGAGGCAAATAAGTGCTTAGGCAAATCGCCGTGCTGATTCCCTGCTACAACGAGAGCCAAACGATAGCCAAAGTCGTGCGCGATTTCAAGCAGGCGTTGCCCGACGCGCGGATTTACGTCTACGACAACAACAGCACCGACGGCACCGACGAAATTGCGCGGGCGGCGGGCGCGATTGTCCGCTACGAATATCGGCAGGGCAAGGGCAATGTGATTCGCACGATGTTCCGCGACATTAACGCCGATTGCTACTTGATGATTGACGGCGACGACACCTACCCCGCCGAACACGCCCGCGAAATGTGCGACTTAGTTTTGAGCGGCGCGGCGGATATGGTTATCGGCGACAGACTTTCCTCGACGTATTTCAAGGAGAACAAACGTCCTTTCCACAACGTCGGCAATGTCATGGTTCGCAAATTTATCAACATGTTCTGGCGTCCGAAAAATCCGATTCTCGACGTGATGACAGGTTATCGCGCGTTCAGTCGGCTGTTCGTGAAAAGTTTCCCCGTGCTGTCAAAGGGTTTTGAGATTGAAACGGAGATGACGATTCACGCGCTGGATAAAAATTTTTTGCTGCGTTCTGTGCCCGTCAACTATCGCGACAGACCCGCCGGCTCCGAGAGCAAATTGAACACCTACGTTGACGGCGCAAAAGTCATCATGACGATTTTTAATTTGTATCGCGACTACAAGCCGCTGAAATTTTTCGGAATGGTCGCGCTGATTCTGGCGATAATTTCTCTAATACTTTTCGTGCCCGTCTTTTTACAATATCTGCAGACGTCACTTGTCCCGCGTTTCCCGACGTTAATCGTCAGCGGCTTTTTAATGTTGGCGGCGTTGTTATCGTTGGCTTGCGGATTAATTTTGGACACGATTGCCAAGAACAACCGCAAAACTTTTGAACTGCACATGAACTTACTAAAAAAATTTGAGGAGAGATTTTAATTGAGCACATTGACTTTGGAACGCGCCAAGGAAATTTTGCACAAGCACACGACCGAGCCGCATTTGTTCGTACACGCGGCGGCGGTCAGCGGAGCAATGGGAGCTTTGGCGGAACATTTCGGCGGCGACAAGGAGCACTGGTCGGCTATCGGCTACCTGCACGACGTTGACTTTGAAAAATTTCCCGACGAGCACTGTCAACACGTCCGCGAACTTTTGGAGCCCGAAGGCATTAGCGACGACGATATCACCACGATAATTTCTCACGGCTACGGCTTGACGGGCGCGACGATTAAACCCGAAACGCCTTGCCAAAAATCGCTGTTCGCCGTCGACGAGCTGACCGGCATCGTCCACGCCTACGCCCTCATGCGCCCCGAAAAAATGGCGGGCATGAACGTAAAGAGCCTCAAGAAAAAATTCAAGGATAAACGCTTCGCCGCCAAATGCAACCGCGAAGTCATTCAGCGCGGCGCAGACGATTTGGGCATGGAACTCGGCAAGCTCATGGAACTTTGTATTAAGGGCATGACCGAACGCGCCGACGAACTCGACCTTTAACTCAAAAAAAAGACCGCCTCCAATTTCGGGGACGGTCTTTTGAATTTTCATCTGAAATATTTCGTCACAAGCGCGGCACGTTCGGCAAGCAATTCTTCTCGCTTCGCCCGCGCAGAAATTTTTATCGCCTCGCAATTTTCTACATACGCCGCGAATTCTTCCTGCAACTCAAGCGGCGCGTCTGGAATACGGACAGCTTTCAAATCGTTCGACGTGATTCCTTTAATCGTCATGCCGCGCTTGATTGAATTGAAATACTTTTGATAAGCGTCGAGGACGTGCTTCAAAAAAATTTTATTATATCTTTGTTCGTCCACGTCCATTAGCGCAACGATGTCTTGATTGGTGCAAATTGAAACTTTCGTAATTGACGATTTGCCGACGCCGACTCGCACGCCAAACAAAAGTGTATTCGCTGGAATTAAATGTGTCGAACTTTTTTCAATAGCCTCTTCTGTAATGTAACTTGCCGCGTCGTTTTCGTCGATAAAAATTTTTCCGAGCGCAACGGTCGTTATCCACGGAATTTTTCCTGAATAAAAGCTTTCGTTCTTTGTGTCGGGCGTGCCGCCGCTCAGTGTTGTGCAAATTTCGCCGAGTTTCCGGACAGGAAAATTTTTCCCGTCGAAGAGCGCGGCGAATTTCGCTTTGATGTCGGCGTCGAGGCTTTGAAGCATATCGTCCTGCGCGGCGATTTGAAGGTCGAGGGCGTTGAATTCGTCGACGATCTTTTTCTGCACGTCGAGCGGCGGAGCAGGAACATAAACGTTTTCAATCCCTGAATTGTATAGCCTCTTGATGGTGCTTCCTTGAGTAACTCGCCACGGATTCGTTGAATAAAAACAGTGCAGATACTCGTTTAACAAAACACTTTCGTCATTGTCTACCCAAACGATATTTGAATCTTGGAAATAGGCAGGTTCGCCGTCAAATACAAAAGTTTTTCCTATCGTGCCAGCAGCAGAAATCAGAACGTCTCCTTTCTTTGGATACGGATAATTTTTTCTGTACTCTTCAAATTTTTTTCGTGTTATGTATGCGTCTGGTTGTCCGCCGAATGTACCGATTTTATAAAAAGGAATTTCTCCTTCTTCCAAAGTTTCGGCTTTCATTATTCGCTTGCACATAGAAACTTTACCGATAGAGCCGAGCTTGACGAGCGGGAAGGTGCCGCTGTATTCGGCGGGGGCGTAGTCGGAGCTGCCGAGCGTGATTTTTTTGTTGAAGTCTGCCGCGTCGAAGTCTAGCAGGTCGACGAGCGTGGCGTAGTGGAAATATTTTTCGAGCGCAGCGATTTGACAGCGTTGCCCCTTGTAAGCGGCGCGAATGACGGCGGCAAGAGTATTATCGGCGGCGCGGTTTTCGTTGTCGAAGAGTAGCCCGCCGCGTTTTTTGTCGATGAGCCCTTCGCGACCTTTGGCGTTGCTCCAGCCGTAGCCCAAAAATTTTTCCTGTTCGGTGTTGTTGTCGGGCGCGGAGATAATCAGCGTTTGTTGGCGATAAGTCAGCGCGAAGTAGATAATTTTCTCGCGTTCGAGTTCGGTGACTGCGTCGTAGAATCTCAAGTTGTTGCGGCGAATTCTTTCCGCGTCAGAAATATTTTTGACGGTGACGCGGCTAAACTTCGGGGCATAAGCGGCGAAATAGGGCGCGTCCCATTTGTCGAAGTCGACTTCGCGGCGAATGAATTTTTTGTAGACTTCAGGCGCGACGCCGATTTTTTTTGTGTAGGCGGCGAAAATTTCGCGTGTAATTCGTCGTTCCAAAAGTTTGCCGCTCAAAATAGTTTCGGCAATGTCTTCAAATTCGGCGGTGAAGCGCGGCGGTTCGTCGAAACGTTCAAGGAACATTACAACGGTATTGGTGCCGGTCGCGCCGAAAGTTTTACTGCCGAGCTGAACGATTGCGCGGATATAAAAATTTTTCAAGAGAGATTCGCGGGCGGCGACGAAACTTTTACCGTCCTTGTTCAAAATGGAGCCAGGCAAGATGACGGCGGCAACACCGCGCGACTTGACGAGTTGGGAAATTCTTTCGACGAAGAGCGTTTCAATTTCGGAGCCGTCAGCGGAAATTTTGTTGAGCACGTCAAGCGCATTGTTGCTGAGTTTCAAATAATTTTTAAATCCTTTGACGGAGTAGGGCGGATTGGCAACGAGAATGTCAAAAGTGGCGGGCGAAATATTTTCGTCGGGATAATTTTCCAGACCGTCGCCGAATTTTATTTTGCCTTCGTTCGCGCCGTGCATGAAGAGCGAAACTTTGGAGACGGTGGAAAGTCGGTCGTCCTTTTCGACGCCGAAGAGTTTATCGCGTTCCCACATGACGGGCGGCGGCAAATTTTTTCGCGCGTAGCAATCGTTGACGGCTTTAAAACCTTCGGTGAGGAAATGCCCCGCGCCGCAAGCGTAATCGATAATCTTGGGCGGCGTGGCGAGTCCGTTGCGGAAAATAATTTCGTCAAGCGGCAAGCTGTCCCAGATGAAACGCGTTATCGGAATCGGCGTAAAGAATTGCCCTTCGTCCTGCTTAAAGCCCTTGTTTAAAAGTTGCTCAAATAAATCGCCGAGCTTCTGCAAATCCTGCGAGCCGATGATAAAATAATTCTGCAACATCTCGACGACTTCGGCGAGGATTTTGCTGTTCATAAAGAAAAGTATTTCGTTGTGCACCTTCAAAAAAGTAAACACGTTAGGATTGAAATACTTCAGGTTGCGGAAATTTTCCCTGAGGTCTTGAATTTGTTTTTCGTGATTTTCGTCGTCGGTGAAGTTTTTAAAAAGTTTTTCGGGATAATCTTCGGGCAGGTAGAAAATATCTTCGCTCATGAATTTTTTCATGCCGTCGGAATAAAGTTTCTGCAAACGGTCTTGAAAAGAATAATGCGTATCACTTTTCAGCTTGAATTGGAAAGAAACTTCGTCGCAATCGTTCAGCTTGGATTCGTCTTCCAGCTTGCAGATAAAAAGGGCGATTAACACGTCGAAGGCGTTCGCCTTATTTGAAACTTGATTATGGCGGAGAATTTCTTCAAACTTGTTGACGAGCGCGCCGATTCTGCTGAAGTCTTCCAAGTCGCGTTTGCGCAGGGGCTTGACGCCGATTTGATAAGCGCGGGTTTCGTCGTGGAAGATGACATCGCCGAGGAATTTTTTCTCGCAATGATCGCTCCAAACTTTGAAACGTTCGGGGACGGTGTGCGCGTCGCGGTAAAGTTTTTCATTGCAGGAGACACTCGCGGCAGAAAATTTCAGCTTGCCGTCAACGAAATCCGAGGCGTAAAGCATGAGCCATTGACAACTTTGCTCTTGTTGCCAATAGGAAAAGAGTTGCCCGCCGTCAGTGCGCATGTTGTCGAGTTCGTGATTGTATTCCGCGCCGGCGGTCTTGCATTCGATGATAAAGAGCACCTTGTCGCCCGACGAGACGCAAATATCAGCGCGCCCACTTTTTTGCGTGTGACCGAGTTGCCAATTTTTTTCCAGCTCAATATCGGCAGGCTTGTATCCTTTATCGAGCAGGCGGTTGACGCATTCAAAGACAACGAGATTTTCTTTGTGGGCGGCTTCGATTAAGGTATTGCGTTCGCGCCCTTTGAGCTGTTCGGGATAGGAAAGTTTTTTCGCGGCGAGGTCGGCTTTCATGACAATTCCCTCCGCGAAAATTTTTTCGTAGCTTGTGCCGTGTTCGATAAAGTTCATACTTTTTAGGATTTGGGCGAAATTTTTTTCGGTCAGCAAAGTTTCACGTCCTTAATTCAAAAAGACACCGCCCCCGAAATTGGAGGAGGTGCCTTTAATTTTGTCAGTTGTTAAATTGCCGACGAATTATGCGCCGACCGAACGATTGAGGAGCGGTTTGCGCTCATAAACAGCACTCTTGCCCAGCTCTTCTTCGATACGGATAAGCTGATTGTATTTCGCCATGCGGTCGGTGCGGCTGAGCGAGCCGGTCTTAATCTGACCGCTGTTGGTGGCGACGGCGATGTCGGCGATTGTTGCGTCTTCGGTCTCGCCGGAGCGGTGAGAAGTAACGGTCGTGTAGTTGTGGCGGTGCGCCATTTCGATTGCTTCGAGGGTTTCGGTGAGCGAGCCAATCTGATTGACTTTGATAAGAATGGAGTTCGCCGCGCCGAGTTTGATGCCTTTTTCAAGGAATTTGGTGTTGGTGACAAACAGGTCGTCGCCGACGAGCTGGCACTTATGACCGATTTGTTTCGTGAGCGCAACCCAGCCGTCCCAATCCTCTTCTGCCAAGCCGTCTTCGATAGAATCGATGTAATAGGTGTCGACGAGTTTTTCGAGGAAGTCGATTTGCTGTTGAACGTCGAGTTTCTTGCCGTTCGGGTCTTTGAGAATCGGGTGTTTGCCGTTGAGTTGTTTGTAGTCATAGAAGTACTGGTCGCCCTCTTTGACCGCGAATTCGGACGCCGCGCAGTCCATAGCAATCTTGACATCGTCGCCAGGTTTGTAGCCAGCAGCTTCGATAGCCTTGATGATGGTTTCGAGCGCGTCTTCGGTGCCTTTGAGGTTGGGAGCGAAGCCGCCTTCATCGCCGACAGCCGTGGAAAGTCCGCGACCTTTGAGAATCTTGGCGAGGTTGTGGAAAACTTCTGCGCCCATGCGAATGGCTTCACGAACTGTGGGTGCGCCAACGGGACGAATCATGAATTCCTGGAAAGCAATCGGAGCGTCGGAGTGTGCGCCGCCGTTAATGATGTTCATCATCGGGACGGGCATTTTGTAGGTATTGCAACCGCCGATATAGCGATAAAGGGGCAATCCGACAGCCTGGGCACCGGCTTTGGCGGCGGCGAGCGAGACAGCCAGAATCGCGTTTGCGCCGAGTTTGCTCTTGGTGGGCGTGCCGTCAAGTTCAATCATCTTGTAGTCAAGCGCACGCTGATCAAGGACGCAAGTGCCTTGGAGCGCGGGAGCGATAACTTCGTTGAGGTTTTTCACTGCCTTGAGCACGCCTTTGCCCATGTAACGACCTTTGTCGCCGTCGCGAAGTTCAAGAGCTTCGTTGACGCCGGTGGACGCGCCCGAAGGAACTGCTGCACGACCAACGATGCCGCCTTCAAGAATGACATCTGCCTCGACCGTAGGATTGCCGCGGGAGTCTACGATTTCACGACCGATAACTTTCTCGATTTTTGCCATTACAAAATCCCCCTTATCATTAAAACAAAATTAAAAACTCACTACGCCGCATTATATCATTTCAGGCGCGATATGCAAGATATTTTCTAAAAATTTTTTCATTTATCGGCGGCAACTGCTTTGCAAAAAAAATTCCCGCCGTGTTGACGGGATATGCCGCGCAAATTATTTTTTAACGAATTTGGAGCCGCTGATTTGATAAACGTCGTCGTTTATGTGGAAAGTCGTGGCGGTGGAGTTTTTAAGCGTGACGGAGCCGCCGCTGACTTTGAACGTAATCAGGTCTTTGGACTTGTTATAAGATGCCGTGAAGTCAAGCCCGTCAAGTGTGAGCGTGTCTTTGCTGTCAAAGCCGTAAATAATATCTTTACCGTCGCCGCTTGAATAGATGAACGTATCGGCACCCGCGTCGCCCCAGAGCGTGTCATTGCCCGCGCCGCCCGTGAGAATATCATTGCCGTCGCCGCCCAAAAGTGAATCCTTACCTGTGCCGCCGTTCAAGATGTCGTCACCCTCACCGCCGAGCAAATAATCGTTGTATGTGCCACCGTCAAGAGTATCGTTGCCCGTGCCGCCGTCAAGAGTATCGTTGCCTGAGCCGCCGTTTAAGCTGTCATTACCTGCGCCGCCGAGCAAATAATCGTTGTATGTGCCACCGTCAAGCGTATCATTGCCTATGCCGCCGTTTAAGCTGTCATTACCTGCGCCGCCGAGCAAATAATCGTTGTGTGTGCCACCTTCAAGCGTATCGTCGCCTTTGCCGCCGTCAAGCGTATCGTTGCCGTCTTCGCCGTTAAGGTAATCATTGCCTGTATGACCGTTGAGGCTGTCATTGCCTTTGTTGCCAATCAACGTGTCATTACCAGTGCCGCCGCTTAAAATGTCGTCTCCTGCCCCGCCGGAGAGACTGTCATGTCCGTCGCTGCCAATCAGTGTGTCACTGCTTTTGCCGCCGTTGATTGTGTTGGCCTTTGCATTGCCAGTTATTTGAATTGCAATCGTACGTTTCGAGGCATCGATAACTTGGATTGCGGAGTCAACAGTCACGGGAGAAGCAGCGGCGTTTGTCAAGGTCATAGATGTGCTACCTATCGCCGTCGAATATTCCGAGCCGTTCGCGTCGATTATGTTGAGAGTTTTTCCGACAGCTTTTTTTATAGTAAGAGAACCTTCGCCAATCGTAAAAATAACATTCGAGCCTTTGGTTGTCGTCTTTGAAATCGCACCGCCGATAGAAATTTTATCGGACTCGGAATAATCCTTGATCGTATCTTTACCCGCCGTGTAAACGAAAGTATCTTCGCCGTAGCCGCCGGTGAGAATATCATTGCCTTCGCCGCCAATTAAAGTGTCGTTGCCCCGAAATCCGAGCAAAGTATCATTACCTGCGCCACCGTCAAGAATATCGTTTCCGTAGTAAGAATATCCCCACCAATAATGGTACCCAACGCCGCTAAAAACAGAATCATTGCCTGCGCCGCCGTAAATGGTATCTCTGCCGGTTCCGCCGTTTATCGTATTGTCAAGGTCATTGCCGGTGATTTGAATTGGGGTCGTGCGAGACGAGGCATCGATAACTTGGATTGAATCGCCGACAGTCAAGGAAGAAGATGACGCTTCCGTCAAAGTTAAAGTTGTGCTGCCAAATACCGTCGAGTATTCCGAGCCGTTCGCGTCGATAAGGTTGAGAGTTTTGCCTTCGGCATTTTTGACGGTGAGCGAACCTTTACCGATTGTGAAAATAATATTTCCGTTTTTGATTGTCGCTTTTGAAATCGCACCGCCGAGAGAAATTTTGTCATTCTCCATTGCATAGTCCGTGATTACATCTTTGCCCGCCGTGTAAATGAAGACATCGTTTCCTGCGCCGCCTTTTAAAGTGTCATTGCCCTCGCCGCCGTCGAGCGTATCGTTGCCCGCGCCACCGTCAAGGTAATCATTGCCTCCGGAGCCGCTGAGTGAATCGTTGCCTTTACCGCCGTAAAGTTTGTCATTGCCGCTGTCGCCGCTGAGATAATCGTCGCCCGCAGAGCCTTTGAGTGTATCTTTTCCCTCTCCGCCAAAGATTGTGACCGGATTTCCTTTGCTTGTGACGTAATCGTTACCTTCAAGAGCTTGAACTGTCACGCTGTCGAGCAGGTTTTTATAATTGTCGTCGCCACTTGTGAGCGTAATCAAATTTGGGTTGGGATTCTCCTCTTCGGAAATGCTCGTGCCTTCCAAAATCGTGCCGTCAACGTAAAGATTATAGCCGCTTGTAATGACATTCGCCGCCGTGCCGCTGAAGGAGGTAAGGTAAGTGTCTTCCGAAAGATACCATTTGCTGGACGAATCCAAACTTACATTGACTGTGCCGAGCGAGTTTGAAATTTCTTCACCCGCGTTGTTTGAAATTTCGCCGCTAATATTTCCCGTGAACGTCGACGAATCGGAAATGTTGAGTGTCAAAGTTGAATTGCTACCGACGAGAATATCGCCTTCGAGAGTTTGTCCGCTGACATTGACAGTGGCAACGTTCGAGGCTCCGTTCCAGCCGTCGTCGCAAACGCTCAACAAAACGCCGTCGCCGCTGTCTTCAATAATGACGTTGTTCAAGTTTATAACCGCATTGGTGTTTGTGACATGGAAGAGGTGCCCCGATTGATTTATAAGTTTGCCGCCTGTCATTGAAAAGGTTGCCGTGCCTTCTGCAGAGTCACCCGACATTGATTGATAAATCATTATGGCATCGAGGAATTGAGCGTTGCCGTTAGTCTGAGTGTTGTTGGCGGTGAGTGTGCAATCCGTTAGCGCAACGGAATTTTGTCCTTCAATGCAAACAACCTCCGACAAGTTGGAAGTTAAAGTTGCCTCGCTTACGGCAATATCGGCGGTTGAATAAATGGCAGGAGAGCCGAGTCCGCTAGAAGTATAAGAGCCGCCCTCGACCGTGACGGAGCCGCCGCCTCTGTCTGTTCTGATTGGTGCGGAAGATTGTCCCGTCGTCGTGACTGTCAAATTTTTTGCAACAGTTTTGCCGCCGCCCGTCGTCATGATACCGCCGCCGTTATCACCCGTCGTGTTAATCGTCGTGTCCGAAATGTATACTGTGGTGCCGTCGCCTGCCGCGCCGTTGGTACCTCCATTGCCGCCGTAAGAAAAAATTCCGTTCGCGCCCCTTGCCGAAGCAGTGACCGTGCCGCCGACGATTGAAACGGTGCCACCGCCCATTGCCATAATCGCCGAGTTGATTCCGTAGAAGTTGCAGTTATCGTCGTCGTCAGAATCGCCCGATTTAGTGAAGGCAGATTTGATTAATTTAACGGTACCCGATGTCAAAGAGACCAGCACGGCATTTTCATCGGCTGTCGTGGATGTATAAGTCTCTTCGTAGTAAGTGCTCTCCGAAGTGATTGAATTTGCCGCGCTGTAAGATACGGAGCTTGAGGAGTTGCCGCCGTCGGGAAAATTCTTAGACATAATTATCGTCCTTTCTGCTGAAGTCCTTTTAAACGGGAAATTTATATACGCAAAAGAGATCGGCTTTTACTACGACAAACTTAAATTTTTCCCGCAAAGATTTTTGCAAAAAAAAAATATCCCGCCGCAATGACGGGATATGCCGCGCAGATTATTTTTTAACGAATTTGGAGCCGCTGATTTGATAAACGTCGTCGTTGATGTGAAAAGTCGTCGCCGTGGAGTTTTTAAGCTTGACGCTACCTTCATCAAAAGCCAATGTAACTGTCCCGTATTTCTTGTTGTAAGAAGCCTTGAAATCTTCTATGTCAAGCGTGAGCGTGTCGTTGTCGTCGAAGCCGAGGATAATATCGTTGCCGTCGCCGCTCGAATAAATGAACGTATCGGCACCCGCGTCGCCCCAGAGCGTGTCATTGCCCGTGCCGCCCGTGAGAATATCATTGCCTTTGCCGCCCCGCAACGAATCATTACCTGCCTCGCCCGTCAAAGTGTCATTGCCGTCGCCGCCTAGAATTTTATCGTTGCCTGCGCCGCCGGAGATTTTGTCATGACCTTTGCCGCCGTTTAGTGTGTCGTTGCCGAAGCCGCCATAAAGTTTATCGTTGCCCGCGTTGCCCAAGATTGAATCATTGCCTGAACCGCCGTAAATTGTATCGCTCTTCGTTCCGCCGCTTATCACATTGTTGAGATTGTTGCCGGTGATTTTAATAGCGGTCGTGCGTTTGGCGGCGTTGATAATTTCAATATCAGCTTTAGCAGTCAAAGTCGCGGTCGTTTTATTGGTTACAGTCAGAGTTTTGGTTTTCGGGCTTACAGTTTCTTTTGTCCCAACAATATCGACTTTAGATAAGCTTGCCGCGCTAACCAGAGTAATTTTACCTTCGCCAACGGTGACAATTAAATTGTCGCCGCTCCTTGTTGTAGAATAGGAGCCGCCAGAAATGCTCAGCGTATCCGTTTCATTAAATCCGACGATTGAATCATTTCCATCGCCGCTCGCATATGCAATCAAGTTATTCTGCGAGTAAAGTAAAGTTATTTCATCGTCACCCGCGCCGCCATTTATCAAAGAGTTTGAGCCGTAGTTGCGAATAGTATCGTTGCCGGTGCCACCGTTGATTGAATTATTTTCGCCGCCGTTGGTGATAAAATCATTACCTGCGCCGCCATAGATTAAAGACTTCGCGCCGCCGTTATTGATAGTATCATCACCCGTGCCGGCGTCGATTGTAGCTTCTGCGCCAGTATTATTTATTGAATCATTGCCGGAGCCTGCGTTGATTACAACACAATCAACACGACCATATTTACTTTGAATGGTATCGTTTCCTTCGCCAGTGTCGAGCGTAGTATTTGAACCGGTGTTACTAAGCGAATCATCATCGCCTGTTCCCATAACAAGTACGTCATCACTATAGTTATTAACATATATCATAGAATCCCCTCCTTCCTAAAAAATTTTAAATCTTGCAACGTTTATTATAATAGTTGATTATATTTTTTTGTCAATTCATTACCGCAGATTTTCGAAAAAAAATTCCCGCCGCAATGACGGGAGAAATTTTCAATCATTTGTTTTCGTCGAGGAGCTGAATCAGTTCGTCGTAATCCTTTTTGAGCTGAACATAATCCTCGGCGATTTTAAGTGCCGCCAAAACTGCAATGCGGCTGCCCGCGAAAGTCCGCGTGCTTTGCGAAATAGATTTCATTGTCGAATCGACCATGCGAACAAGTTTTGCCAAGCCGTCGGGGTCTTCGGTGCGCAAGCGGTACACCTCGCCGAAAATTTCCACTTCGACGC
>JAFXNB010000026.1 GCA_017529935.1 Selenomonadaceae bacterium
GTAGCGGCAATATCGGCATCCCGGTGATCACGCTGGTATTCAGCGGCGTACCGTTCCTCGTCGACGGCCAGACCCCGTACCTGGCAACGGCTCTGGCGATCCAGGTGACGGTGCTCGTGCTGCAGACAGTCGCGAAGACGCACGAGCTTTGACGAATAAATTTCTTACAGTCGACAGGAAGGACGCCGCGCCCCTTGACGACGGAGAATTTTACACGTTCGACATTATCGGCTGTGAAGTTTTCGACGGCGACAAAAAACTCGGCACCGTGACCAACGTCCTCAAGACCGGCAGCAACGACGTTTTCGAGGTCGACGGAAATATTTTAATTCCCGCGCTTAAATCCGCCGTTCAATCGATTGACATCGCCGCGAAAAAAATTTTGGTCAACTCAAATGCTTATTAATATCATCACCCTTTTTCCTGAAATGTTCGCGGGAGTCTTCGGCGAAAGCATAATAAAACGCGCCGTCGAGAAAAATATTTTGGAGATTCGATTCACGCAACTGCGCGACTTTGCCTTTAACAAACACAGGCAAGTTGACGATTCGCCGTTCGGGGGCGGCGCGGGCATGGTGCTCAAGCCCGAACCCGTTTATCTTGCCGTGCGCGACGTGCTGAGCAAATCCGCCGAAAATCTTTCCCGCAAAATAATTATCACCGACCCCGGCGGCGAAGTTTTCACGCAAGCCAAAGCTAAAGAACTTTCCGCGCTGGAGCAAATTATTTTCGTCTGCGGACATTACGAGGGATTCGACGCGCGGATTTACGATTTGGCGGACGAATTAATTTCAATCGGCGACTACGTTTTGACGGGCGGCGAGTTGCCCGCGATGGTTATCGTTGACGCGGTTGCGCGAATGCTCCCGAATGTTTTAGGCTCGGCGGAGTCGGCAACGACGGATTCATTTTTCGACGGGCTACTCGGCTATCCGCAATACACACGCCCGCGCGACTTCGAGGGAAAAATCGTGCCCGAAGTTTTGCTGTCGGGCAACCACGCGGAAATAAAAAAGTGGCGCACGGCTCAAGCTCTGAACTTGACACGCGCACGGAGACCGGACTTGATTAAATGACTACAAAAAAAATTTTGGCGGCGGTTGCCGTCCTTTTGATTTTAACAGTTGCCGTGGGCGTCGCGGCTTATCAAAATTGGCAAGAACTTAAAAAGCACAGCGGCAATCCTGCGGTGTCTGCGCGGCAAGCTGTCGAAGCGCACGACCTTGACACGTTTAAAAAACTTGTCGACCTTAACAAGCTGATTGAGTTGGCGGCGGCGGAAATTTTGACGGAGCAAATTAATTCCACGCTCGCTCCGACGGCTTATTCCATGGACGAACTTCAAAGCCGCTACGACAAACTGAAGCCCGACTTTATCAAATCTGCGCGGGCGGCGGCGGAAGAATATATTTCGGCGGGCAAAGTCACCTTCCCTAAAGAACTGACCGACGCGCAAAAATTCTTCAAAAAATCGGGCGCGGCGTCCTGCGAAATAAAAAGCATAACCAAGCCGCAAAAGGACGGCAACGCGCGTGTCGTGACGGTCATGTTTTACAATCCCTACATGAAATTCAGTTTCGAGTTGGAGTTGGAGCTGGAGTCCGACGCAGAAAATAATTGGCGAATCACGGGCGCGAAGGGCTTTGAAAGTTATTACAGCGGCTACCGACGTTCTCTCCGGCGCAAACTCGATTCACTTAACGCGCCGATTGGCAGACAGATGGACGATATTTTTAAGGTTAAAATTTTCAGCGTGCAGAACGCGGGCGGCGACGAATACGGCTTTTCGCAGACGCTCAACATCGCGATAAAAGCTGACGTTAAATCGGACAAGCCGCTCGCCAAAGTCCTCGGCAATATAATTTTGACGGGCAAAGACGATCGCGAAAGCCTTGCGCCGTTTACAATCGACATGATAGAACGCAAGCAGGGCGCGCAAATTTTTAATCTGACTAAAACGCTAAATCCGTTCGTGCGCGCCGACGCCGACGCCATGAAGCACGGGCTTAAGAAAAAAAATATTCACGTTGAAGTTACCGAAATAGTTTTTGAGGACGGCACGAGTCTTAAATTGCTCGACAGCTTGCCCGAATAAATTTTTGGAGGCGATGTCGCTTTGGAAAAAATAAATGTTGTGCTTGTCGTTTTAAACGCGAACGCCCTTGAGCAGACTTTGCAAAGTTTGAACTTCAATAGGGCTAATCTTTGCGCGATAGTGATTGACAACGGCAACGGAAAATTTTTTAACCTTGGGCAACAAAGAATTCCGCTCGTTTCCTTTTCCGCCATTCAACGCCTTTTGGACAGAGGCGCGGATTTTGTCTGGCTGATAAGCAGCTCCATTAACGGTATCGGCGACCTTTGGAAGACGAAAAAATTTTTGATGAACAGCGGCGTGCCTGAAGATAATATCGTCAACTTTGAAATTTTGCCGCACATTTCTTTTGAGTGGCTTGCAAATTTGCGCTATGTCAGAGAGAATGGCGCAGATTTTTTTGCGACGGGAATAAGCTACAGCGAAGTCGGGCTGGATTTGAGATACCTTCCGCATGTTCACGGGCGCGGCGTGAATCTCAGCGGCTCCAATCAAGATTTGCGGCAGGGCTATCTTACCGCTAAACACATTTTCGAGCACGTCAAGCCGGGCACAATTAAGTTTGTCCTAATCGGTCTCGCGCCCTATTCTTTCCGCTACACAAACGAGAAAGCTTTTTCCGTCTGTTCGCGCAATCTTCAATATCTGCTCGCGCTTAGCAACTCCGGCAAAGAAACGCGCCATGACATTTTGCTGAAGACTTTGGTAAGCAACGCCGTTAAAAATATTTTTTCAAGCATCACGGCACGGCAAGCGGATTTAAATTTCGAGCGCGTCAAAAAAGCATGCAACCGTGAACTTCCCGCGAAAGCCGTTGTCACCTGGGAGGACGAGCTGAAAAATTTGACAAAGAAAATTTTCCCGCAAGTCGTCGAAGAAAATATTCAAGTGCTCACGGATTACATAAAACTTTGCCTTGACAACGGTGCGAAACCTGTCGGCGTCGTCTTCCCGTTCGCGCCTGCCATGCGGAAAAATTACGACGCAGAACTTTTGAACAGCTTCCGCGCAGTGATTCAGCGGCTTGAACAGGATTATGACTTCATTTGCGTTGACATGTTCGATTTGAATCTCGGCTACGATTGCTTTTATAACATGGCGCACTTGAACTTGAAGGGCGCGGCGTTGGCAAGTTCGGTGTTGAGCTTGCAACTTCTTGAAAGAAATATTTTATCCGAAGAAAATTTTTGCGGCATGACTTACGATTACTTTAACACGCTGTCAAATTTGCTGGCGAAGGACAGCTACAACGCGCTGATGGCTCGTGTTTTTGAACAGTCGATTGCCGCGATTCGCCGCAAAAATAAAATCGAAGTCGGCTTCGTGCTTTACGATTCGTCCATGTGGTGCGGCGACGACCTTTATAATTTTTTCGCCGCCGATGAACGTTTCGAGCTGACGATTTTTCTCTGCCTGCGAACGGATAAATCGACTGATGAACTCGTGCAGAGCGATTTCCTTCACGGCGTCGAGCAATTCAAAGCACGCGGTCTAAACGTCACTGCCATTGCCGATAAAAATTTCCCCGTGCCCGCGCAGGACGTGCTGATTTTCTTGACGCCCTATCTTGAAGTTCTTCCGCCGGCGTTCCACCTTTCAAATCTGACAGCTCGAACGTTAATGACTCAAATCCCCTACGGCATTCAAGTTTCAAAATGGTATTCTTGGCTGTCTTTGCCGATAATGCGCATGGCGTGGAAAGTTTTCCTTGAAACGAAAGACACGCTTGACATCTTCAGGCAAATACATGCCGACGGAGCCACGCGCAGTTTTTACAGCGGATACACGCGGACGGATTGCTTTTACGAACAGAATAACAATTTTAAATTTGCTTGGAAGATGACGCGCCCCGACGCAAAGAAAATCATTTACGCGCCGCACTGGTCGATTGATAACGGCGTCTTGTACTCAACTTTCCAATGGAACTTTAAATTCATGTACGAATTCGCCAAAGCGCACCCTGAAATTTCTTGGGTCTTCAAGCCGCACCCGAATTTGCTTTTCTCGGCGGTGACGTCCGGGCTTTTCCCCTCGACCGAAGCTTTTCAAGAATATCTGCACGCTTGGGACAGCTTGCCCAACGCCAAAGTTGTCATGGGCGGCTACTATCAAGAAATTTTCGCCACGTCGGACGGCATGATTCACGACAGCGGCTCGTTCATTGCCGAATATCAATTCACGCAAAAGCCGATGATTTTTTTAAGACGCGACACGCAGACGTTCAGCGACATGGGCAGTGGGATACTAAATGTTTCTTACCTTGTCGATGGAAGAAATTTAGAAGGAATCGCCGCGCTCATGCAGAAAATTTTTATCGAAGGCAACGACCCAATGTTTGATAAGCGGAAAAAATTTTTCGACGAACATTTAAACTACGTCAAGCACAACGGCGCGACGGCGAGCGAATTTATTTTTAGGAATATCTTGACGGAACTTTATGGAGGTGCTCTTTATGATAAAGGTTATAACTTACGGAACGTTTGATCTCTTCCATGAAGGTCATTACCGAATTTTGCAACGAGCCAAAGCCCTTGGCGATTATCTTATCGTCGGCGTCACGACGGAAAGTTACGACAAAAATCGCGGGAAACTCGGCGTCATAGATTCCCTTGCCACGCGCATGGAAAACGTCAAAAAAACGGGCTTTGCGGACGAAATTATCATTGAAGAATACGTCGGGCAAAAAGTGATTGACGTTCAGCGATACAACGTAGATATTTTTGCGATTGGCTCGGATTGGGTCGGGAAGTTTGATTATCTGAACGAATATTGCAAAGTTGTTTACCTTGAACGCACGAAAAATATTTCCAGCACGGATTTGCGCAAAATAAAATATGCGGTTCAGCGCGTCGGGATAATCGGCAACGGAAGAATTGCCAACAGGTTTGTCGTCGAAGCAAAATTTGTCAGCGGGACCAATGTGCAGAACGTCTACAATCCGCGCCTCGAAAGTGCAAAGCGTTTTGCTGATAAATGGGATATGACTCCCTTTGATGACTTGGAAAAATTCTACGAGATGACGGACTTAGTTTATATCGCGTCGCCGCACGGAACGCACTACGAATATATAAAATCCGCTTTGGAGCATAAAAAGCACGTGCTTTGCGAAAAGCCCATGGTTTTGAAAAAATCTCAGGCAGAAGAACTTTTTAACTACGCGCAGAAAAATAATTTGGTGCTTTTTGAGGGAATAAAAACAGCGTATTGCCCCGGCTTTAACAAACTCCTTGGCATTGCTCGTAGCGGCAAGATAGGCAACATCAGAAATATCGAGGCGTGCTTCACCAAATTGGAAAATAAAAATCGCCGCGAGTTGACGGATTTAAATTTCGGCGGCAGTTTTTTGGAACTTGGCAGCTACGTCGTCTTTCCTATGCTGAAATTATTCGGCGCAAATTTTAAGAACATCAGCTTTGAAACGATAACCGCTGACAATGGCTTGGATATTTTTACCAAAGTTTCAATGTCCTTTCCCGGCGGCTTAGCGACGGCAACTTGCGGGCTTGGTGTAAAATCTGAAGGCAGACTTCTGATTTCGGGCACCGAAGGATATATCGTGGTTGCGCCGCCGTGGTGGAAAACAACCGAATTTGAAATCCACTACGAAGACCCAAATATTGTGGAAAAATACAACGAAAACTTTTTCGGGGACGGTCTTCGTTATGAGCTTAGCGACATGCTTTATCTTATAAACGGCATTGAAAAAAATAGTTTCAAACTCACCGCTAAAGATTCTATCGCGCTGGCGGAAATAATGGAGAATTTTCTTACCGCCGAGCGTCAACAGAATTTAGATTGGAGAAGTGATTACCTTTGAAAACCGAAAAACCGTTTATCGTCGGCGCATTGGGCGTTGGAACCTGCGCCACGATTAATTTTTTTGAGCAATGGGCAAAAGTTTTCCCCGCCGAAAAGGAGTGGGATCGTCCGCGAATCATAATCGACAACAACTGCACCATGCCCAGCCGCGTCCGCGCCCTGCTCTACAATGAAAACGTCGAACTCCTCGTCGAGCAAATGACCGATTCGATTAGGCTTCTGATTAACGCGGGCTGTTCAAAAATTTTAATCGCCTGCAACACCGCGCACGTTTTTTTGGAGGCGATTTACAAAAAGTTTCCTGAGGCGCGTAATTATATCGTCGACCTTATCGAGAACTGCGCGGCGCACCTGCAAAGTCGCGGCGTGAAAAAAGTTTTTCTCATGGCTTCCGAAGGAACGATTTTGTCGGGCGTCTATCAGGAAAAGTTGCAAGCTAAAGGAATTGAATGCACTGCGCCGCCGCCCGAAGATTTTCCGATTGTGCGGAGTTTCATTGAGGCGGTTAAGCAGGACAAGTACACGGCGGAAGTTAAAAATTCTTTCGTCGATTTTGTTAATCGCAACAGGTTGACCGGGGGGGGGGATTATATTTTGGGCTGCACCGAACTGCCCGTTATGTACGAAAAGTGCAGCGGCAGACTTGGCGGCATGAATTTCTACGACCCGATGATAATCGTGCTGGAAAAGTTGCGGGCAGAATTTGAGGATGAACGACATGGAAAATCATTGGCAGAAACTTTGGAACAACCGCAAGGTAAATTTTGAGGAGCTGAACACACAGGACGAGGCGCGGCTGATTTTGGAGCTTAAAAGGATTGTCGGCTGGGATTTCAAAAACGCCGCCATTGCCGCCGACGAATTCAGAAAGGAATACGAATACATCAGGCGCAATCTCGGCTTGTCCGATAAGCTTCGGGGGGGGGGGGATTTTTGAAGTCGGTTGCGGCAGCGGTGCCAATCTCTATTTTTTCCGGAAAGACGGCTTCGAGGTCGGCGGCTCGGATTACGCGGAGAATTTGCTTGACGTTGCCAAAAAAGTTATCGGCGTGGAAAATTTAATCGAGTGCATTGCGGGCGAGGCGACCGATTTGCCGACGGAGATAAAATACGACGCGGTTTTTTCTACCGGTGTGTTTCAGTATTTCTCCGATTTGAATTACGTAGAAAAAGTTTTGGATCGCATGGTCGCCAAGGCGCGGCGGAGCGTCGGGATATTGCGGGTATTGAACGCGGACACTAAAGACGATTATCTTAAATATCGCCGCGAGTACACGAAAAATTACGACGAGCTTTACAAGGATTTGCCGAAACTTTTTATCGCGAAGGACTTTTTCCGCGAATACGCCGCGAAAAATAATTTGGAAATAAAATTCGACCAACATCATATTGAGGGCTTTTGGAACGAGGCCTTCAACTTTGATTGTTTCCTGTACAAAAATAGGTGATGTAATGAAAAAATTTGCTTTTGACTTGGACGGCACCGTCACTAAAGTTGAGACGCTTCCGTTGCTTGCTAAAGAACTTGACCTTGCCGACGAGATGAAACTTTTAACCGATTTGACTTTGAGCGGGCAAATTCCCTTTGAAAAATCTTTTCGGTTGCGCTACCTTATCTTGAGAAATATTCCGCTGAAAAAGATTCAAGAGATTATGGACGGCGTGGAGCTTGACGCGGAAATTGCCGCCTTCATTCGCGAGAACAAAAAAAATTGCGCCGTCGTCACGGGCAACTTGGATTGTTGGATTGCGCCGATAATCGCCAAACTCGGATGCGAAAGTTTTTCTTCGACGAGTGAGCCGGACGAAAAAAATTCCCCCGTCCTGAAGAAAATCCTTGATAAAGGCTCGGCGATTCGTGCGCTGAAAAAAATTTCCAACAAAGTCGTTGCGGTCGGCGAAAGTTTTAACGATGTCCCGATGTTCGAGGAGGCGAACATTTCCGTTGCTTATGGCGGCGTCCACAAGCCCGTGAGCGCGGCGATTTCTGTTTCGGATTACGTTGTCTTTGACGGAGGTGCTTTATGCAGGCTGTTAAAAATGCTGTGATAGCGGCGGCGGGAATGGGCACGCGCTTAGGTGCTGGCAAGCCGAAATCGCTAATCAAAATAAACGGCAAAGCTCTTTTGGAATATCAGCTGTCGTTGCTGGCGAACGTCGAAAACGTTTTTCTCGTGGTCGGCTTCATGGAGGAGGACGTGATGACTTTTGCCAGTAAAATTCGCCGCGATATAATTTTCGTGCGCAACGCCAACTTCCAACACACAAAGACCTTGGGGAGTTTTTATTTGGCGGCAAGAAATATTAATGGCTCGGCGATTTTTATGGACGGCGACATGATTATTGAGCCGCGCACCTTTGCAAAATTTTTGGAGACTGCGGCAAGGCTTGATGATAACGAGTTGCTTATCGCCGTTTCAAAGAGAATTTCGGACGACCCGGTTTATTGCGCCATTGAACAGCGCGGCGACGATTTGCGGATTCACGGCTTTTCGTTCGAGGAAAAATCCGCTTACGAATGGGCGAACGTGGTTTATATGCCCGCCGGCTTGATGATTAACGGCAGCTCCCACACCTTTGAACACTTGCAGAAATTTCTTCCGGCGGCGGCAAAAGTTATCGACAGGCTCGAAATTGATACTCCGGAAGACCTGCGCGGCGCGGAAAAATTTTTCAAGACAAATGATTGGTTCGGGATAAATTAAATTCTTCATTCGGCGGGGTCGTCGAAGCCGATAAGCCACGTGGCGATAAAGCCGACGACATACGACGTGATTAATCCGAGAAAATAAATCGGGATGTTGTTGGTCGTGGCGGCAAGCGGCAAGCCCGAAATGCCCAAAGTCGCCGCGCCAACCGTGAACGTCGCAATAATTGCTCCGCCGAACGCGCCGCCTATACACGCCCCGATAAACGGCTTGAACAGCGGGAACGTCACGCCGTAAATCAACGGCTCGCCCACGCCCATCATGCCGACGGGCAACGCCGAGGCTATCGTCTTCTTGAGGAATTTATTTTTCGTTTTGAAGTAGACCGCGATTGACGCGCCGACTTGACCTGCGCCCGCCATCGCCAAAATCGGCAACAAAATCGTCACGCCGAACTGGGAGATTAAATCGACGTGAATCGGCGTCATTGCCTGATGAATTCCCAACATGACCAGCGGCAACCACACGCCCGCCAAAATAAATCCGACGAACGCGCCGCCCGATTGAATTGCCGTCGTTGCCGCCGAGCCGATTGCGTCTGACACTGCGCCGCCAACAGGTTGCAAAACCAAGACGGCCGCCGCGCCCGCGATTAAAACTGTAACCAGCGGCGTCAAAAATAAATCGAACATTTCGGGGATAATTTTGTGCAATTTCTCTTCGAGCCACGCCGCGAACGCCGCAACAATTATCACCGAGATAACTCCGCCGCGACCGGGGACAAAGGGCGTGTTAAAAATGCTTATATTGGCAAGACCGGGATGCGTCATCAACGCCGCAAGCACGCCGCCGATAATCGGGGTGCCGCCGAAAATTTTTGACGCGTTTATTCCGACGAACAAATTCATTCCCCAGAAAACCGCGTTGCCGGCGACCATTGCAAGTTGAATTCCCTTTTCATCGGCGAGCGCGGGAGAAATTTTTACCATGCAACTGACAATGCCCGTAATCAAACCGCACGCGATAAAGCCCGGTATCAGCGGCGTAAAAATGCTAGAAATTTTTTTAAAGAAAAGTTTTATCGGCGTGGCGTTCTTTGCGCGAATTTTTTCGTGGAGAGCTTTGCCGTCGCCGACTTTAATTTCGCCAACCTTGACGGTGTTGGTCTCCTCCAAAATTTTATTGACCGCGTTGGTGACGGTTGTCGCCCTGCCCGCGCCTAGAATAACTTGAACTTCGTCGCCGTCTTCATTGACGCCCAACACGCCGTCGATTTTCTTCAACGCTTCAATCATGTAATCATTTTTTTCAATCAGTCGCAGGCGCAAGCGTGTCATGCAGTTCGTCGCCTGAATCACGTTGGAATAAAGGACGTTGCCGCTACCGCCGACCGTGTTCAAAATATTTTTCGCAAGCTCGTCAATGTTAATTTTAATCGTCTCCAATCAATAAAACGGTTCAAAATATCCCCAACGTACTTCAGAATCGTAATAAGAACCGGGCGTCTCGTCATAAGTCACGCAGAAACGATAATAAACACCCGCGCCGATGTTGTCGTCGATTTGCGGGTCGAAAACATATTCCACGCCGTCAACCGCGATAACGCACCAGATGTGCCCCGTGTAGCCGCCGTTCGCGCGCGCCGTCTGCCCGTAGACCGTGTAGCAGTTCAAGCCGATAGCCCTCACCAGCGCGGCGAACGCACAAGAATAATCGTCACAAGCTCCGACGTGTCCAACCAACATTCCATAAGCGCGAGCCGTGCCGTTGTCTTCGGGGAAGTCCAAGCGCAAAACATTATCGCCGTAGCTGCAGGTGTCGACGAGATAATTGTAGCACGCCAAAACTTTTTCGTAAGTCGTCATGTCGTCCGTCGTGATTTGATTGAGCGTCGCCCAAACAATTTCGTCGCAATAAGCCACGCCCGTCGAAGTCGGATAAAGTTCCGCGTTGTTCAAAATATATTCAGCGTTCGCCGCTTCAACTGAACTCGTCAGTAGAATAAAAATCGCCGCGCAGGTTAATAAAAATTTTTTCATCGCTTAACCTCCAACCATTCGCTCCACGGCAAGCCGATTTGTTCTGCCCGCGTCCCCTGCACGAATTCATAGAACAGGCGAATTTTTTTTGCGCGGTCGCGAGATTTTTCTGCATACCAATCATTGCCTTCCGGTTCCAGCAAAAGATTTGAGCCGCCCAAAAGATATTGCCGCTTGCAAATTTCTTCCAGCGATAAATCAGGATTTTTCATGATGTCGTACATGACTAAAAAAGTTGCCGTGCGCCCGTGACCCGCTAGGCAGTGGAAGTGTAGCCACGAATTTTCCGGCAAGTTGGCGACGAAAATTATAAAGTCGTCGACGAGTTCGGGCGCGGGGAATTGCATATCAGCCGCCGCGAATCGCACGTACTCAAAGCCCGCCGCCTCCGAGGACGTTCGCTCAGTCTGAATCACGCGCGGGATTATCGTTATTGGCTTGAAAATTTTTTTATCGGCGTTGCCCAACGGCTCAAAAGTTGTCTCGACGCCGCGCAGGCTGTTCAAGCTGTCAAGTTCGATCGTCTCGACTTCGTCGGCGATAGTTTTTCCCGCGTTGCCCGCGTTGTGATCGACGTACCAGCTGACGGGCAGGGAATTCGCGAAGCCGTGACTTTCTTGCCGCAAGTCAAGCATAAAAATTTTTGCATCTGGCTCAAGCGCGTGAATTTTATCGTAAAGCGTCTTAAGGGCGGCTACGGACGGCTGCGCACTCGCGGAGGCGTGAAGATTTTCCAAGCCTTGACGCGTCGGCTCCTTCCCGCGAAAAGAAATTTGCCAATCGTCCGTCATCAATCGAAAATTTCTCAGCTCAGCAGAAGAATTCCCGTCAAGTCGCCACGTGTCGGGAATTTTTTTCGCGCTCGCCACAGAAAAAATCGACGCGCTCAAAAAAATCATCAGCACGCCGAGAAAAATTTTCTTAGCCAAAATCATCTCACTCCCCGAAATATTTTCAGGTTATTTTAATGTATTTGCCGCCGTTCCGTCAAGTTCAATCTGTGGTCAGCGGGGCAACGTGACGTTGCATCCAATTAGGGTCGCCAAAAAATTTCTCACACTTGATAAATCTTCCGCGAAAAATTTTTCAGTAGCTCGCCGCGCTCTGAACGTTCAATCTGTCGTCAGCGGGTCAATGTCAATGTAAACGTCGTCGCGCTTGTGCAAGTTGTTCGCCCGCAAAAAATTTCTCACGCTCGATAAATCTTCCGACTTAATCAAAAGCACGAAGCGATACACGCCGCAGAAATTGGCAACGGCGGCGGGAATCGGTCCGAAAATTTCTTGCCGCACCGAAGAATTTTTTGCAACCGCCGTGCGAAACTCCGCGCGGATTTTTTTTGCGAAATCTTTTGCCTTGGTCTCGTCCTTGTGCATGAAAATCAGCTTGACCAGCCGGCAGAACGGCGGAAAAAAAACTTCCCTGCGCTGTGGAAGTTCGTTCGCGAAAAATTTTTCATAGTCCTGCGCACAGCCACAACGAATCGCCGCCGCGTCGACGTTGTAGGCTTGCACGATGACTTTGCCGGGCAAATCCGCGCGACCCGCCCGACCTGCCGCTTGCGTTATCAGCGCGAAACAATTTTCCGCCACCCGAAAGTTAGAGAAACTCAACGTCGCGTCCGCATTCAGCACGCCGACCGCCGTCACGCCGCTGATGTCGTGACCTTTGGCGACCATTTGCGTCCCGAATAAAATATCTGCCTCGTGCGCCGCGAACGCATCTAAAATTTTTTTGTGCCCGAATTTTTCGCGCGTCGAGTCTCTGTCCATGCGCAAAATTTTTGCGTTCGGCAAGGAAAGTTTCAACGCCGCTTCCAATTTCTCTGTGCCCGTGCCTAAAAATTTTATGTGGCGACTGCCGCAAGCCGGACAAATCGTTGGCGGCTCAGCTTCCACTTCGCAGCGGTGACAGCGCAATTTCCCGTCCGCGTGATAGGTCATCGGCAAGCCGCAATCCGGACACTTCGCCACCTCGCCGCAACTCCTGCACATCACCACCGTCGACCAGCCGCGCCGATTCAAAAGGATTATCGCTTGCTGATTCGCCGCCAAAGTTTTTTTCAACAGCTCAAGCAACGCCCGACTCAAGACAGATTTGTTGCCCGCCCGAAGCTCGCCGCGCATGTCCACGCACTCGACTTGCGGCAACGGATTATTCAAAACTCTGCGCGGCATTTTTAGCAGAATCAACTCGCCGCATTGCGCCCGATAAAAATTTTCTACGCTCGGCGTCGCTGACCCGAAAATTATCGCCGCCCCGTAAAATTTTGCAAACTCCTCGGCGACAACGCGGGCATGATAGTGCGGCGGATTTTTGTCCTGCTTATACGACGAATCTTGCTCCTCATCGACCACAATCAGCCCGACGTTTTCTATCGGCGTGAACAGCGCAGACCGCGCCCCGATTACAATTCCGACTTCGCCGTTTCTTATCCTGTGGAAAGCGTCGCTGCGTTCTTCAATGCTCAAGCGGCTGTGAATTACTGCCACGTCCTCGAAATGCGCTTTGAAGTTCATGACGATTTGCCCCGTCAGCGCGATTTCCGGCACCAAAATTATCACGCGCCGCCCAACTTGCCGCGCTATTTTTGTCAGCTCGATATAAACTTGCGTCTTGCCCGAACCCGTCACGCCGTGCAGTAAAAAACCTTGGAATCGCCGCGCCGTCAAAAATTTTTCCACTGCCTCAATCGCCGCGATTTGCTCCGCCGTCAGCTCGAAAGTTTTCGACACCGATTTTATTTTTGCGTAGCTGTCGCGCGTGATACGCCGCCGCTCCTCCGCCACATAGCCCGCCTCGACCAAAGCTTTTACCGTCTGCGATGAAATTTTTTGTCCGCTCAAGCAAAGTTCGCCGCGCTCCGCCAAAAGTTTTAAAACTCTCAACTGCGCGGAATTCTTTTTGAAATTTTTCTCGTCGAAAGTTTTTACAAGTTTTAAGACGCGCTCGAACAGCACCGAAATTTTTTTGCCGCGCCGCCCCGGCATGAACAGCCCCATTGTAATTGACAGCGGACACAGATAAAATTCCGCCAGCCAACGCGCCGCGCTCATCATTTCCGGCGTAAACCACGGCTCGTCGTCGATTACGTCTTCTATCGCCTTCAGCACGAATTCAAATTCCGTCGCGTCGTCGACTTCCTGCACGTTCATTACAAAACCGTCATACGTCCGCGCTCCGAACGGTACAATCACTCGCCAGCCCGCCGTCAAAAACTTTAATCTCTCCGGCACAAGATACGTAAAGTTTTGCTGTACTCTGTTCGCCGTGACGTTCACGCACACCTCAGCGATTATCATTCGTTTGCTCCCCGTCGAAAATGTCCGTCTCCTCCGCCAGCTCCTCCCTAAGTTCGGCGTCGACGTTGCGGTTTTCCGCCCGCAAAACTTCAAGACATTTCTCCGCCAAAATCGGCGCGTGCTCCGTGATGACACTCCAGACAACTTCTTTTTTAATCTTGCCGTAGTTGTGAATCAAAATGTTGCGCATGTCGTTTTCGTCGGACAAATTGCGAACGTGCTCTCCGATTTGCCCGATATAAAACGCGCTCACGTCAACCAGTTGATAATTTTTTCTTGAGATAAAATTTTCGTAAGTTTGAACGTCGGAACCGATGATTTGCAATTTTCTGCACCACTTGACGATGTGGAAAAGCCTCTGCAAATCTGCCTGTCTACCTCTCATAAAGCAACACCTCATCTTTTGAAATTACGTTTAAAAATCTTTTGCCCGCGACCTCTCTGCTCACCAAATCGAGTTCGATGCCCAAGGCGTCGTGAAGGTCAGCATAAAAGCCGCCGTACTCCCAGCCTCTGAACTTGCCGCCAACGTGAATTAAATCCACGTCGCTTTTTTCGTCAGCCTCGCCGCGCGCGTAACTTCCGAACAGCCACATCTTTTTCACGCCGTAGCGTTCGCAAATCGGTGTCACCGCCGCTTTTATCTCGTCAATCGTCAACAATTAGCTCGCCTCCTCCAAATATTTTTGCACAGCCGCGCAGAATTCCGCCGCTTGTTTTTACGTCGAACTTTCCAGTCTTGACGTATTCGCGGCGAAAGTAGCTGATAACCGCCGAGTGCTTTTTGAAGTCAACATAAGCCTCCGATAAAAGAGCACGAGCCGCAGAAAAAATAGCGTAGTAGGAGCGATTGATTGAATCTCTGAAATATCCTTTCTCCAAAACCATCTTCGACAATTCCAGACGCTCCCGCGCTATTTCCAATCTGTATACCGTCAAGTCACGCAAGACGTTTCCCCTCCTTAAAAATATTTTCGTAGTAGCCGCCCGCGTTCTTGTACTCGTTGAAAATCTTAGAGCTGATGACCATCGGCGAAGTTATGACGTCCAATTCCAAATCCATCCTTAGTGTACTGCTCAATATTTGATTGCGCTTTTTGCTCAAGGTAAGCGGGTCGCCCTTGACAATCGCGGCGAAGTCAATATCCGAGTCCTCATCAAAATCTCCGCGCGCGTATGAACCGTAAAGATAAATCGCCTCGATGTCGTCGCCGTAGGCATTGCGGTAGGCGGCAACCACTCGCCGACAAATTTCCTCCATGTGCGGCATTGCGTTCATTTAAATCATCTCCTTATCTTTAACATCGTTTGTTTAGCACAGCTCAAAACTTTTTGCAAGACATCTATTGAACAAAAAAAGCGCGACTACCTCGACGAGAGGCAACCGCGCAATTTTTTTTATCTTCTGCCGCGCTTCGGTGAAACGACAATGTAGCGATAAGGCTCCTCGCCCGCGCTGTGTGTTTCGACGCGGTCATTGTCCTGCAGGACGGTATGAATAATTTTCCGCTCGTGACGGTTCATCGGTTCAAGTTTGACATCGCGGCGGGTTTTAAGCGCACGTTCGGCGACGCCCTTTGCAAGTTTGATTAAAGCCTGTTCGCGGCGGCGGCGATAATCCTCAACGTCAAGCGTGAAATGAACTTTTTCGCCCGCCTTGCGATTAACTGCCAAGTTTAGCAGATATTGCAGGGAGTCCAAAGCTTGCCCGCGTCTGCCGATTAAAATGCCCAAGCCCTTGCCGCTCAGTTCGATAAAGCAACCTTCCTCAGCGGCGTCCTCGATTTTCATCGTGACTTGAAGATTCATTGCCGCGAAAACTTCCCGCAAAAAATCTTCCGCCGCGTCGATAATTTTATCGCGGTCGAAAACTTCTGCAGGTTCTTCTACCGGCGACGGCTCCAATATCGGCTCAATCGTCGGCTCAATCGTCGGCTCAATTTCGGGCGGCTCTTCTTGCAAAGCTTCTTCTTCCCGCGCAGGTTCCGCTACAACGGGCGGCTCCTTAACCGTGGCACGAATTTTGGCGGGCGTTTCACCGAACAAGCCAAATAATCTTTTCGTCGGCGTCTCCAAAATTTCAATCTCAAGTTCGTCTTCGGCAACGCCCAGCTCCGCGACCGCCGCTGCTATCGCCTCGTCAACTGTCTTGCCCGTTTTTTCTATCACAGCCATTTAAGCCGCCTCCTTGTCGTCGGTTTGCCTGTTCGTCCACCACTGCTGAATTATCTGCACAATATTCATCGTCACCCAATAGAGCACCAGCCCCGCCGGGAATTGCAAACTTATCCAGCCGATAAACAACGGCATTACTATCATCATTATTTTCATCTGCTGATTGGCTTCGCTCGTATTCGACATCATCTTTTGCTGAAGGAAAGTCGTCGCCGCCGAAAGGAACGGCAACGCATAAACCGGATCGGTCTCCGATAAACTCGGCAACCACAGGAACGACGGAGCCGCACCGCCGTAGTCGAAACTATAAAGCGTGTAGTACATGCCCATTAATATTGGCATCTGAATCAGCATGGGCAAGCAACCCGACATCGGGTTTGCGCCCTCTTTTTGATAAAGCTCCATCATTTTCTGCTGCAACATCTGCGGATTGTTTTTGTACTTCTCTTGAAGTTTTTTCATCTGCGGCTGAATGCGTTGCATTGCCTTCATCGATTGGAGCTGTTTTTTTGTCAGCGGATAGACTAAAATTTTTATCAGCACGGTTAAAAGGATTATCGCCAAACCGTAGCTGGGCACGCCGAGCACTTCTGTCAGCGAATACAGCGCGCTTAAAACGGCTGTCATGAGTTTTTCTATCGGCTCAAATATGCCGCTAAAGAGTCCGGGTTCTTCCAAAAAATCACTTCCTTTAGGAACTAGGGGACAGGGTCATAGCCGCCCTTGCAAAACGGATTGCATCGCAGAATTCTCCACAGCGTCAACAATCCTCCGCGTGCCCAGCCGTATTTTTTCAGCGCGTCGAGTGCGTAATTTGAACAGGTCGGCACGAATCGGCAACACGGAGCCTTGAGCGGCGACAACCAGAGTTGATAAAATTTTATGAGAGCTATTAAAAATTTTGTCATGATAAAAGTTTGGCACGCTTGCACAGGTCGAGAAAAGCTTTTTGCGCGTCTTTGAACTTGGCATTAACTAAAAATTTTCGCCCGACGAGAATCATCGCGCAATCGCGGCGGAAAAATTTTGTCATGATAAAAGTTTAGCACGTTTGCAAAGGTCGAGAAAAGCTTTCTGTGCGTCTTTGAACTTGGCATTAACTAAAAATTTTCGCCCGACGAGAATCATCGCGCAATCGCGGCGGAAAAATTTTGTCATGATAAAAGTTTAGCACGCTTGCACAAGTCGAGAAAAGCTTTCTGCGCGTCTTTGAACTTGGCATTGACTAGAAATTTTCGCCCGACGAGAATCATCGCGCAATCGCGGCGGAAAAAATTTATCATGATAAAAGTTTGGCACGTTTGCAAAGGTCGAGAAAAGCTTTCTGTGCGTCTTTGAACTTGGCATTAACTAAAAATTTTCGCCCGACGAGAATCATCGCGCAATCGCGGCGGAGAGAATTTTTATTCAGCCGATAAGCCTCGCGCATCAAACGTTTGACACGATTACGAACAACCGCGCCGCCGAGCTTTTTACCCGCCGCGAATCCGACTTTGCCGTTGTAGCGTTCATCATTGACGACGAGCAAAACCAGCGCGTGATTGGCGAACGACCGCCCGTGAGAGTGCACCGCGTTGAAGTCGTTTTTGCCGCGTAATATTTCACTCTTGCTCAATTTAAACATCGACAAACCTCCGCCCGCCGATAAAGCTAAAAAAAAGGCCACTCCGATTAGTGACCTGCCGCACTCTCAAGCTGTAAGCACTTTCCTGCCACGAGCGCGGCGTCTCTTAATTACGAGCCGTCCGCCCTTAGTTTTCATGCGTTCGCGAAAGCCGTGCGTTTTTTTGCGCCAATGTGTGTTTGGTTGAAAAGTCCTCTTCAAGCCCGACACCTCCTTGCAGTAAGATAACAAAGCCGATTATAGACGAGCTGTTTTTTTGTGTCAAGCTTATTTAAATTATTATCTGTACGATTGACTTTTGGTTAGTTGTTTATAAATGTAATCGGCAAGCCCGATACCGCCGCCCTCCGCCGCTTTTTTAGCGAGTTCTTCGTTGTACATGTCGCGATAAATATCCATGGCGTTGCTGTTGCCGAAAAGCTCGTTTTTCGGGACGGTCTTCCACATTTCGTTATACATCATCTTCAGCAAGAGTGCTTCAAGCTGGACGCTGGCGTCTTTAATTTCTTGGTTGCGCTGGGCGACTTCCGCCTCGGTCATCGTGGTAATTTTCGTCGACGAATTATTTAGTTTATCGGTTGCGCGTTTAAGTTGCTCTTGGAAAGTTGCTTCGTCGTTGAGCATTTGCGCACCTTCCGCGCCCGCACCCGTCGCGCCCATTTGCGGCAACAAATACGAATTGTCAATTCTCATGCTCAAACCTCCTTAAATAATCTCAAGCACCGCGTGAATCGCGCCCGCCGCCTTCATTGCCTGCAAAATGGAAATGCAATCGCGGGGCGTGGCACCCACAGCATTTAACGCGCCGATAACGTCACTGACGCTGGTCGTTGCGGGCATGACTACCGAGCTGGAAGTTTCCTCGCGTGCGTTTACGTCAACGTTTTTAACAATCATCGACGTGCCGTAAGAGTAGGGTCCCGGCTGGGAAGAACTTTCCAAGCGGTCAATGCGAATCGACAAGCCGCCCTGCGTTATCGCGCATTCGTCGACGGTGACATTGCCGCCCATGACGATTGTGCCCGTGCGCTCGTTGACGACGACTTTAGCAACGGTGTCGGGGACAACCGGCAAATCTTCAATCGAAGCGACGAACTCGACGACATTGGCGCGGTAGTAGCCGGGAATGTTAATATCGATGCGACCGGGATTAGCGGCGTGCGCGACGTTGCCGCCGTAAGCCGCGTTGATTGAATTCGTGATTCGTGAAGCCGTCGTAAAATCAGCATTCGCCAAGCTCAAGGAAATTTGTCCGTTCTTGCCCAAATCGTCTTCCAGCGTGCGTTCAACTATTGCGCCGTTGGGAATGTTGCCCGCCGTCGGAAAATTTCTTTGGGCGCGCTGATTGCCTCTGCCCGCGACGAAACCGCCCGTCGAAACCGAACCTTGCGCCACTGCGTAAACATCACCGTTGGCGGCTCTTAGCGGAGTTTGCAGAAGCGTGCCGCCTTGAATGCTGTCCGCGTCGCCCATGGAGCTGACAGTAACGTCAATCGTGTCGCCTTCGCGAACGAACGGAGGGAGCGTCGCCGTGACCATGACTGCCGCCACGTTGTCCGAATCCAAATCCGCCGCGTTGACCGTTATCCCGAAATTTCTAAGCAATGACACCGTTGACTGAATCATTTGCCACGTATCGTCAGAATCGCCCGTGCCCGGCAAGCCCACAACTAAGCCGTAGCCCATCAGCTGGTTGCTGCGCACGCCCTGCACCTTGGCAATATCTTTTATCCGCGTGACCGACGCCTCCGCGAAGACCGTCGAAGTCGTCAGCGCAAGACACGCCAACAGCGTCACGAGTGTAAAAATTTTTTTCATTTCCTCACCTCGTCAATCAAACTGTGCGGCTAGTTTTAAAATCGTCTTCCGTGACTTCCTCAAAATTTTCCTCAACAAATTTAAGACCGTAAACATACCAATCGTCGCCCTCGTCAAAGATAGCCCAAGCTTCGCCTATCTCGTCATGAATTTTTCGTGCCTCGTAGTAACCGCCCTGCGCAAATGAAACTTTTTTACCGTCGCCGATATATCTAAGCAGCATTGTCATCACCTATTAAACCGCGCGGCGAACTTCTTCCGCGTCCTCGGCAACAATTTCAAAATTCTCCTCGACGAAACGAAAACTATAACCATACCAATCGTAGCCCAATCAACAAAAGCACGGACTCCTTCACGAAGACGGCATATTATCGAATTTGAAAAGGAC
>JAFXNB010000027.1 GCA_017529935.1 Selenomonadaceae bacterium
GTGCAGATTCGCCCGGAAGATATTAAACTCGCCGCGCCGCAGGAGGGAGCTTTTAATGGCGTCGTGACTCGCGTGGTTTTTTGGGGCATGTCCTACGATATTGACGTTGAGGCGGACGGTTTCCAATGGCTGGTGCAGTCGACAACGGGGCGCACGGTCGGTGAACAGGTCAGCCTTCGTGTCGCGCCCGAAAATATTCAAATCATGAGCAAACCGCAATCCGAAGATGAGGAGGTCGCTCAAGATGTTTAATCGCGGCGTGAGAAATATTTTGCTAACTCCGTTTTTAATTTGGGCGGGGCTTTTTATCTTTATTCCGCTGGTTTGTATCGTCTGGTACGGCGTGACGGATTACGACGGAAATTTTTCGCTGGTCAACATGGGATTAATCTTTGAGCACGGCTACTTGGACGCGCTGGAACTTTCAATCGCGCTCGCACTAATCAGCACGGTAATTTGCTTGCTACTCGCCTACCCGCTGTGCTTAATCTTGACGGAACGGCAACGCGACAACACGACGATAATTTCCCTGCTGTTTATCCTGCCGCTGTGGATGAATTCGCTACTGTCGACGATGGCTTGGCAGACGATTTTGGAGGGCAACGGGATAATCAATCAGCTAATGCGGTTGTTGGGCTTGCCCGAACTGCAGATGATAAACACGCCCGGCGCAATCGTCTTGGGCATGGTGTATAATTATTTGCCGTACATGGTCTTGCCGCTTTATATCGCGCTGACGAAGATTGACAAAAATATTTTGGAGGCGGCGCGAGATTTGGGCGCGAATTCGTGGCAGACGTTCGTAAAAGTAATTTTGCCGTTGACAATTCCAGGCGCAATCAGCGGAATCACGATGGTTTTCATTCCCGCGTTGACGACGTTTGTAATCAGCGCACTACTCGGCGGCGGCAAACTTTTACTAATCGGCAACATAATCGAACAGGAATTTACGTTTCAATATGACTGGCACGTCGGTTGCGCACTCTCCGTGATTCTGATGATTTTTATCGTGCTGAACATGCTATTGACGGCGGCATTCGATAAACGCGACGAGGAGGCGGAGCGATGAAATATATCAAGCAAATTTACTTGGCGATAATTTTTCTCTTCCTCTACGCGCCGATTGGAGTTTTAATTGCGCAATCCTTCAACGCCAGCCGATACCGCGGACATTGGACGGGCGTCACGCTGAATTGGTACGAAAAACTTTTCAACGACGCTAGAATCGCCGACGCACTTTCCAACACGCTGTCAATCGGGCTGTTATCGGCGGGTATCGCGACGATTTTAGGCTTGATAACTTGCGTGGCAATGAAGGAACTTTCGCGCAAATGGCGGGCAACTTTCTTAAGCATAACGAACGTTCCGATTTTGAACGCGGACATTGTCACGGGAATTTCTTTAATGCTTTTGTTCATGGGAATTGGGCTGAAGCTCGGCTACGTGTCGATTTTGTTGGCGCATATCGTCTTCAACGTGCCGTATGTGATTTTGTGTATCATGCCGCAACTTATGGCGTTGGACAAAAGTTTTTACGAGGCGGCGTTGGATTTGGGCGCGTCGCCGTTCAAAGCGTTTACGAGCGTGGTTTTGCCGGAGCTTAGACCGAGTATCTTCGCGGGATTTTTGCTGGCGTTCACGATGTCGGCGGACGATTTCATAATCACGCACTTCACGAAGGGCGCGGGCGTCGACACATTGACGACGGAAATTTACGCGGAGCTGAAAATCGGAATTCATCCCGAAATGTACGCGCTCTCCACGCTGGTATTTTTCTTCGTGCTGATATTTGTCATGCTATTCGCGATTAATCGTCGCAAGTTAAAAAAATATGAGGAGGCTTTACAATGACTAAGTTAAAAATTCTCGTGTTGATTCTGGTGAGTTGTCTGACGTTCGGCGTTGCTGGTTGCGGAGGCGGCGGCGACAAAGAGGAGCAAGTCGTCTACGTCTACAGCTGGGGCGATTATCTCAACCCCGAAGTCTTGACGCTTTTCGAGAAGGAAACGGGCATTCACGTTATCCTTGACGAGTTCGACACCAACGAGAGCATGTATCCGCGCATTGCCGAAGGTGCCGTTCATTACGACGTGCTCTGTCCGTCCGATTACATAATTCAAAAACTTATCAGCAACGATTTGATTCGGCCGCTTGACTTTACAAAACTCCCTGACGCGAAAAAATATATCGGCGAGGAATTTTTCAAGCAAGCTGAATCCTTCGACCCCGGCAACAAATATTCCGTGCCGTATTGCTGGGGAACCGTCGGGATAATTTACGACAAGACCAAAGTCACCGACCCCGTCGACAGCTGGAATATTCTTTGGAATGAAAAATACAAAGGACAAATTTTAATGCAGGACTCCGCCCGCGACGCGCTGATGATTCCGCTTAAACTCATGGGCAAAAGTTTGAACGAGACCGACAAAGACGTTTTGGCGCAGGCGCAGGAAATGTTGATTAAGCAAAAGCCGCTCGTCCAAGCTTACGTCGTCGACGAAGTTAAAGATAAACTTATCAACTCCGAGGCGGCAATGGGCGTTGTCTTTAGCGGCGAGGCTCCGATTATTTTGCAGGAAAATCCGAACATGGCGTTTGCAATTCCCAAGGAGGGCACGAACTTCTGGATTGATGGTTGGGTCATAACCAAAGACTCGCTCAACGTCGACAACGCGCACAAATTTATCGATTTCATGTGCCGCCCCGACATCGCCGCGAAAAATTTTGACCACCTAGGATATTCCACGCCCAACACCGGCGTCCGCGAACTTGTCGAGGACGAAGAGCTGAAAAATTCTCCGATTGCCTTCCCGTCGTCCGACGTCTACAGCGGTCAGGAAACTTACAAATATCTCGGCAACCAAATGGACGAATACTATAACAGCCTGTGGATGAAAGTTAAGGTTGATTAAATGAAACTGCCCCGCGAATTTTATCTGCGCGACGGCTTGACGGTTGCCCGCGAACTTATCGGCAAGAAACTCGTGACGAACTTGCCGGAAGGTGTGACGAGCGGCATTATCGTCGAGACGGAGGCTTACATGGGCGCGATAGACGCGGCAGCGCATACCTATCGCGGCAAAACCGAACGCACGAAAATTTTCTACGGCGCGGGCGGCTTCGTCTACGTCTACTTGATTTACGGCATGCACATTTGCACGAACGTCGACGCCAACGCCGAAAATATTCCCGAAGCTGTTTTGATTAGAGCTTTAAAGCCCGTCGACGGCGTGGAGCTGATGAAAATTCGGCGCGGCAAAAAAAATCTGCGCGAACTTTGCTCAGGACCGGGCAAACTCTCTCAAGCTTTGGGTATAACGAAAAATTTTTACGGCGCGGATTTGTGCGGCGAGGAAATTTTTATTGAGCCGGCGGAAAATTTGCGTGTCGAGGCGACGAAGAGAATCAACATTGATTATGCGGGCGAGGCAGCCAATTATCCTTGGCGATTCGTCGCGGCAGATTATAAAACTTTTTTATGAGGAGGAAAAAATTTATGAAATATTATCTGTTGCGCCCGATTCAAAGATGGTTGGTCGATACGCACTTCAACAAGGCGAAATCGACGATGATGAATATCGGCGGGCTGTACAAATTATCGGCAGCGATTGATATGAATCATCTGGCGGACGCGATTAACCGCGTTTTGGCGGCGGAAGACGTTTTTCACTGCAGATTTCTTTTTCACCCCGAAACCAGCGACTTGTGCCAAATTTTTGACGGCGCGCCCGAACATGTTTTCCTTGAACGCATGAGCGAAAAATCTTTTGAACAGCGCATGGAAAAGTTGCGCGAGCCGTATTATTTAATCAATCGTCCGCTCTATCGAATTTATCTTATGCAGACGCCCGAAGCCAATTATCTTTACGTCGATTTTTATCACGCGATAATGGACGGCGTGGCCTCCGCGTATCTGTTCGTCAAAGCGGTGGACGCTGCCTATCGCGGGCGCAACAAGAGACACTCTCCGAGCTACGCCGCTTACGTCGAGGAAGAAGCGAAAATCCCGCGCGAAGAACTCGCCGAAGGTCACGAGTATTGGAAAAAAATGCTTGCCAATTTCGACAAGAAGAAACATTTGCCGCCCGTTGATGTCGAAGGCGTCGCGGCATGGACGCAGGGAAAATTCAGTTACGAATTTAAAAATTTCACGGAAGAATTTTTCCGCACGACACGAATCAACGAAAACAATTTCTTCCTCGGCGCGTCCATGTTGACTTTGGCAAAGATAACCGGCTCGAAAGATTCCGTCATGAGCTGGATACACAACGGGCGCACGAACATGCACGAGTATCGATTGATGGGCTTGATGTTGGAGCAGTATTCTTGCGCGTGGGATTTCAGCGACGACATAACCATTGGCGAATTTTTAAATCGGCTTGAAGGGCAAAATCAAATCGGCATGAAGTATCGCAAGAGCCTCAACCTCATCTATGACGAAGGCTTGGAGGACGATTGCGTCAGTTTCATTTTCCAAAAGGGAATGAACGGCGATTTTGTTTTGGCGGACACGCCCGCTAAAGTGATTTATCTGCCGCCCAACGAAATTTCCGCCGTGGAAAACGCGCTTGACATTGAAGTTGAAGCGCAACCAACCGGAATGTACGTCGTCGCTTTGGATTACGACGCGAGCCGCTACTCCGAAGCCGCGATACAAAATTTCGCCGTGACGATGAATAAAATTTTGATTGACATGCGCGACCTTGATAAAAAGTTCTCGGACATTTTGAAGGCTTGATAAAAATTTTTGATTGACAAGCGGCAAAATTTATGGTAACCTGCGCAAGGTTTTTGAGTTAGTAAGGAGCAGTACCCAAGTCGGTGAAGGGGACGGTTTGCTAAATCGTTAGGCTCGAAAGGGCGCGGAGGTTCGAGTCCTCTCTGCTCCGCCATAAGAAAGTATTTCCGCCCTTTAATGAGCGGTTGAGATAGATCGTCGTGCGGAATGCCGTGCGGCGATTTAAACTTTTAGGAGGTTTTTGATTAATGGCAAAGGTCAATGAAAATTATTTAAAGCTCCCCGGTAGCTATCTTTTCTCGGAAGTCGGTAAACGCGCCGCCAAATTCCAAAAAGAAAATCCTGACGCGAAAATTATTCGGCTCGGTATCGGCGACGTGACGCGCCCGCTCCCGCAAGTTTGTATCGACGCCATGAAACGCGCCGCCGACGAAATGGGCAAGGTCGAAACTTTCCGCGGCTACGGTCCCGAACAAGGCTACAGCTTCCTGCGCGAGAAAATTGCCGATTTCAACTATCACCGCCGCAATCTCGACGTCAGCGCGGACGAAATTTTTATCAGCGACGGCTCCAAATGCGACTGCGGCAATATCCAAGAAATTTTCGCGCTCGACAGCAAAATCGCAATCGCCGACCCTGTTTATCCCGTCTACCTTGATACGAACGTCATGGCGGGCAGAACCGGCAACTTGAAAGCCGACGGACATTTTGAGGGCGTTGTCTACTTGCCGTGCACCGCCGAAAATAATTTTTCTCCGACGCCGCCCACCGAAAAAGTTGACATGGTTTATCTTTGCTCGCCGAACAACCCGACGGGCACCACGCTCGACAAACCCGCGCTTGAGGCTTGGGTCGCCTACGCCAAAGAAAATGACGCCGTGATTTTATTCGACGCCGCCTACGCTGCCTACACCACGGAAGAAAATGTTCCGCGTTCGATTTACGAAATTGACGGCGCACGCGACGTGGCTATTGAGTTCCGCTCCTTCAGCAAGACCGCCGGCTTCACGGGCACACGCTGCGGCTATATCGTTATTCCCGAAGGCTTGACGGGCAGCACGTCAACCGGCGAGCGCGTTCCGTTCAAAAATCTTTGGGCGCGTCGTCACACCACGAAATTTAACGGCACGAGCTATATCACTCAGCGCGGCGCGGAGGCGATTTACTCCGACGAAGGTCAAGCACAAGTCAAAACACTCATCAACTATTACTTGGAGAACGCAAAAATTATCCGCGAGAGTTTAGGCGCGGCGGGCTTGAAAACTTACGGCGGAATCAATGCGCCTTACATTTGGCTGAAGACGCCCGCCGATATTCCGTCGAGTTGGGATTTCTTCGATGTCCTTCTGCACAAACATCACATTATCGGGACGCCTGGCGCGGGCTTTGGTCCCTGCGGCGAAGGTTATCTGCGCCTAACGTCCTTCAACAGCAGAGAAAACACTATCGAGGCTTGCAAGCGGCTCAAAAAATTTTGATGATTAATGCGCCCGACATTTGGCTGAAGACGCCCGAAGATATTCCGTCGCGCTGGGATTTCTTTGACAAACTTTTGCGCAAACATCACATTATCGGGACGCCCGGCGCGGGCTTCGGTTCCTACGGCGAAGGTTATTTGCGCCTAACTTCCTTCAACAGCAGAGAAAACACTATCGAGGCTTGCGAACGGCTTAAAAAGTTTTGATGATTAATGCGGCTTTAACAAAGACGATATAAACTTGCGGGAAAAGGAGAGTGATTGAGATGAAGGTGCCAAAAATTTTCTCGGCATTTGCGGCGGCGGCAGTTTTGTTCGCGGCGAATGCAAATGTATCCGCCGAACCCAACGCGGCTGAATACGTTGACGGCGTGGATTGGAAAAACCAAATGATAACCGTAACGGGCTTGGGAGTTGCTCCGCGCGATGCCGTCAACTACACGCAGGCAAAAGGGCTGGCGGCGACGGCGGCAAAGGCTGATGCTTATCGCAGACTTGCCGAAATTGTCAACGGCGTGCGCGTCGAGGGTGAGACGACCGTCGAGAAAATGTTGACGGTTAAAGACCAAATTAAACTCAATGTCGCGGCGACGATTAAGGGCGCAAAGATTGTCAACGAAACTTTCTTGAGCGACGGCGGCTATCGCGTGGTGGTGCAAATGCCGCTCTTCGGCGTGTCGAATTCGTTGGCGGGAGCCGTCTTTGAAAGGACTTCGACGGTCGAGCCTTTCCCGAATCCCGTATTTGAAGTGGCGCCCGCTTCCGTCCCTTACAACTCGTCAACGCCCGTCAAACGCAGATTTGAAGTCACAAAAGTAGCCGTCGAGGAAGAAACTTTCACGCCCGCCCCGCCGACAAGTTATCGGTCGCCGCTGTCTAGAATGTCGGTGCCGTCGCTTGATACAATCATCTTGCAAAAGATGGAGGCGAATTCGCTGGCAATTCAGGAGCCGGCTTATCAACCGCCCGTCCAAAATTCTCAAATCGCCTACGACACGCCTAGCACAGTTACTCCAGTCAGACGCTCCGTCGAAGAATATGCTTCCATGGCGCAAGGCGATTACACCGGCTTAATCGTCGACTGCCGCGGCTTGGGACTTCAACCCGTCATGAGTGCTGTCATTAAAAATTCCAACGGCACGAAAATTTACGGGCACAAGAATCTCGACATTGACAAAATAATTTCCATGGGCGTTGCGGATTATGTCAGCGACTTAGACAGCGTGAGCCGCGCAGGAGCCAATCCGCTCGTCGTCAAGGCTGTCGCCGTAGAAAATTTCAACAGCAACCCCGTCTTGACTATTCCCGACTCGAATCGCGTTTTGATTGAAAATTACGCCTCGAAATTTTTAAAGGAGATGAAAGTCGTCTTCCTATTCGACGATTAAAATTTTATTCAAAACAGCTTCGCCGCCGAAATGTTGGCGGCTTTTTTTTGTGTCAAAGCATTTGACATATCCCCTCACAATCTATAAAATATCGTGGTATTCAAGAAAAAAATTTGGGGGGTGAGTGTTATCGCTATTACAATCGCAGCAGTCATCATTGCAATAATTCTCGGCGCGGTGGGCGGCTATGCGGCGCGGAAAAAATCTGCTGAAGCGCAAATCGGCTCGGCGGACGACGAAGCGCGGCGTATCGTCGAAGAAGCGCGAGAAAAATCTAACGCAGAAAAAAAAGAAGCCATTCTTGAAGCTAAAGAAGAAATTCATAGAATGCGGCAGGAACTCGACCGCGATACCAAAGAGCGGCGCAACGAACTCTCTCGCCAAGAGCGGCGCATGGTGCAGAAGGAAGAGAACCTGGACAAGAAATTGGATTCGCTGGAAAAAAAGGAAGTTCTTCTAAGTAAGAAGGAGGCGCGGCTGAACGAGTCGCAAGCACAACTGGACGCAATGCAGGAAAAGGAAGACGCAGAACTTGAGCGCATTGCGGAGCTTGGCAGGGACGAAGCGCGGAATATTCTTATGAACGAGGTCGAGGAAAGTTTAAAACATGACAAGGCACTCAGAATTAAAGAATATGAAACGCAAATCAGGGACGAGGCAGACAAAAAGGCGCGGGATATTTTGAGCACGGCGATTCAACGTTGCGCGGCAGATCACGTGACGGAGACAACGGTATCAGTCGTTGCCCTCCCAAGCGACGACATGAAGGGCAGAATTATCGGGCGCGAAGGCAGAAATATCCGCACGCTGGAAACTTTGACGGGCATTGATTTAATTATCGACGACACGCCGGAAGCAGTTATCCTTTCCGGCTTTGACCCTGTTAAAAGGGAAATCGCCCGCGTCGCGCTGGAGAAATTAATTTCGGACGGAAGAATTCATCCCGCGCGGATTGAAGAAATGGTCGAGAAGGCAACGCGCGAAGTTGATAACCGCATGAAGGAAGCCGGCGAGCAGGCAACGTTCAAAGTCGGCGTGCATGGAATTCACCCCGAACTTATCAAACTTCTGGGGCGGCTGAAGTATCGCACGAGCTACGGACAAAATGTTTTAAATCACTCAATCGAAGTGGCGACGCTTGCGGGCATCATGGCGAGTGAACTGGGCGTCGATGTGAATTTGGCGAAACGCGCGGGACTCCTGCACGACATCGGCAAGGCGGTTGACCACGAGATTGAAGGACCGCACGTGACAATCGGCGCGGATTTGGCGAAACGTTATCGCGAAAACAAAAACGTCATCAACGCCATAGCCTCTCACCACGGCGACATTGAGGCGACAACGGTTGAAGCAGTTCTGGTGGCGGCGGCGGACGCTGTCTCTGCTGCAAGACCCGGCGCACGGCGCGAAAGTTTGGAAATGTACCTTAAGCGGCTCAAGATGCTGGAGGAAATCGCCGAGTCCTTCGAGGGCGTCGAACGTTGCTTTGCAATTCAGGCGGGGCGCGAAATTCGCGTCATGGTTAAGCCGGACAAGATTGACGACGCGGCGGCAGTGACCCTTGCCCACGACATAGTTAAAAAGATTGAAAAGGATTTGGATTATCCCGGACAAGTTCGGGCGACGATTATCCGTGAGGTGCGCGTCGTCGACTACGCAAAATAATTATTTGAGGAGTAGGGAATAGGGACTTTTCAAATACCTATTCCCTTTTGCCTTACAAAGGAGGTTGGAGCGGTGTGTGATTTTCTGAAGAGGACGAAGAAACCCAATCCCGACGCCAGTCGGTTGTTGGCGTCGATTTTGGTAGTGTTTCCTGCGGTTCAATCAGTGACTTACGAGTCGAAAGGCGAGACGCTTGAACTCTCCTTTGCCCTGAACGGGAAATTCTCACAAGAAGAGCTTGAAAATTTTTTGTCCTACGTGGCGGAGTCACTGGAAACTTTTCATCACCTAGAAGGGCTAGGTTGCACGACAATGGAGCTTAACGTCGAGGGCGTCTACGGCACGTGCTTTTTAAATGTGCGCCGCGACGTGGCAACGTTGACTTGTCGGGAGCTGTCCCTTTTGACGGAGTTAGCGGCAAGTTATTTCGGCGACCAGTTGATTGAGGAATATGACGAAAATTATTTCCCAGACGAAGAATATTTGATAGCGCAGGAAAATTATTTGGAGCAGTGCTTGAACAATATGCGGCAAATGCGCGTGGAAGGGCGGCTGGTCGGCGTGCGCGAACAGGAGCGCGTTGTCGTGTATGCACGCTGAGGAAGGAGCGAAATTTTTTGCGGATTTTGATGGTCGGTGATATTGTCGGGCGAACCGGCAGATATTTTTTTATGGAGCAAACGCCCGAACTTAAGCAGGCGCGGCGCATTGACGCGGTTATCGTCAACGGCGAGAATGCGGCGCACGGCAAAGGCTTAACGCCAAGTATTTTCGACGAGCTGATAAAAGGCGGCGCGGACGTCGTCACGACGGGCAATCACATTTGGGACAATCCCACAGTCATGGAGATTATCGACACGGAACCTTTCCTGCTTCGCCCCGCCAACTACCCCGAAGACACGCCCGGCAGAGGCTATTGCATTTTCCCCGTCGGCAAGAAAAAAATCGGCGTGATTAACATGGCTGGCAGAGTTTTCATGCAGCCGCCAATGGACGACCCCTTCAGGCTGGGCGACAAAATTTTAAAGAGCATGGAAAAAATTTGCGACGTGATTTTAGTTGACTTCCACGCGGAGGCGACAAGTGAGAAACTTGCCTTTGCCAACTACTTCGACGGACGAGTTACGGCGGTGGTTGGAACGCACACGCACATTCAGACGGCGGATGAAAGACTTTTGCCGAAGGGCACGGCTTATATCAGCGATTTGGGCATGGTCGGCGCGGAAAATTCTATTTTGGGCATGGCGATTGAGCCGGTAGTAAAAAAATTTTTAACGGGAAGACCAAGCAAATTTGAAGTGGCGGAGGGAGCGGCTATCTATTGCGCCGTGCAAATTGATATAAACGACAAGACGAACAAGCCAACGAAAATTGAGCGCGTCCTCGTCAGAGAAAAACGTCATAAATAGAAAATATTATTTGCTGTAATAAAATATATGACAAAATCGGTTGGGCAATGTGAAGGATTTACTTTAAGTTTGAAGAATTAACAGGGAAGACAATTTAGACGCAGAAGGAGCCGCAGCAGGTAGAAAACCACTACAACACCAAAATGCACAAGGGAGGAGGATCAATCATGGAAATCCTAAAGGTATCAGCCAAATCTAACCCCAATTCCGTCGCCGGCGCACTCGCGGGAGTTATCCGCGAAACCGGAAGTGCCGAGATGCAGGCGATAGGTGCCGGAGCGCTGAACCAAGCGGTTAAAGCAGTTGCCATTGCACGCGGCTTCGTGGCAC
>JAFXNB010000028.1 GCA_017529935.1 Selenomonadaceae bacterium
GAGATTTTGAGAGTAGCACTCTCTCTTTTCTTACCCCAAAAGGCATTCTGACCTTTGCCACCATTAGAGGGAATTCCTCTTGAAAGGGATCGACGTTTCCATTTATAATGGCTTCATTGATTGGCGCAGTTTAGGTTGCCCAATTTGGAACGCGCAATGGGGGCAGTCGCGACGACCTGCGCGGCTACATGTGGCAGTTCACTGACCGCCTTAAAATCGCCAACCATTTCTTCAACGGCAATATCCTTTACGATTGACGAAAACCTCTTCCTTTTCAGAGGGGGCTTTTTAGGTCGTGGCGGTAGACTACAGGTAGACTACAAAATTTTTACAAAGCTAACTGTATTGCGGTTTTTTGCGCCTAGCAAATTAAACGGTAGTTAAATCCATTCCGGGCATCAGCTGATAAAGTAAAATAGATTGTGCTTTTCTTCTTACACAATCCATATTTTACACTACCAAGACTTGGGCGATTTATTCGCAGGGCACAATTTGCTTTTCACCCGTCCTTTTGGTGAACCAATTAGCCCGACGAATTTCAGTCGAAGATATTTATCCGTTCGGACTTTACGTTTCACGGTTTGCGACACACTTACGCAACGCTTCTGCAGGGCGGCAATCTAAAAATTGTTCAGGAACGACTCGGTTAAAGTTCAATTAGATTTTAAGCGGCGAGCAATTCGGCTATAAAGACTTCCATAGACGAAAATAACCGCCTTGCGCGGAAATATTCAAGTTTTGGTGGAGACGAGGGGGATCGAACCCCTGACCTCTTGAATGCCATTCAAGCGCTCTCCCAGCTGAGCTACGCCCCCACAGCGCGGTAATATTAAAACATTTTTTATCGCTTGTCAAGAAAATATTTTTAAAGTTTAATCTTGACCGTAGTCTTAGTGTTAGGACGACAATCAAAATCGCGTTCGACGGGCATAGAAATTTTTATGATAAATTTATCGTTGGGCTTTTGTTGCTCGGCGAAGTTGTCGGGGATTTGCGGCGGCTGCGGAGTTTCAGTTTTATTTTTCTTTTGTTTAACGGAATCGATTATCTGTTTAATTTTGAGATTGGTTTCGGAGCTGTTCGGCTCGACGGTTTCAACGGCGGCTTGGACAGCTTGAGGTTGGTCGGGTTGAGCGGGAGTTTCAGCTGGCGGAGGAGTTTCGCCGATTAAAGGCGCGGCTTGATTTTCTGACGTGGGAATTTCGGGAAGTTCGACGGGTTCTTGATTTTCTTTGGGCGTCTCGTTGACGTTCGGCTTAATTTTTTCGATGACGGTGCCGAAAATTTCTTTCCCGTCAATCGTGTAGCTGACGAGTTTGCCGAGCGGAATTTTATCGAAAATTTCTTCCGTGACTTCCGCCTCAATCCAAAGTTCGCGACTGTCGCCAATTCTCGAAACGCTATCGCCCGCTACGATTTCATCATTGACTTCGACGCCGTAATAAATCGCTCCGCTGACCGGCGCAATAACATCTGTCTCGCGCGCCTCCTGCTTTGCCGCGTTCAAGGAAATTTCCGCCTGCCTGATTGCTTGCTCGGCTCCCGCTAAAACTTCGGCGGGCGTTGCGCGAAATTCATCGACGTATTCGGTGTAGTATTCGATAATCGGCGCGGACGATTCATAGGAATAAGACGACGAATCCGCCAAAGCACTTTCGTAAGCGCGGCGGGCGGCGTCTCTTTGCACTGCGCTGACTGCTCCCATCTCGAAAAGTTCCGCCATGCGATTTGCTCGCTCCTCTAACTTCGCCAAATTGCCCGACGAACCCGAACTTGGCGGCGGCGCGGGCGGATAAGTCACTCGTTCGCGCTGAACGGGGACTTTGACCCACTGCCCCTCCGCCAATGTCGCGTAGTTGTCGCGAGCCAGCTGCACCGTATTTTCCAGCTGCTGAATTTCTTCTGCGGTTATGGCTACTTCCAAACGCGCAATCACGTCGCCCGCTTTAACTTCCGCGCCGTCCTCAAATAAAAGTTCCTTGACTTTGCCGTTTGCCAGCACGCGCACTGAAACCATCGTCCCGACAACTTTTGCGTCGTCAAGTGTGAGCGTCTCGTCTTTGTGCCAATATTTATACTCGGCATAACCGATAATCAACGCCGCCGTCAGCACGCCGACCAAGCTGAAGCTGATAATTTTTTTGACCTTGTCCGTAATATCAATACTCTGCATTTCTTCTGCTCCAAAAAAATTTTTCCGTCATTTTACAACGGGCGCAAAAAAATTTCCACAGTAAATAGCGTTGAAAAAATTTTTCAAGAGGTGTTGATAATTGTTTTCACACGTGATAAACTTCGCACAATCGAAAAAGATTTTCAAGGAGGAGATAGACTTGACACTTAGCGACACAACGACCGGAATGGTTGTGCGGATAGATTCTATCGGCGAATCGGAACTCAAGCAGCGGCTCATGACAATGGGCTTAATCCCCGGCACGCGCGTTGAAATTTTGAACTCGGCACCGATGGGAGACCCTATAGCGTTGCGGCTTCGTTCCTACAACTTGGCAATGCGGAAAGCCGACGCCGCGCAGATTCAAGTTTCGCAAATTCAGTGAGGTGATAAAATGTCAGCATTATCCGTTGCCTTGACGGGCAATCCCAATACAGGCAAATCCACAATTTTTAACGAGTTGACCGGCGCACGCCAGAAAATCGGCAACTGGCCCGGCGTCACCGTCGACAAAAAAGTCGGCACAATCGAACACAACGGCAGAAAAATTTCCGTCATCGATTTGCCCGGCACCTATTCGATTAACGCCCGTTCGCAGGAAGAACAGGTCGTCAGCGATTATTTCAAAGAGAACAAGCCCGACATCGTCGTCAACATTATCGACGCCGCGAACATTGCGCGAAATCTTTTCCTTACCGTTCAGCTTATGGAAAACGGAATTCCGCTGATTTTAAATTTGAACATGATGGACGAGGCTGAACGTCACGGAATTAAAATCGACATGAAAAAGTTGGAAGACGCCTTCGGAATGCCCGTGACAAACACCGTCGGCAGGAGCAACAAGAGCGTCCGCAAACTTCTTGACGTGTTCACCAACGCCGTCATGACCAACTACAAGCCTAGCAAACTCATCACCGACCATATCGACAGAGTTCACAAAATCGAACAGAGCGGCTTGGGCGCGGCGAAGATTGAGGAAGAAATTATTTCCGCGCGCTACGATTTGATTGATAAGATTATGGCGAGCGCGGTCACCGTCAACGCAACCGACAAAACTTTGACGGATAAACTCGACCGCTATCTTGCTAACGGAGTTACGTCGCTGGTGCTGATGCTCGGCGTGTTCTATCTGGTGTTCCAAATTTCGTTCAACTGGATTGGTCAACCGCTTGCCGATTTGGTCGGAGAATTTTTCGACGAAACTTTGGCACCTGCGGCGGCTGAGGCAATGGCGAATGCGGGCGTCGCGGATTGGATGCAGTCGCTTGTTTCGGACGGCATTATCGCGGGTGTCGGCGCGGTCATCAATTTCGTCCCGCTGATTTTCACGCTGTTTATCATTTTGAGTTTCCTCGACGGCACGGGTTACATGGCTCGCGTTGCGTTTATCATGGATCCGATTATGCGCCGCGCAGGTTTGACGGGCA
>JAFXNB010000001.1 GCA_017529935.1 Selenomonadaceae bacterium
CGTTCGCAATCAACTTCTCTTGAACGACCGCCTCTCTGCTCTCTTCGACAAATTCGACCGCTAACTTTTCTTACTTACACAATTTACTTGACACTACCGAAAATGAAAATTATCGAATGATTTAGTAAGCTGACGAAGAAAATAAGCGGCTGAATCGGTTCTCAAAAGTAGCATCAGCGGTCGAATATCATTAGGAAACGCGCCGCGCTTTGTCACCTTACGAAAACTGGAATTAACCGCTTCAATCGCATTGGTCGTGTAAATAATTTTGCGAACCGCCGACAGAAATTCAAAAAGTTGTTCAACGTAGGCAAAACACAGGGATATTTACTTCAGACTTGGCAGAAACGCTCGAATTCGACTCGGCTTGCTTTGAGACTCGTTGCATCGTAGATTTTTTACACCTTTGCACAATCACTTCAGGGAAAATCGCTTTTGCCTTTTTATCTCTCCCATATCAAAAAAAGTATTGTACTTTCCTTCTTTCACAATCCTTTTTACATTAACGATCTCAACGAAAATTTTAGGAGCCGTTAATTTCAATATCGTAAAATTGTCCGATAGAAACTTTGATTTGGTTAATGATTATGCCTAAAATATTTTCATCTTGAGTATTTTCCTAGATAAATGTCAGATTTCGCTGACGCAAGTGTAGGCAGTTTAGCAAGAAAGTATAATCTGCAACCGTGCGCCCGCGATTTTTGCCGGCATTATTTGCAGTTTTGCTAAAGAAAATTTCCGGCAAGACCGCTATACTTTACAAAAACTGGGAACAAAAAGAAGGAGGGCTTTAAATGAAACTGAGCATGAACGAAGCAACTGCTCTGAATTGTCAAGCGATGTCCCTTGAGCAGGACATTCTCCTCGCGGAAAAGTACGGCTACGATATGATCGAGCCGCGCACAATGGACAGGATGCGCGACTACCTCGCCGAGCACTCAATCGAAGAGCTTGCCGAATTCTTCAAGGCGCACAACATCGCGCCGCTTGCCTTTAACACGCTGTGCTTCTTCAACAACCGCAGCCCCGAAGGTTGGCAGGGCATTAAGGACGAACTCAAGCAAATGTGCGAATGGGGACAAAAAATCGGTTGCAAGACCGTCATCACCGTGCCGACCGTCAGCCTCAACAAAGTCACGCGCACCGAGATTCACAAATCCGCAATCGCGTGCTTGAAGGAAATGGGCAAAATCGCCGGCGAATACGACATGCGCGTTTCCGTCGAATTCATCGGGCACCCCGCCGCCTCAATCAACACGTTCGGCGAAGCTTACGAAATTATTCAAGCCGTCGACCTGCCTAACGTCGGAATAACTTTGGACTGCTTCCACTTCCACGGCATGGATTCCAAAATCAGCGACCTCGCCAAAGCTGACGGCAAGAAAATTTTCATAGTGCACCTTAACGACACCGAAGACTTCCCGATTGGCGCACTCCTCGACGAAGACAGACTCTGGCCGGGCACCGGTTGCATTAACCTCGACGAAATTTTCCAGACGCTCAAGAAAATTGGCTGGGCGCAGGACGTTGTTTCCGTTGAACTTTTCCGCCCCGAATATTACCGCATGAACCCCAACGACGTTTACAGACTCGGCAAAGAACACGCCGAAGCCGTTATCAAAAAGAATTTTGGTTGATTGAATCAGGAGGCAAGAATCATGCTTAACGTAGGTGTCATCGGTTGCGGCGGCATGGGTCGCGACCACATCAAGAGAATTACCGAACGCATTCAAGGCGCGCAAGTCGTAGCCGTCGCCGACATGGTTGACGCGCTCGCGCAAAAAGGTCAGGCTCTCGCTGGCGAAGGTTGCAAGATTTACAAGGACGGCAAAGACCTCATCAACGACCCCGATGTCCAGGCAGTCTTTATCGTTAGCCCCGGCTTCGCGCACAAAGAAAGCCTGCTCGAAGCTATCAAAGCAGGCAAAAGAATTTTCTGCGAAAAACCGTTGTGCACCACCGCCGCCGATTGCTTGGAAGTTATCGACGCCGAAATTAAATCCGGCAAGCATCTGATTCAGCTCGGATTCATGCGCCGCTACGACAAGGGCTATCGTCAAGTCAAAGCCGCGATTCAGTCCGGCGAATACGGCGAACCCTTAATCGTTCACTGCACGCACCGCAATCCCGTCGTCCCCGACAGCTACACCACGCGCATGGCCGTTGACGATACCGCCATTCACGAAATCGACGTTATTCATTGGCTCGTAAACGACGATTTTGTCTCCGCTCAAGTCCTCTTCCCGCGCAAAACTAAATACGCCGCCGACCACCTTGCCGACCCGCAGATTATGCTCCTGCGCACCAAGAACGGAATTTGCGTCGACGATGAAGTTTTCGTAAACTGCAAATTCGGCTATGACATCAACTGCGAAGTCGTTTGCGAAGACGGCGCGATTAAAATGCCCCAGCCGCTCTATCCCAGCTTCCGCAAAGGCGCGCAAGTTTCCACGACCATTGACACCGATTGCTTCGTTCGCTTCCATGACGCTTACGACGAAGAAGTTCAAGATTGGGTCAACGAGGCGGCTAAAGGCGTTGTCAGCGGTCCGAACGCTTGGGACGGCTATTTGGCAACCTGCACCGCCGACGCCCTTGTTAAATCTCAAGAGCAAAACGGCGCAATCGTTCCCATCGTCTTCAAAGATCGTCCCGACTTCTACAAATGATTGACTCTGAACTTTGACCCCTAATCCAACAATGCTATAAAGCGGCTCACTAACGAGCCGTTCTTTTTTTTAATCATCTTCCGGCAAAATCAATTCAATGTTATTCGCCGCGAAGTATTCGAGAAATTTATCGGCGGGGCGGCTGTCGGTGATTACGTAATCGACGGCTTTTAAATCGCTGTAAGTCATCAGCGACGCCACGTCAAATTTGGAATTGTCCACGAGTAAATATTTCGGGCAATCTTTCTGCACAAGTTCCTTTTTAATCTCACATTCCAGCGGCGAAGCGTTCGTTGCGCCGTGTTCAACGGAAATGCCCGTGCTCGCCAAAAATATTTTCGAGAAATTGTAATTGCGTATGCACTCCAAAACGCTCGGACCGACCAGCGCATTTATCGGAGCTTGAAGATTGCCGCCCGTGGAGATGACTGTCAAGTTACCGTAGCGCGTCGCCAAATCGAGAACGTAAACACTCGCCGTGACGATCGTCAGAAATTGTTTTTCAGCGAGGTGCGGCAACAAATGCATCGTCGTCGTCCCCGAATCTATGTAGATAACTTCGCCGTCATTTACCAGCGCGGCGGCGGCGGCGGCAATTTTCTTTTTCTCGTTAATGTTGCGTATCTCGCGGGTCGAGAACGGTTCCAGCGGAGTTATCTCGGCTTCCTTCAGGACAATTCCGCCGTAAACTTTTTTTATCGCGCCCGCCTCTTCCAATTCCGAAATGTCGCGCCGAATTGTATTTTTCGACACGCCAAAAATTTCACAGAGCTCATCAAGCGAGATACGTTTTCTTTCCCTAAGCAACTCGTGTATTTGGTGAATTCTCTCTGCTTTCAATGGGAGGACTCCTTTCTTTTGAATATTCTTCCAACTCCTTTTTGATTGTAGACTAAAATCCAACTCCTGACAAGATTTTTTGGCGTCACGGAAAAATTTTATGCGAATTGATATTGACATTAAGCTTGCAGGGATTTAAAATTCTATCATAAAGTAACCAAGATTTAATCACGAATTATATTTTAAAAGGAGAGTGCAGTTATGGGTTATACCTTCATGGTGCCTGCGAAAATTATTTCCGGCGTGAATGTCATCGCGGAATTGGGCGACCACATCGCGGGCAAGGGCACGAAAGCTCTTATCGTAACCGACCAATTCATGGTTAAATTCGGCAACGCCGCCAAAGTTGAAGACGCGCTTAAGAAAGTCAACATTCCCTACGTTATCTTCGACGGCGCAAACACCGAGCCGACCGACAAAATCGTCGAAGCCGGCTTGAAAGTTTACAAGGAAGAAAAATGCGATTTCATTATCGCGTTGGGCGGCGGCAGCCCCATGGACACCGCCAAAGCTATCGGCTTCATGACCACGGCGGGCGACCGCAAAATTAATTCCTACATGCATGAAGTTATCGATATGCCCGTTCCTTACCTCGTTGCCATTCCGACCACTGCCGGCACCGGTTCCGAAGTTACCAAAAACACAATCATTTCCGACACCGAAAACAACGTTAAAATGTTCCTCGGCGGTCCGTCGATTATTCCGGCTTTGGCTGTCGTCGACCCGACCTTCACGATGACCGCGCCTCCCGGCGTCACAGCGGCAACCGGTATCGACGCTCTGTGCCACGCGATTGAAGCTTACACTTCCCGCAAAGCTCAGCCGCTCACCGATACTTTCGCGATTTCCGCCATTCAGAAAATCCACAAGAACCTCCCCATTTGCTACAAAGACGGCAAAAACGAACAGGCACGCCTCGCAATGTCAATCGCCGCGCTTGAAGCTGGTATCGCGTTCAACAATGCGTCGGTTACGATCGTCCACGGCATGAGCCGCCCGATTGGCGCACTTTTCCACATTGCACACGGCGTTTCCAATGCTGTCCTCCTGCCCGCTTGCCTTGAGTTTGCGATTGAGGAAAACACCGCACGTTTCGCGCACATCGGTCGTATCATGGGCGTCGCTGACGAAAACACGCCCGACCACGACGCCGCAGTTGCCATGGTTAAAGAAGTTGAGCGTTTCTGCAAGGAAGTTGGCATTCCGCCCGTTATCGAACTGCTTAAAAAAGGCAACCACACTCAGGAAGAATTCTTCTCCTATCTCGACAAAATGGCGAGCGACGCCCTCGAAAGCGGCAGCCCGCAAAATACAATGCGCATTCCCACCAAAGAGCAAATCATTGAGATTTACAAGAAGCTCTTTTAAGGGATTGCGTTTTTATGTTTCAAGGAATAAAAAAATTCGGCTTCGGCTTGATGAGACTTCCAAAGCTCGCGGACGATTCGATTGACGTTGAACTTGTTAAAAAGTTGGTCGACGAATTTTTAGCGGCGGGCTTCACGTACTTTGATACGGCGTGGGCTTATCCCGGCTCTGAAGAGGCAATCCGCGCGGCGTTGGTTGAACGTTATCCCCGCGAAAGTTTTCAGCTGGCGGATAAACTTGCCGCGTGGCGTGCCAAAACTCAAGACGAAGCTTGGAAACAATTCGACGAATCTTTGGAGCGCACGGGCGCAAAGTTCTTTGACTTCTACCTGTTGCACAACATGGGCGACTATCGCACAAAATTTTTCGACGACTTCAAAGTTTGGGATTTCGCGGCGGAGAAAAAATCTGCGGGCTTGATTAAAAATCTCGGCTTCTCTTTCCACGCCACGCCCGATGAACTCGAAAAAATTTTGTCGGCGCACCCCGAAGTTGATTTCGTTCAGCTGCAAATTAATTGGGCGGATTGGGACGCGCCCGCGATTAAATCCCGCGCCTGCTACGAAGTCGCTCAACGCCACGGAAAAAAAGTCGTCGTCATGGAGCCGGTTAAAGGCGGAATGTTGGCTAAGCCGCCCGCGCAGATTGAAAAAATTTTGCGCGACGCCGAACCAGATTCCTCGCCCGCGTCTTGGGCATTGCGTTTCGCCGCAAATCTTGACGGAGTGGCGGTCGTCTTGTCGGGCATGAATTCTTTGGAGCAAATGCGCGACAACGTCTCCACGCTGAAAAATTTCGTCAAGCTCACGCCCGCGCAAGAAAAAGTTATCGACGAAGCACGCAACGAACTCGCCAAAATCCCGCTGATACCTTGCACGGCTTGCGACTACTGCGCGACAGTCTGCCCGCAAAAACTCCCAATCTCCGGCTTCTTCGCCATGCTGAATCATTTGACGCTTTTTGAAAACAAAACTTTTGCAAGTCGGCGGGAAGGTTGGCTGGCTCGTGCTCGCGACAAAAATCCCGCGTCGAGTTGCATTAAGTGCGGGCGTTGCGAAAAAGTTTGTCCGCAACACATTCCCATTAGAAAAAATCTTGTCCGATTCGTCAACGAGTTCGAGAGGTGATAAAGTGCTTGTAAAAATGACTGAACTTTTCGCGGCGCATGAAGATACTACGTTCGCGGTCGGCGCGTTCAACGTTTCCAATATGGAAATGGCGTGGGGCGCGATTCAAGCCGCCGAAGAACTCCAAACGCCGCTGATTTTGCAAATCGCCGAAGGTAGGCTGCGCTATTCGCCGCTCGATTTGCTCGGACCGGTCATGCTCGCCGCCGCTAAACGTTGCAAAGTTCCTGCGGCTGTCCACCTTGACCACGGCGGGACTTTGGAGACGATTAAACTTGCGCTGAATCTCGGCTTTACTTCCGTGATGTTCGACGGCTCAAAATATCCGCTCGAAGAAAATATCCGCCGCACAAAAGAAGTCGTCGAATTGGCGCACGCTCACGGCGCGGCTGTCGAAGCGGAAATCGGGCGCGTGGGCGGCGCGGAGGGCGATTATAAATCCGTCGATGTTCTTGTCACCAGTGTCGACGAGGCTAAAAAATTCGCGGAGGAGACGGGCGTTGACGCGCTGGCAGTTGCTATCGGCACGGCGCACGGAAATTACACCGTCCAACCCAAGCTCCGCATTGATCGCCTTAAAGAAATTTTCGACGCGATTAAAACTCCGCTCGTCCTGCACGGCGGCACCGGTCTCACCGAAGACGACTTCAAAAACTGTATCGCCAACGGCATTAAGAAAATTAATATCGCGACGGCAAGCTACGACAATTCGGCGCGGAAAATTCGCGAAGTCTGCGCGGCTAATCCAAACGCCAAATTCTTCGACTTCAGCGACGCGATTGTCTGCGGCACCCGCGAAAATGTTAAACGCCACATGAAAATTTTTTATAGGAACTAGGAACTAGGAACTAGAAAACTCGTTCCTACGAAAGGAGATAATTTACAATGACAACTCTGCAAGAAGCAATCAAGGCTTTCCCGCAAATGGAAGTTTGGAACGACTCGTGCTCGTGCAAAGAGCTGACCTACGCTCTCGAACAGTGCGCGGCGTCCGGCGCGACCACCAACCCCGCTATCGTCTTCAACGTCCTCAAAAAGGAATTGCCCGACTGGGAAGACACGATTAAAAAAATCATCGCCGACAACCCGACCTTCACCGAAGACGACGTTGCGTGGAAAACTATCGAAGCTCTCGGCTTGAAGGCCGCCAAAATGCTTGAGCCCATGCACGAACAGAATCACGGTCAGCGCGGCAAAATTTCCTTCCAAGCGAACGCGAAATTCTATCAGAATCCCGAAAAGCTCGTTGAGCATGCCGTCCAACTCGCCTCCCTCGCTCCCAATATTCAGATTAAAGCTCCTGCCAGCAAAGCCGGTATCGAAGCTTTCGAGGAAATGACTTATCAGGGCGTCTCCATTAACGCAACTGTCTCCTTCACGGTTCCGCAGGCTCTCGCGGTTGCTGAAGCTGTCGAACGCGGCTTGAAACGTCGTGAAGCGGAAGGCAAAGATACTTCTTGGATGCACCCCGTCTGCACGATTATGGGCGGTCGCACCGACGATTATCTTAAAGCTTATCTCCAGGGCAAAGATTATATCGTTCACCCCGAAGCTCTCGAATGGGCGGGCGTCGCTGTCTTCAAGAACGCGTACAAGATTTACAAGGAACGCGGCTATCGCACGAAACTTTTGTTCGCGGCTTATCGTAACCTGCACCACTTTGAACAATTCATCGGCGGCGACGTTGTCTTGACGATTACTTCCGACTTCCAGAAAAAATACAACGGTACCAAAGTCGAAATCAAAGAGCACATGAGCGAACCCATTCCGCAGAAATGGCTTGATGAACTTATGACGATTGACGAATTCCGCCGCGCCTATGAACCCGACGGCATGAAGCCCGAAGAATTCCAGCACTACGGCGCATTCCTCCGCACGATTAATCAATTCCTCGGTAGCTATGCCGGACTCGTCGAACTCGTTCGCAAGTACATGATCGTGTAACAATCAATTAGGAATGAGGAATGAGGAATTAGGAATGATTGCGAAATTTAATTCCTAATTCCTAACTCCTAATTCCTAATTCCTAATTAAAAATCGACCGAAGGGAGATTTTTCCATGGCTCTCATCGATTTTGACCAGAAGAGGGAACGCGACGTCGTAATCATTGGCCGCGCAACCTTGGACTTCAACCCGAACGAAATTCATCGCACGCTCGACAAAGTTAAAACTTTTTCCATGTACCTCGGCGGTTCGCCCGGCAATATCGCCGTCGGTTTGAATCAGCTTGGCAAGAAAGTTGGCTTTATCGGTTGCGTCTCCAATGACCAGTTCGGGGATTTTATTATCAACTTCTTTAAAGACCGCGGCATTGATACCACGCAGATGACCCGCGCCAAACACGGCGAACGCATGGGCTTGACTTTCACGGAGATTAAAAGCGAAACCGAAAGTTCAATCCTGATGTACCGCGACAAAGTTGCCGATTTGCAAATCGCGCCCGAAGATGTCAGCGAAAATTATATCGCCGGCTCCAAAGCGTTAATCGTCTCCGGTTTGGCATTGGCGGCGGCTCCCAGTCGCGAAGCTTGCTTGACGGCGGCGCAACATGCCCGCATGCACGGCACCAAAATTATTTTCGACATTGACTATCGTCCGTACACGTGGCGTTCCAAAGAAGAAATCGCAATTTATTATTCGTTGATGGCGCGGCTTAGTGATGTCGTTATCGGTTCGCGCGACGAAGTTAATTTTGCTGAACTCCTGCCCGAAGACGCCGAAACTCCGCCCGACCATGAAATCGCAGAAAAATATTTGTCGTGGGGAAATAAAATCGTCGTCATCAAACACGGCAAGCGCGGCTCCGTTGCCTACACCGCAGACCGTCACGCCTACAAAGTTCAATCTTATCACGTCAAACTTTTGAAATCTTTCGGCGGCGGCGACGCTTACGCCAGCGCGTTCGTTCACGGCTTGCTTGAAGGTCTGGAAGTTCCCGAAGCTCTGCGCCACGCAACCGCACATGCCGCTATGGTCGTGGCAAGTCACAGCTGCTCCGAGGCTATGCAGACCATTGACCAGATTGAAGCTTTCATCAAAGAGCACGCCGCAGAAGAAGTTATCACGGAAATTGATTGGAAAGAAAAAGTTTAAGGAGGGCTTTCAATGAAATTTGGAAGACTCGGAACTGAGCTTAAACACGGCTACAACGCAATGACCACTCGCGAAAGTGATATGCTTATGGACATCGGCTATCAAGTCATGGACGCGAACGAAATTATCGAACTCGAAGACCCGTTCCAAGAGAGCGCGATTGTTATCTTGACGGGCGAAGTTGAAATCCGCTGGGACGACAAAAAGGAAGTTATGCGCCGCGAATCGCTCGTTGACGAAAATCCTTTCTGCCTGCAAGTTCCCCGCGCTAAAAAAGTTTGTATTAAAGCTAAAATCGACAGCGAACTTTTAATCCAAAAAACTATGAACGACCGCGACTTTGCGCCCGTGTTCTATCGTCCTGAAGATGTGCAATGCGATATTTTCGGGCAAGGACTTTGGAACGCGACCGCCGAGCGCACTGTCCGCACGATTTTTGATTACGGCAACGCGCCCTTCTCGAATCAAGTCAACGGCGAAGTCATCAACAGCCCCGGTCGTTGGTCTGGCTACATTCCGCACAATCACC
>JAFXNB010000029.1 GCA_017529935.1 Selenomonadaceae bacterium
ATGAAGGAACGAATTCACAAAGACGTTGTGATAATCGGCGCGGGCATGGCGGGCTTAACGGCGGCTATGTACTGCGGGCGCATGAACTTGGACACGCTGGTTTTGGAGAACGGGATTATCGGCGGTCAAATCGCCAACGCGACCGACATTGAAAATTATCCCGGCTTCGTGAGCGTCAAGGGCGGCGATTTAATTGCGACGGTTCAAACGCAGGCGGAAAATTTCGGCGCGGTGGTCGACGAATTCGACGAGATTGAGAAAGTTACGTTGAAGGCGACGCCCAAAATTATCGAGACGCAGGAAAAAATTTACGAGGCGGACGTCGTGATAATTGCGTCGGGCATGAATCGCAGGAAGTTGCCCTTGCCCGAAGAAAAAAAATTCGCGGGGCGCGGCGTTCATTATTGCGAGCTTTGCGACGGGAATCTATATCGTGGAAAAATTATCGCGGTCATGGGCGGCGGCAATGCGGCTGTCGACGCGGCGAACTTTTTGACGAAATACGCCAAGAAACTTTATCTGATTCACCGTTCGGAGTTCCGCGCTGATGAAGTTTCACAGAAAAGACTCCGCGCCAACGAAAAAGTTACAATTATGTTGCAGACGGAGATAAAAGCTCTGCGCGGCGACAAGCGGCTTGAGGAAGTTGAAATCTTCGACAAGACGACGGGCGAAACAAAAACTTTGGCGGTCGACGGAATTTTTGTCAATATCGGCGTCGAACCCAACACGAAACTTTTCAAAGACGAATTGAACTTGACGGCAAGCGGCAGAATTCCTGCGGGCGAAGATTGTCGCACGGAGATTGAAGGCGTATTTGCGGCGGGCGACGTTCGCGAAAAGGCGGTGCGCCAGCTTACAACGGCGGCTTCGGACGGCACAACGGCAGCTCTTTTGGCGGAAAAATATTTGGCGAAACTCAAGGGCTGATACCATGAAAGTTTTCGGCGTGGTTTATCTCATTTGGAATATAGTCAACGGCAAAAAATATGTCGGGCAAACTGTTAAAGCGCGTTTCAATGAACATGCACGACAAAACGGCATAATCGGCAGAGCGATTCGCAAATACGGGAAGAAAAATTTTCGATATGGCATCGTCAAAAGTTGCGCCTCTAAAGCCGACATGGATTATTGGGAGAAATATTTCATCGCCACGCTTAAAATTAAGAAGCCCAACGGTTATAATCAAACTGACGGCGGCGAAGGGATTGTCGGTTGTACAGATGAAATACGAGCAAAAATTTCTGCTAAGCGCAAGGGCGTCAAAAAATCTCCTGAACATCGCTTGAACATTGCTTTATCGCTTCGTGGTATGACCCCTTACAAAAATTTACTTAACGAAATTGAAAAACGACATCTCAAGTATTTTGAAGTCGCAGAACTATTGGGATTGTCAGCATCGAATTTTAGAAACAAAATGTGTGGCAGGTATCATTTCACGGACAAAGATATTGATAAACTCGTTGAATTTTTCGGGCTTCCCGCAGAATATCTTATGGCGCGTGACGACGTCTTTCGGCAACAACGTCAATGGCAGAGGGTTTCGCAAAAGTTTCTGTAAAAAAACGAGGCGACAGTCCGTATAAAAACTTGCTGATTGAAATTGACAAGCGACACCTGACGTACAGAGGATTGTCTAAACTTACGGAAATTTCCAAGTCGGCTCTTCCACTAAAAATAAGCGGCAAGGTTAAATTCACTGATAAAGAAAAAGCAACGCTCGCTGAATTTTTCGGGAAGCCGATAGAATATCTATTTTTTAAGGAGGAATTTTTATGAAAGTAACTGTATTTGGATTCGAGTCGTGCCCTTGGTGCACCAAAGTTAAAAATTATCTTAAAGCACGCGGCGTGGAATACGAAGTGCGCGACGTTGAACTGAGCGACGAGGCGGCTGCCGAACTGGAAAAAATTTCCGGCGATAACGTGGTGCCCGTCACGACTATTGACGGCAAAAATTACGTTGTCGGCTTCGACAAGAAAAAAATCGACGAGCTGCTGGCTACAGCTTAAGGAGGAATTTTCATGAGCGTTTACGATTTCACAGTCAAAACCAAACGCGGCGAAGACAAATCACTGGCGGACTATAAGGGCAAAGTTCTGCTTATCGTCAACACGGCGAGCAAATGTGGCTTCACGCCCCAATTCGAGGAACTGCAGAAACTTTACGACGACTACAAGGACAAGGGCTTGGAAATTCTCGGTTTCCCCTGCAACCAGTTTGCGGCGCAAGACCCCGGCAGCAACGACGAGATTCAACAGTTCTGCAAGCTCAATTACGGCGTCAAGTTCCCGATTTTCGCAAAGGGCGACGTGCGCGGCGAGACGGCTCAGCCGCTGTTCAAATATCTGACCGCGCAGAAAAAATTCGAGGGCTTCGACATGAGCCACCCCGTCGGACCAAAACTCCTTGACGCCCTGCAGAAAAATTTCCCCGAATACTTGGAGGGCGACGGCATTAAGTGGAACTTCACGAAATTTTTAATCGGGCGCGACGGCGAAGTTGTTGCGCGTTTCGAGCCGACGACTACGCCCGCCGCTATCGCCAAAGACAT
>JAFXNB010000030.1 GCA_017529935.1 Selenomonadaceae bacterium
ATCAAACACGCGAATTTTACGCCGACCGCGAAACAAATATTTTGTTTGACGATTGCCAGACACCTGCGCGAAATTTTTATTGCCCGCGAAATTTTCAACGGGTCATCATCCATCAAGACAACGTCCGCCGCCTCAATCGCCGCATCCGAGCCGAGTGCGCCCATTGCAATTCCGACATCTGCGCGGGACAAAACAGGCGCGTCGTTAATGCCGTCGCCGACAAATGCAACTTTGCCCGTCGACGCGGACAAAATTTTTTCAAACTCCGTGACTTTATCGGCTGGCAAAAGTTCACTGCGATAATTTTCAATGCCGAGTTCGGCGGCAACCTTCGAGGCAATTTTTTCGCTGTCGCCCGTGAGCATAAAAATTTTTTCGACGCCAGAAATTTTCATGTCGGCAACTGATTTTTTGGCGTGCGGCTTGAGCGCGTCCGAAATGACGACATGCCCCGCGTATTCGCCGTTTACCGCGACATGAATCACCGTGCCGACTTTGTAACAAGCTTTCCACGCCGCGCCGAGTTCGTCCATAAATTTTTCATTGCCGACGCAAACGACTTGCCCGTTAATCGTCGCCCGAATTCCGCGACCGGCAATTTCTTCGACGTTTTCGACCGTGCAATCGTCGCGTTCGTTCGGATAAGCTTTTCGCAACGAATTCGCAATCGGGTGCGTTGAATATCGTTCGACGTGCGCGGCAAGGTGCAACAGTTTTTCGGCGTCGAAGTTTAAATTTTTGCTGTGAACGGCGTCGACCGCAAAAATCCCCTGCGTGAGCGTGCCGGTTTTGTCCATGACGACGGTTTGAACTTTCGACAGCGTCTCAAGAAAATTGGAGCCTTTGATTAAAATTCCTTCGCGACTTGCGCCGCCGATACCCGCGAAGAAACTCAGCGGAATGCTGATAACGAGCGCACACGGACAACTTATCACCAGAAAAATCAGCGCGCGATAAATCCACGTCTCCCACGCGCCGGAAATTATCGACGGGATTATCGCCAAAGCCGCCGCGCAGATTACGACAACCGGCGTATAAATTCTGGCGAACTTCGCGATAAAATCTTCCGATTTGGATTTGCGGGAGCTTGCGTCCTCGACCAGCTCCAAAATTTTTGACGCAGTGGATTCGCCGAATTCTTTTGTCGTGCGAATTTTTAAGACGCCGTTTAAATTTATGCAACCGCTGATAACTTCCGCGCCGATTGAAACTTCGCGCGGCAAACTTTCGCCCGTAAGCGCGACCGTGTTTAAAGTTGAATTGCCCTCGACGACCACGCCGTCAATCGGAATTTTTTCGCCGGGCTGAACGACAATCACCGTGCCAATTTCGACCTCGTCCGGGTCAACTTGCTCCAGCCCGTCGTCCGTCTCCACGTTTGCATAATCGGGGCGAATGTCCATCAGCTCGGAAATATTTTTGCGGCTCTTGCCGACCGCGTAGCTTTGAAACCACTCGCCGATTTGGTAGAATAGCATGACGGCAATCGCCTCGGTGTAGTCGCCGTCGTCGTAAATCGCCAGCGCGAACGCTCCGACTGTGGCAATCGTCATCAAAAGACTTTCGTCGAACGCGCGGAAATTTTTCAGCCCGTGCAAAGCCTTCAGCAAAATATCGTAGCCGACGACCAGATAGGGAATCAGATAAAGAAAAAATTTCCCGACGCCGTGAATCTCGACGAAGTTCAGCGCGATTAAAATTGCCGCCGCGATTAAAATTCGTGCAAGATTTTTTTTCTGCTTAGCGTTCACAAGAAAATCTCACAGTCCTTTTCGACACGCTTACAATTTTCGCGGACGCGCTCCATGACTTCCTTAGCGTCGACGCCGTCTTCAAATTCGACCTTCATCTTGAGCGTCATGAAATTCACGACGGCATCTTTAACGCCCGCAGTTTTTTTCGTCTCGACTTCCATTAGGTTCGCGCAGTTGGCGCAGTCCACATCAATTTTGTAAGTCTTTTTCAAGTCCATCATCTCCTTAAAAATTTTATAGCACGGAGGATTTTAAATGTCAATAAAACTCATTCGCAAGCTGGCGCAAAAAAAATTCCGCAACGAGCTGAAATTGTTCGTGGCGGAAGGTTTAAGACTTTGCGAGGAGGTACCGCCCGCGCAGGTCGAATTCGGATTCTACACGCGGGAATTTTTATCGGAAGAACGCGCAAGAATTTTGGTCGGGCGGCTGAAAAATTTGGAAGAAGTTTCGTCGGCGACAATGGAAAAAATTTCTGACACGCAGACACCGCAGGGAATTTTACTTGTCGTGCGGCAAAAATTTTCGTCGTTGGAGGAAGTTTTAGCAAAAAAAATAATCGCGGTACTCGACGGCGTGCAAGACCCAGGAAACGTCGGAACGATTTTGCGGACGGCGGCGGCATTCGATTGCGGCGTAATTTTATTGGAAGGTTCAGCGGAAATTTTTAATCCAAAAGTCGTGCGCTCGTCTATGGGCGCGATTTTTTATTTGCCGATTGCAAAGTTGAGCCGCGAGAAATTTTTAAATCTGCGCGGCGTGGAGATTTTGGCGGCGGCAATCGACAGTTCGGCGGAAATTTATTATCGTCACGCGTTCAAGAAAAATTCCGCAATAGTTTTCGGTTCGGAGGCGGCGGGCGTCTCCAAAAAAATCCTCGACGTCGCCCGAAAAATTTTCATACCGATGAACGGGCACGCCGAAAGTTTGAACGTGGCAACCTCCGCCGCGATAATTTTATCCGAAGCCGTCAGACAGTCAGCGTCTTAATCAGCATGTACAGGAAAAATATCAAGTGGACGACCGCCACCGCGATTATCGCCCGAATTCCCCAGCGCAAAAATTTCATCGAATCACCTCGCGCTTATTAGCGTACATCTTCAAGGATAAAATTGCAAGTCAGTAAAAATTCAATCGGCGCAAGGGAAAACTGGTGTATCAAAATATTTTGCGACGATTTTAACTGCGCAATATTCGCCGCACATGGAGCAAGCAGTTTCGCCGATTTTATTCCGCGCGCCGCGTTTCTTGCGGGCAAGTTCAGGGTCAATCGCCAAGCTCAACTGCTCGTCCCAATCCAAAACTTTGCGGGCGCGTGCCATCTTCAAATCCCAATCGCGAGCACCGACGACGCCTTTAACCAAATCGGCGGCATGGGCGGCAATCCGGCTCACGATAACTCCGTCGTGCACGTCCTCAATCGTCGGCAAGCAAAGATGTTCGGCGGGCGTCACGTAGCAAAGAAAATCCGCGCCGCTTATCGCCGCCAAAGTTCCGCCAATCGCCGCCGTGATGTGGTCGTAGCCGGGCGCAACGTCCGTAACCAAAGGACCGAGGACGTAGAACGGCGCGTTTCGGCAAAGACGCTTCTCAAGTTTCATGTTGGCTTCGATTTGGTCGTAGGGCACGTGGCCGGGACCCTCAACCATAACTTGAACGCCGCGCCGCCACGCTCTGTCAACCAAATCGCCCAAAGTTATCAGCTCCGTCAGCTGTGCGCGGTCGGTGGCGTCGGCTATGCAACCAGGGCGCATGCCGTCGCCCAAGCTTATCGTCACGTCGTATTTCGCGCAAATGTCCAAAATGTCGTCGTAGCGTTCGTAGAGCGGATTTTCTTTCTCGTTGTGAAGAATCCACCCCGCGATAAAACTTCCGCCGCGGCTTACAATGTCCATCTCGCGTTTCTGCGTGCGGAGTTTTTCGATAGCTGAGCGCGTAACGCCACAGTGCAACGTCATAAAATCCGCGCCGTCTTTGGCTTGCGTTTCAATCGTGCGGAGCAAATCGTCTTCCGTCATGGCGACAATCGCGCCGTGATTTTTTATTGCCGTGACTGCCGCTTGATAAATCGGAACGGTGCCGACCATTATCGGCGAGTGTTCGATAATTTTTTTGCGCGAAACGTCGATGTTGTTGCTCGTGCTCAAGTCCATGACAGAATCCGCGCCACATTTAACAGCCTCGTCCAATTTTAAAAGTTCAGGCTCAATGTCGGGGAAGGTGCTCGACGTGCCGATATTGGCGTTGACTTTTGTCCGCAAGCCCGCGCCCACGCCGCACGGCTTCAAGTTTTTGTGGTTGACGTTCGCGCAGATTGCAATGACGCCTTGCGCCACGCCCTCACGAATTTTTTCAGCGGGGATTTTTTCCGCCTCCGCCACGATTTTCATCGCATCAGAAATTTTGCCCTCACGAGCCATTTGCATTTGTGTTGACATAAAGTTTCACTCTCCTAAAAATTTTTTAAAGCGTTTGACGACAAGCCCCGCCAGAAACGCGCCGCAGGTCGTCGAGATTAGAAACGGCACGACGTAAACATAAAAGGCAACGTCGCCCGCCACTTTGCCCATAAACAAAATCGCTATCGGGTACGCCGCAAGCCCGCCGATTATCCCCGTGCCCAACGCCTCCGCCAAAACCGTCAGCAAAATATTTTTCGTCCGCGCGTAGACGATGCCGCTCAAAAATGCGCCGCACATACTGCCGGGGAACGCAAGCAAACTCCCAGCCCGAAAAGATTTCTTAGCAAACTCGCCGTGAACGCCGCGCCCACTCCATACCGCCAACCGAGTAGCACCGCGCAGAATACGTTGACCATGTGTTGAACCGGTGCGCAACGACTGCCCAAAATCGGGAACGATAAAAGGCTCCCGACGACCGCCACCGCCGTCAGCAACGCCGCCAACGTCAACTTTTTTGTCTCCTTCATTCGCCCAACTCCTCAAAATAAAAAGGAAAACCCCCAATCCGGAGGTCTTCCCGTTGTGTCGAAAAATTATTTTTCCTACGTCGGCATTATCCGAATCAGGTTCGCGGGTCGAAGTGTCTAACTTCCTCTCAGCCTGTCTGCAAGCTCCCCGATATTCAATTTTGTTCGCGCGAGTTCACATGCCCCTATCGTATCTGATTTTCATGACTGCCCGATAAAGTGCGTCCTCGCGGTCGATTTTCGGTCCTTTTTGCCCAGTTCGCGTGTCAACGATAAAATATTCGTTGGGAGTGGCGCCGCCGTGGTCTTTAATTTGAATGCCGCCGCTCCAGAGCAGGTCGCGCAACTTTTCGCGCTTATCGCTGTCGCTGCCGTGGAATTGAATGCCCGTGTACCTCGTGACGTAATCCATATCCGCAAAAGTTTCGCCGTAAGTGCCGCCCGCCACTTGGTCAAGCTGTTCGTCATTCAAGATTTCTTCCTTAAGAATTTCCTTTGCCATTGTTATCCGCCTCCAAATTTCTTTTGGCCTATTATACGCCACAAGTCAAGTTTTGTTACACGCGCCGAAAAAATTTTTTTCAGCAAATAGCATAGTGCGTTAAAATATTGGCGGAAGTAATTTAATGAAGCAGGTGATGACGCCTCTCCTTAACCTTATCAAACTTTCCATTTCGATTAGCCCAACGCCGCGAAATCGATACAAGGTACAAGACCGCATTGGCTCGTTCTCTCTTGCTGTGCTTATTCCGACAAAGAGAGGCTCAATGACCGCCCATTTCTGTCATATTTGGCGTATAATTTTGAGGTTCTAAGTAATCTGTTTTCATATTTTCATACGTCCTGAGCTTTTGAGAATCCATAAAATGCCGTTGCATACGTTTCGGGGATTAAGTGGCGGACGAGCACTCTTTCTTCTAAATGGAAAAAATAATTTTATTTTCTCCAGCTGACTGTCCGTTAGGTGATAAAATAAGCTTGTGATAATCATTCTCTGACTTTCAAACTTATTTTATCAAAGTTCCGCTTATGTTTTTCGTTTACTCAATTTTATCAGCAGACAATTTTATAGGCGAGTTAAGAACATGCTAAGAATGACATTAATATTCAAAAATTTTATCGTCACCGCGTGAAATGTTCATATCAGCGGAAAAATTTTTAAGAACAGGTGTTCATAAACGCTTAAGCAAAGTGTGAATATGAGAAATTTTGATTAAGGCTTCAGCCGAAGTTAGCTCATAATCCTTACTGAGTTGGTCAGAGTGATTGAGCCGGGCAAAAGTGCGCTCTACTATCCAGCGTTTAGGCTCGTCTGTTAGGTCTGTTTCGTACTTTTTTCTCATAATTCACTTACTATATCACTTTTAAACCTTTATGAACACTAGTTTTAAGCTACGACCATATTTAATAAACTGAGCTTTCCAACCGTTATAGTGGCTAAATTCCCCGTTGGCGTGGTCGCCGTTTGTGCCCGCGTTCAGTATCAAAGGCTTGCCAGTGTGTTCAAAGAAATACTTGCCTAACATGTCCAGCGCGTTTAAGGATTCGGGGCGCATACCTTCCGTAGAAACATTCATGTTGGGATTGCGCACCCAATATTTTCCTTCGGCTCTGACCTGCGGAATTATGAGCCGGCTGAAGTTTTGTCTTCTCATCGCTGAACAGGTTTTGAGTCGCATCAATCAGAGTAAAAACGTTTTCACGAAGCCGCTATCATCAATTCAAGCGGCAAAGTTATAGTCAAACGGATTCGTTTTGCCAATTCTCACGACGGGTTTCTTAAACTCATGGACGCGATTAGAAAACTCGACGCGCCAGTTCGACATGGAAGCCACAGGGCATTACTGGTTGCCACTTTACGCTCATCTTCGCCAAGCCGGGCAGACTGTTCACGTGATAAACCCTCTGCAGTCAGACGCCTTGCGCAACATGAATGACACCATTGACGCGCTAATTGTCGCTTTGCGTGAACTTTGCCGCCAAAGATTTTTCGTCGTTGATACTCCTTCGGCAAGTCTTCCGTCGAACTTCTTGCAAATTACACAACGCCCGAAGAGATGCTTGCCGACCTTTTAAACAAAGCGTCTTATCTGGAGCAGTTGAAGTCACTTGAATCGTCAATCGCCGCTTTCGACGCTGAGATTGCTCGCTTTGTGGATAATTTTGACACCAAATTACGGTTGACGGCGAAAACTATTTGAGAAGTGTGAAATTCTACTCCATTCGGGATAAGCGACAACATTGGATAAATATCATCACCGATGCTACTGTATTAACTGCACTCATTAAAGCTTTTTGGAACGAAATCATTTTAATAATACTGCGATAAAAACGGCAAGTGCAAAACCTCTTACAAAGCCGATAAACTCTTCTTGTGTCATGAAACTATCAAAAAATTCTTTCAGTCTATTCATTAGTCATCACCCCTTAATATCGTCTCTCCGTCAAGAAGCTTCGCTAAATTAATAATTTGCTCGGTGTAAGAGTTAAGTTCACCATCAACAGCTTTTTCTGAACGCGCGGAGAGTAATTGTAAATGCTTTTTGAGTGTCTCTTTTACTAATAATTCCACGGTTTCGCCTCAAAACGGGGTATCTTCGCAGGGCACGTCTTCGCCGTCAAGTTGAAGAAGTCAACGGCGTCTTTGCTGAACAGACGCTTAAGGACATAAGCCTTGCCTGTCTGCGTGTAGCTTGCCTTCCACGTCGCGCGTTAAGTTGCCGCTTAAAATTATTTTGTTCACAATATCAGCTCCCACTAAGTGCTTGTAATGTTGCAACTGCGTTATCTGACAATTTGGCGAAAGATTTCATATGTTTCATTGGAAAGTAGCGAGTTACTTTTTTTCCACCTGTGTGCCCAACGACTTTTGGATACGCTTTATTTTGAGTTGGGTCGATATAAGGTTTGTCTAATTCGTGAAGATAATTACCGTAGATTTCACCGAGACTTTTATCAACAAAAAAATCATCACAGGTAAATTATTTTCTTGGCTCCAACGTATGTATCTTTCGTAAAGCCGTTCTTCAAAACCAGTTTCGGGATAAGGATTAGTGCACCGACGTCCGTTAGCGTCAAAGGAGCCGTGTCCTGCTTGCCCCACGTAGTGACAATCACGTCGAAGAGCTCATCGGGGTTTTTAAGTCCGCGTTGGTTGAGGTCATAAAGTTGCTTTTGAATGGTTTCGCTACGCGCCTTTTCCTTAGTGAGCTTATCAATTTTCTTGTTCGCGGCGTCAAGATTGTTTTGGAGTTCGGATTTTTGTTTCGCAAAGTCGGATTGAAGTTTTTCGGACTGATACTTAATTTCTTCGACTTGATGAACGGCGTTTGCCTGTGCTTTGCCGAGTTCAATTTGTGCCTTAGTTAGTTCGTCCTTAGTCTGCTGATAATCTTCCGGCACAACGGTCGGACGGTTTTTAAGTTCCTGTTCGAGGTCGGCAATTTGTTCGTTCAAGCCGTCAATGTCGCGCTGAAATTTCTGTTCCTGCTCGTCGAAGACAGTCTTGTTTTTCTCGGTCAAGTCGAAAAGGCTTTGCTGAAAGTCTTCGTGAGCGGCGTCGAGTTGCTTTTTGTACTCGGCAATTTCTTTGCGCAGTTGCTTAATAGTCATGTCGGCAACGCGTTTACCTTCGGCGGCTTTCTCCGCGATAAACTTTTCGGTCTCCTCTGCGTTCAGTAACGACAGCAACGCTATCATCTGTGTAGATTTAAAACTAACATCAATGTTAATTTTGTAGAAATGCTCGGTTAGTACTTCCAAAATTGTTTTCAACTCCACACCTCCCGCCGCGCCGCTATTGTAAATGTCCGCTGTATGTGCTATAATTTAATTAAATTAACGTCTTGAATTGCAAAGTGTCAAATTGCGGAGGTGGTAGCATGCAAAATAAAAAAGCCCTCCATGACGGAGGGAATTTTTTTCGGGGGTGAGTGATGTGGCGCAGATCAATGCGCAGTGTGAAATGCGCGAATGCGCAATTAAAAGCAAGCCATTACGCATTGATAAAAAGGCGGCGGCGTATAAAGCGGGCGTTGAAGCCTACAACGATTTTATTCATGGCAATATCGGAATAACGAGCGAATCAATCACGTTGAAAGATTTCATGGCGAATTGGCTGGACAATGTGGCAGAATCAGCAAGCGGTTCAACGACAATCAAGAGGGTTGCCCGCACCTGACGCTGAAAAAATTCCGTTGCTCTGCGTTCAAGCTGACGGGCGTTTAGTGTTGAAAGAAATTATTATGAAAATACTTAGACGGGAAGGGCTTAATACGCACTTTCGATAAAACTTTGCAGACAAATTCGTAATGTGACAGATTGAGGACGAAATAAATAAAAGCCTTGTTATGATAATAAAAAGTAGGGAGGAAAAATTTATGGCAACGATAATTGCGCCGTCGATACTTTCGGCGGACTTTGCGCACCTTGCCGACGAAGTTAAAAAAGTTGTGGACGCGGGCGCGGAATATGTTCACGTCGACGTTATGGACGGCAGTTTTGTCCCCGAAATTACAATCGGGGCGGGCGTCGTCAAATGTTTGCGCAAATTCACGGACGCGGTTTTGGACGTTCACTTGATGGTTGAGCACCCCGAAACGCAGCTTGAAAGTTTCGCGGCGGCGGGCGCGGACATCATAACTTTCCACGTGGAGGCAACGCACCACCCGCACAGAGTAATTCAAAAAATCCACGAACTCGGTTGCAAGGCGGGCGTCGCGCTCAATCCCGGCACGAGCCTTTCCGCCATTGAAGAACTAATCGAAGATGTCGATATGGTTTTGATTATGACGGTCAACCCCGGCTACGGCGGGCAAAAATTTATCGAATCCATGCTCGGCAAAATTCACATGCTCTATCACATGATTGAGGAAATGGAGACGACTTGCGATATTGAAGTTGACGGCGGCATCAACGCGCAAACTTCCGTCGACGTGCGCGAGGCGGGCGCAAATGTTTTGGTCGCGGGCTCTGCGGTCTACGGTTTGGCGGACGTTGCCAAGGCGATTAAAGACATTCGCGGCGAAGAAATTATTCATCACCACCACGACGACGAATAACGCTTCCATGTTCTACAAAATTTTTAAAATCCTTTGCCGCTTTTGGTTCGGGCTGATTCTCCGGACGCGAGTTATCGGCGTGGAAAATATTCCCTCAGACGGCGCGTTTATTCTGGCGGCAAATCACGTCAGCAACTGGGATCCGCCGTTTTTGGGCACGTTCATTGACCGCGAAATTTGCTACATGGGCAAGGAGGAACTTTTCAAAAATCCGATTATGGCGTGGGCTTGTCGAAAGTTGCACGTCTTCCCCGTTAAGCGCGGCGCGGCTGACAAGACGGCGATTAAAACCGCAATTAAAATCCTCAAGGACGGCAAATGTTTAGGGATTTTTCCGGAGGGCACGCGCTCAAAGACGGGCAAGCTCGGCAAGGCGGAGGCGGGCGTCAGTTTAATCGCCGCGCTGACAAAAGCTCCGATTATCCCCGCCGCCATTATCAACACCGAAAAAATTTTCTCCCGCGAAAAATTTTTGCCGCGCACCGCCGTTGTCTACGGCACGCCGATTAAATTCACCGGCTCGACCAAAGATAAGGAAGCGTTAGAAAATTTCGCGCAAGAACTCATGAACGAAATCGCCAAACTTAAAGCCAGCGCGTCATAAAAAATTAGGCGTCGCTTTTGTGGACGCCTGATTTTTTTTTTTATAAATGTTCTTCCAGCTTCAAAATCACGTCGCGCAATTCGGCGGCGCGTTCAAATTCCAAAGCCCGTGACGCCTCCTGCATTTGCGCCGTTAAACTTTTAACCAAGTTCCGCTTCTGCGCGGGGCTTAATTTTTTTATCAGCTCGCTCGCCGATTTCGGTTTCTTGTCGGATTTTTTCAGCGGTAAGTCAATCAGCGGGGCGATGGGCTTTTCAATCGTGCGCGGTGTCACGTGGAATTTTTTGTTGTAAGCCTCCTGAATTTTCCGCCGCCGTGAAGTTTCGTCCATTGCCCGCCGCATCGAGTCCGTCACTCTGTCCGCGTACAAAATTACTTTGCCGTGAACGTTGCGCGCCGCCCGCCCGATTGTCTGAATCAGCGACGTGTCCGAACGCAAAAAGCCTTCCTTGTCCGCGTCCAAAATTGCTATCAGCGAAACTTCCGGCATGTCCAAGCCTTCGCGCAGTAGATTTATCCCGACAAGCACGTCGAATTTGCCCGCGCGCAGGTCGTGGATTATTTCCGCCCGCTCCAAAGTTACAACGTCCGAATGCAGATACTTCACGCGAATTTTTACGCCGCTCAAGTAATCGGTCAATTCCTCCGCAAATTTTTTTGTCAGCGTCGTGATTAAAACGCGCTCGTTCATTTTGACGCGCTGATTTATTTCGGAGATTAAGTCGTCGATTTGATTTTCAATCGGGCGCACTTCGACCAAAGGGTCAAGCAAGCCCGTCGGTCTGATGATTTGTTCGACAGTGTTTTGTGATTCGGCAAGCTCGTATTCCGCCGGCGTCGCGGATACGTAAATTATCTGCGAAATTTTTTCGTTGAATTCGTCGAAGGTCAGCGGGCGATTGTCCCTCGCGCTCGGCAGGCGGAAGCCGTTTTCTATCAGCGAAGATTTGCGCGAACGGTCGCCGGCGTACATTGCGCGGAGTTGCGGGAGCGTCACGTGCGATTCGTCTATAACCGTCAAAAAATTTTTCGGGAAATAATCAATCAGCGTGAACGGCGGCTCGCCCTCCGCCCGACCAGTCAGGTGCCGCGAATAATTTTCTATCCCCGAACAATAGCCCATCTCCGCTATCATTTCCAAATCAAAGCGCGTGCGTTGCTCAATCCTCTGCGCCTCAATTAATTTGCCCGCCGCCGTGAAGTTTTCAACCTGCGCGGACATTTCTGCACGAATAGCTTTTTCCGCCCGCTCCAAGTTCTCAACGTCCGTCACGTAGTGCGAGGCGGGGAAAATAAAAATTTCGTCGCGCCGCCCGATAACTTTGCCCGTCAAAATCTCAAACTCGGAAATTTTATCGACCTCATCGCCGAAAAGTTCAATGCGAATCGCCCGCCCGTTGTAGCCCGCTGGCGTCACCTCGATAACGTCGCCGCGCACACGGAAATTGCCGCGCTCAATAATCATGTCGTTGCGGTTGTAGCGAATTTCAATCAGCCGCCGCAAAATTTTATCGCGCGGAATAATCTGCCCAACGCGCAAATGCAAAAGCAACTTGTAATAACTTTCGGGCGAACCCAAGCCGTAAATGCACGAGACGCTGGCAACAATAATCACGTCGCGCCGCTCAAATAAACTGCACGTGGCGGAGTGGCGCATTTGGTCAATCTCGTCGTTAATCGAGGCGTCCTTCTCAATGTAAGTGTCGGTGGCGGCAATGTAGGCTTCGGGCTGATAATAATCGTAGTAGCTGACGAAGTAGCCGACATAGTTATCGGGGAAAAAAGTTTTGAACTCGGCGGCGAGCTGTGCGGCTAAAGTTTTATTGTGAGCGATTACTAGCGTGGGCAACTGAATTTTTTCTATCACCTTGGCAATCGTGAAAGTTTTACCTGTGCCCGTCGCGCCCAAAAGAACTTGAGCACTTAATCCGTCGCTAAGCCCCTCCGCTAAAGATTCAATCGCCTGCGGTTGGTCGCCCGTCGGCTGAAAATTCGACACGACTTTAAATTTTTTATTCGTCAAAATAATTTCTCCTAACAATCTGAACCAAATCAGCGGCCGGCAAGGATGCCGGCCGTGGCGTTGCGCGAAAACATGGATGTTTTCAAGCAACGCACGAGGAGCACGGGTAGCGCGAATGCAGGAGAGCGAAAACTCAACGCCCCTGCGAGGTGCCCTTTCTTTCGCTTCCTTTCTTTGGGCATGCAAAGAAAGGAAGTTTATCAGACAAAAAACTCCATTAAACGGAGGAAAGTTCTTTGAAACCTTTCTAGTGAAAGAAAGGTTAATTCCTACGCGAAGAAGCTTTTTATTTTATCCCATATCAAACGGAAGAAAGACTTCTGCTCCACGTCAACCGTCGTGACAACATCGACTGAAGCCGCCTCCCGTCCGTCAGGCAACACCACGCGAATCTTGCCAATCGTCTCGCCGCTCTTTACCGGTGCCGTCAACTCCGCTGGCAAATCGTAGACAATTTCATAGGCGTTGGCGTCGCCCTCAAAGACCGGCATAATAATTTCGCCCGCCGTCTTAACTTGCATGGATTTGCGCCGCCCCTTGATTATCGGCAACGTCTTGACGACTTCGCCCGACTTAATCAAACTTTGCGACGACACGCGCCCGAAGCCGTAATCGAGCAGGAAAATAGAATCGTTCCAGATATAAAGGCTGTCGAGCACGACCGCAATCAGCTGAACGCCGTTTTGTTTAGCCGCCGTGACAAGGCAACGCCCCGCCGCGTCGGTGTAGCCCGTCTTAATTCCGTTCGCGCCGCGATAGAGCCACAGCATTTGATTTTCGTTGCGCAAAAGTTTTGTGTTATCGTGAATCCACGGAAAAGAAACTTCCTTGGCGGAGCAAATTTCCTCAAAGTGCGGAATTGTAAAGCCGTGCTTAGCCAGCGTAGACAAATCGCGGGCGGTCGTGTAGTGATTCGGGTCGGGCAAGCCGTTCGCGTTCGTGAAGTTGGTACCTGTCGCGCCAAGTTCCTGCGCCCGTTGCGTCATTCTCGCGGCGAAATCGGCAACCGTGCCGCCGCAGTGTTCGGCAATGGCTATCGCGCCGTCGTTGCCCGAAATCAACATCATTCCGTAAAGCAACTCGCCGAGCGGAATTTTTTCTCCAACGTCTAGCCAAAGCGTCGAGCCTTCCGCGTTGTAAGCACCCTTGCCAACCGTGACAATCTCGTCTAGCTTGTTGCCTTCAAGCGCGGTGATAAGCGTCATCATTTTTGTCGTGCTGGCGGGGAACATGCGCTGGTCGGCGTTGCGTTCGTAGAGGACGTGCCCCGTTGACGCCTCGATAACTATCGCCGCCGTCGCCGTCACGTTCGGCAGTGCGTCGTCGGGCGCAACCGGTCTGGTATTCTGAATCGGCGTGACGGAGTAGCCCGGGTTCAAGCCCGAATTCTCGGAGGTCAGCGTCTGTTGCATCGGGCGAGCGACTTCGCCTTTCGGTACCTCGTCCAGCCGCATCAGCTCCGAGGCGGGCATTCCCACTGCTCCTGCCTTCGCGCCCAAAATTATCAGCGTTATTGAAACTGCTACCGCAAAAAATTTTTTCAAGTCCAACTCTCCTTTCCGCTTGATTATAAATTCGCCGCCTTGCCTTGTCAAAAAAAATCCCCGCGCCGCGCAGGGAAAAATTTTTTCAGCCGATATAGTCCAGATATTTCCGATATTGCGCCGCCACCAAATTTTTTACGTAAGCCGCCATGTAATCAAAATCGGGCGCGCCGTCGTCCGTCACTGGCAAAAAGATTTTCTGCCGCCGCATTCGGGTTTCATTGAACTTGTAGCCGTAAGTGTATTTACTTTTCTGCTGAAGAATTATCGTCTTCAAGAACAAATATTTGAATTCGTTGCCGACGGAATTTTTCAATTTGAAACGTTTAACATCGTCGGAGAAAAGACAGCGATACGGATGATAAAAATTTTCCACGACACTGCCGTTGTAATTGACGCCGAGAACATTTTCGTCCGCCGAAATATTTTCGTTGCCTATAAAAGCCGTGACGCCGTTGTTTGAATCGCTCGCGCCGATAAACGGAGTGTCGCCGTTAATCATGTCGGCTTTCGTGAGCCGTTTACCTGATTTAATATCGAAAATGTCTTCAATCAAAAATTCTGCCCAGCGTTTGGCGTCGAGGGGCGGCGGCGGTTCAGTCAGCGGCTTGCGTTTTTTTTTAGGCGGGAAGAGATAATCGCGCCCGTGAGCAATCATGTTGAATTCAAAGGTCAGATAATCGGCGACGGTGTTTTCAAGGTCGTTATCGGCGGGCAGTTCGTCGTTGTAGTAGTAGAAGGAATGGAGCCACTCGTCAGCCGGCTCAATCGTCGTTTCGACCATGAACTTTGACGGGGCGTCTTTAATCTTGCCGCGCCAGCAGTCCAGCAAATAAAATTTTTTATCCTTGGCGCGTTCGGTTTCGACAAGCCCGACGTGCTTTTTGACTTCGTAGCCGTCGTCCTCAAAATTTATGAACTTGACAATTTTATTTTTCGGGTGAGGTTCGCCCGCCGTGAAAATTGCAATGCAAGGCACCGTTCCGACGCCGTAGAAAGTATTTTTGTTGAGGCTGATGACGCCGTCGAGCGTGTGGTTGCGGAGAATGTCGCCCTTGACAACTTTATCGTCGCGGGTCTTGCCAATCATGGCGGAAACGGGAATGATAACCGCCACGCGCCCGCCGCGATTAACGGACTCAAGCAGGTGACGGACAAATCTAAGTTCGGACAGGTGCGCAGTCGCGGCGTTTTTAGCTTGCGAGTAGGGCGGATTCATCAAGCCGACAGTCGCGCCGATTTCTATTTGCAAGTCGTCCGCCTCGTGCTCGAAAAAATCTCCGCAAAGCAAATTACTTTGCCCGTCGCCGCGCAGAATCATATTTGTCGTAGCGATAGAAAACATATCCTCGCGGGCTTCGATACCGTGAATTTGTTTTTGCTTGATAAGTTTGCGCTGATAATCGTCGGCGTCCTTTAACATGCGGCTCATTGCGGCGATAAGAAAACTCCCCGTCCCACAGCACGGGTCAAAGACAACGTCGTCAGGCTTGAGGTCGACGAGTTCGCAGAAAAGTTCGGTGATGTGTCGCGGAGTGAGCACGACGCCCAAACTTTGACCGTCGCCGCCGCTGTAGCTGATGAATTCGCCGTAAAACCTGCCGAGATAATCTTCCGCCGAATTGTTGACGACCGCGTCGAAAATATTTTTGGCAATGAATTCCGTAAAAAATTTCAGTGGAGTTTTGCCGAGATTTTGATTGACGGTGTTAAGTAGCGGGCGATCTTTAATCAAACTGAACTGACTAAGGACGCGCTCCTTTTTGACTTCGGGGCGGACGTTGGCGCGGCTCAAGTGATTTTTAAGGTGATAAAAAATTTTTTCGCCGTCAGTGTTAATCTTGTCGCCCGTGAGTTGCGCGACGTTGAAATTTTTTCCTTCAGCCAGCGCAAGCAAAATGGCGGAGACAACCAGCGGCTTTTCGTCCTCGCCGAGCTGACCGTAATTGCGCAAGTGTTCATGGAGAGTTTCGGCGCGTCGGAGAATTTTTTTGAGTTCAAGCTCCTCTGCGGATTCTTCGCCCAAAACCATGCGCCGATAGTACGCGTTGATATTCTCCGCCGTAAAATTTTTGAACGTGTCGACTTCGGGCAAGACCTTGATATTTCTGTCGCCGTCGATGAAAACGGGCTGGATAATGTGGTGCTTGCGGTCGCCGACGTTGCCGAACGCGAAAATTTTTTTGTAGCGGGTGCCGTCGATAATTTTTTGCGCGTAGAAAAGTGCGCCGTTGACCGCGTAATTTTGCGTGGCGTCGACGCTTTGGGAAATTTCGCCGCCGTCGCGCAGAATCAATTTCAGGCGGTCGGCTTTGTCCTCCATTACCAGCACGAAACCTTCGACAAGCGCGATGTGGTCGGGATAGCCCGCCTTGCCCGTCTGATTCTTCGACGCGGTTTTAAGTGCGCCGTCAAGTTCAACGTTGCGAGTGCTCTGCGTCTCGGAAAAAATTTCCACGGCTTCCAAGCGATTTTGAATGTAATTTGTAAAGTCAGCCTCAAGTCTCATGATTCAACCTCCCGCGCCGATTATAACAAAAAAAATCCCGCCTTTCGACGGGAAAAAATTTTTGCTCACATTCCGTAAATCAAAGCCTTCATCATCAATTCGGGGTCGCGCTCGCGGATTATTTCGGCTTCGGGTATCCACTCCTCGGAGAACAGCGGCAAATTTTCCACGATATTTTTAACGACTTTGTTCACGTTCGCCGCCGCCTGCGAATCTTGCCGCGATTGTAAAAATTTCCCCAGCGTCGTGCCGACTTTGAACATTTCATTTTCGTTGACGCCGCGCGTCGTAGGGTCTAAGCTCGACAATCTCAACACGGGATAAGTTGTGCTGTCGTCGGTTGTCATCAATTTTTCCGCCTTGACTAGCAAGCCCGCCTGCCCAAGTTTATTTTCAAGTTCCTTGCCGTCCTGATTTATCTTGACGAGCACCAAATGATTTTCCGTCGGCGCGATTAAAACTTCCGCGCCCGATTTTTTTAAGCCGTCTTCCAAGGCGCGGGCGTTAATCAAAATTTGTTCGGCGTAATCTTTGTACTCTTCGCAAGCAACTTCGCGGAAAGTTATCGCCAGCGACGCCAGCACATTTTTTTTCAGCGAAACGTGCCCCGTGTCGATAAGTTTTTGCTCCAACGCGTCCGCAAATTTTTTCCGCGATAAAATTATTCCGCTCTGTGGACCGTGAAGCGCGTCGCTTGCCGAAAAAGTTGCAACGTCAGCATAGGGCACGGGCGACGGAATTTTTTTCGCGGCAATCAAGCCGGCGTTCTGCCCCAAGTCAATCCACAAATTCGCGCCGACCTCGTCAGCAATCGCGCGCAACTTTTGATAGTCAATGTTGTGCGGATAGTTGACGGGCGAATAAATTATCAGTGCGGGCTTGTGACGCATTGCCAGATAGCGCACGCTCTCGTAATTCATGCGGAAATTTTTCGGCTCGATCGCGAACTTTATAAAATCGTAACGCATCTGTTCGCCGGTGCAATATTCACTCTTGCGCAGGTTGAACGACAAAATTTTATCGCCCGCCTTAGCTAAAGTCATCAAGACGACACGCGAGGCGGCGGCGGCGTTGCCCGTGCGAACGATGGCATGTTCCGCGCCGAAAATTTCGCGGCACCGCTTGACGGCGAGCTGTTCGATTTGGCTGTAGTGTTGCGCGGAAAATTGCCCGATGAAATCGTTGCCAATCGCGCTGCCCTTTATGTATTGCGACAGCGGCGAGGCGGCACTATCCGTGGGAATCAGCGACAGCGTGTAGAGTTGGCGGTCGAGGGAAATTTTCAGCAAGTCACAAAGTTCGCGGTCGAATCTCTGCAAACGCTCAAATAATTTTTTATTCACCATGGAAATAATTCTCTCCTTTCAACAGTTGGGAATTAAAAATTAAAAATAATATTGCCGCACGAATATGAAGCCGCCAAGGAAGGCGGCTTCGCGCCGCGCGAAAACATGGATGTTTTCTAGCGGCGCACTAACGGCTTCGGGTAGCTGTAACGTTGGAACACTGAAGACCGACGCCCCCGCGAGGGGTCTTTTCTTTTTGCTACTTTTTCTTTGGACAAGCAAAGAAAAAGTAGTTAATAAAAAAAAATCTAAATAACGAGGAGAATTCTTTGAAACCTTTATTGTAAAAGAAAGGTGAATCACCTCAGGCTATGCCCGTCAGCGTGTAAAACAAAACGCAAAGGAACGGCACGAAAAATTTCAGCCCCATTAAAACTACAATGTCAAAGTACGCTTCCTTGTGAGTAAGCCCGCAAATCGCCAGCAACGTGACAAGTGCACCGCAATGCGGCACCGGATCAATCCCGACGGAGGCAATCGCAACGATTCTGTGCAACGCTTCAAGCGGAATATTTTGCGCCGCCGCCATTTGCGCCCACGTGTCGCCGAGCATTGAAAGTGCGATTGTCAAGCCGCCCGACGCCGAGCCGGTTATCCCACCCATGATATTTGTCGTGACGACCGCCGAAATCAATGGTCCTGCACTCTCTCCGAGCGCGACGAGAATTTCTTTAATCGGCAAAAAGCCCGGCATGCTCACCATAACCGAGCCGAACGCAAAACCCGACGCGACGTTCAGCACAGCCGCGCACGACGACACCGCGCCATAGTTGACCGTCGACAAAAAATTTTCTCTGCCGTGCATAAATTTTCTGCGCCCAATGTAAGCCGCCGCGATTGAACTCAAGATAAGCGCGACGCTGATTGACCAGATAGCTTGAATTTTCCCGACGCTCGCCGCCAGCAAACTCAACTTCAACGGCGCAAAAATTTCTAAGCTAGCCTCGTCCCAATGAAAGCCCCATTCCCAATGAAACGGGTTGCTTAAAATCACGTTGAGGACGATGACCATTAACAGCGGCACCAACGCCAATTTCCAATCGGGCAAAAGTCTGTC
>JAFXNB010000031.1 GCA_017529935.1 Selenomonadaceae bacterium
GCAACAAAGGCAATGATACGCTTTACGGCGGCGCGGGCGACGATATTTTTCTCTACAAAAACGTCGACGGCAACGACGTTATCGCCGACTTCGAGCTTGGCGACAAAATTCAAGTTATCTCGGCGGACATTGGCTTCCCCACTGCTACGGCGAACGGCGATGTTACCTTCACGGTTGGGAGCGGCAAGCTTGTCATCAAAGGCGGCGCAGATAAATACATTCAGCTCTACGGCGAAAACGGCGGCGAATTGGCGCAAAGGTACACGCCATAATGCACCACATAAGACACCGTTAAAACAAATTCGGTCAGTCGCACAAAAATTCTGCGGCTGTCTTTTTTTTGCGCGAAAAATATCTTATAATGCGGGAAATATTTAGCGGTTGTGCGATTTGTCAAGAGAGGGATTTTCATGGCTGAAATTTACAATGAAAAGTCAAATACGCTGTTATCCGGCACGAGCGGCAACGACTCAATTACTAATCATAGCGGTAACAACGTCACAATCGACGCCAGCGCGGGCAATGATTATATCAACAACAGCGGCTTTTTTGTATCCATTAATGCGGGCATCGGCAACGATTCCATTGATAACCGTAGCGGCGACGTCTCAATCAACGCGGGCGACGGTCACAATTTAATTTACAACTTGGGCGCAGGTGTGACAATTAAGACGGGTGTGGGCAACATGCGCGGAGTCTTCCTGCAAGGTTCGCTCCAGATGACGAACAACCCCGGCGACATTGGTATCCAAGGCGACGGCTTCTTTCAAGTGCAGCTGCCCGACGGCTCGATAGCTTACACGCGCGACGGTTCTTTTAAACTTGATTCTAATCGCCGCCTAGTGACAAGCGACGGCTATTTACTTATCCCGAACATTACGCTGGACGAAAATGCTCCGCTCAGCAGTGTAGTTATCAGTTCGGACGGGCGCGTTTGCGACACTCCTATCGGCGGTGAGCCAACGGAAATCGGGCAGATAACTCTCGTGCGTTTCGTCAATCCTGAAGGTCTCTTTGCTTACGGAAAAAATCTTTTCCTTGAAACCTCCGAATCAGGAGCACCGATAGAGAGCGAGCCTGGTAAAGACGGCATAGGCGTCCTCGTACAGAAAACCTTGGAGAACATTTACAATGACGGCAACAACGTGACAATCAAGGGCGGCTCCAGCAACGATTCTATTTACAACCTCGGCTCTAACGTTTATATAGACGCAGGAGCGAGCAATGATTACATTTACAGCTCCGGCGACGTGGTGACAATCACTGCGGGCACGGGTGACGATTTTATTTATAGCCTCTACGGCGAACATGCAACACTCAACGCGGGCGCGGGTAACGATACTGTGCTCGTCTATAGCAACGGACGAGTGACTCTTACGGGCGGCAAGGGCACCGACTATTTCATTCTCAACTACGACGACGATAACTTTTACGGTACCGACTACATCACCGACTACGCCGCAGAAGATACGATTCAATTCAACAACACGATAGACAAAATTTCAAAGATGAGTACAGGGCACGTCGTCTTCACGGTCGGCAAGAATAAACTTGTCGTGAAGAACGCGGCGGACAAAGTCATAACGTACATTGACGCAGACGGCACAAAGAAAACTTATGGCGCGAAAAATGCTTGGATACTCGACGGCACCACGGCTAAATACGGCGACCTTATCACGGTTAAAGGCGTCAAAAGTTTGGACGGCATTTCTTCTAGCGGGACAATCGTCACCATTTCCAAAGCCTCGCTGGGCATGAGCAACGTTACAATCTCCGACGGCTACACGTTAAAAATCGGCTCCGACGTGACGATTCCCGAAATGACAAACGCTTGGAGCCTAAACAAGACAAAGGCGACTTATAAGCAGACGGCGACGGCGGGTTATACGCTCAAGAATAATGCTATCACTTACGCGAAAAAATCTACAAAAACTTTGGCGACTGTCACGGGCGTTAAATCACTCGACGGGCTTAGCGTGGACGGTAAAGTTATCACCGTGTCGAAGGCTTCCCTTAGTGGCAAAAAAGTTACTGTCAGCGACGGCTACAAGCTCAAGCTCGGCTCCGACGTGACGATTCCCGAAATGACAAACGCTTGGAGCCTAAACAAGACAACCGCCACTTATAAGCAGATGACGGCGGCGGGCTACACGCTCAAGAATAACGCTATCACTTACGCGAAAAAATCCGCGAAAAATTTGGCGACAGTCAAGGGCGTCAAGTCAACGGACGGACTTTCCGTCAGCGGCAAAAAAATCACGCTGAAAAACTCCGCGCTAAGCAAAAAAGTCACCGTCAGCGGTGGCTACGAATTCGATTTCGCGGCGGATTATAAAAACGCGACGATAACCGGCAGTAGCAGTGCTGATACAATTATAGCGCGTGGCAAAAATATTTTAGTCAACGGCGGGGCGGGCGACGATACGATTAAAATCCTCGGCACGGGCACAGTTAAGGGCGGCGACGGCGCGGATATTTTCTACTACAAAACGAACGGAGCAAACGTCATTAGCGACTATGCGGCGGAGGATACTATCAGCATTGCGTCGGGCAAGGCGGCTACTTCAACCAGCGGCGACGATTTAATTTTGACTGTCGGCGGCAAAGGAAAAATCACTGTCGTTGGCGGCAAAAGCAAAACTGTCACGTACTACGACGCAGACGGCGAACACACCTACGAAGACACTTCGGGCGGCGTAAAATTCAACGCGGCGGGCACGGGCGTCACGCTCACGACTGATTACACGGAAGATGTTTTCGACCTTGCAGATTATCCTGACTACAAAAATAAAGTGATCACGATTAACGCCGCGAAAGTCAAGCATTCGCTGGAGATTACGGGCAACGAGAACGCTAACAAAATCACCAGCACTTCAGAAGACGATTCGATAGACGGCGGCACGAGCAACGATAAAATTTATGGCGGCGCGGGCAACGATACGCTCTGGGGCAACAAAGGCAATGATACGCTTTACGGCGGCGCGGGCGACGATATTTTTCTCTACAAAAACGTCGACGGCAACGACGTTATCGCCGACTTCGAGCTTGGCGACAAAATTCAAGTTATCGCGGTGGATATTTGCTCCCCCACTGCGGCAAATGGCGATGTCACCTTCGCAATCGGCAACAGCAAACTTGTCATAAAAGGCGGCGCGGATAAATCTATTCAGCTTTACGGCGAAAACGGCGAGGCTTTATCACAAAAATACACTCCACGCGGAGTTTAAACGTCAAATAATTTGCTAGGCGCAAACCGCCACAACCTAAAAAGCCCCCTCCGAAAAGGAAGGGGTTTTTTTCAATCGTACAAAATATTACCGTCGAAGAAACTGTTGGCGATTTTAAGGCGGTCGGTGAACTGCCAGAGGAAGCCGCGCAGGTCGTCGCGCTTGCCCCATTGCGCGTTCCAAATCGGACAACCTAAACTGCGCCAATCAATGAAGCCATTATAAATGGAAACGTCGATACCTTTCAAAAGGAATTCCCCCTAATGATGGCAAAGGTCAAAATGCCTTTTGGAGTAAGAAAAGAGAGTGTGCCGCTCTCAAAATTTCTTACTGGGCATTAATCGGAAATATCGATATCCACGAAATTATCGGTGTCCATGTTTTACACCTCCTCGTATAATGAATGGTAGTTATTAGCGTCCAAAAAGGACGTGATATACTTAAAAAGGTGTTGTGTATTAGTGTATTCCTCCTGTCACAAGATGGCTTTTTTAAGATTCTGACCACAGCTCTTCGATTAACTGCTAATAAGTCAGATACCGCAATTTATGTCGCACGAGGATTCAGGGCAAAGAGTTTTGTGGGCGCAACATCAAAATGTTTTGAAAGGATTTTTTTAAGCTGCAACGATTCCCAGATAAGAGTCGGACTCGAAGCCACAGGGCATTACTAACCTATTTCGTAAAAGTCTTTCTCTGCGCAAAACCAAAACCGATAAGGTCGAAGCCATGAGGAGTTAAAATCGCTCACCCGATATCGCGCCGATAAAATCAGCCAGCGTTCTAAACTTAAGCAGTCGCTCTCACGCCTCGTCATCATTGGCTGCTTAATCTTTTAGAGAGCACCTCTCGCGGAAAAATTGACAAAGATAAGGCTAAGGAAATTCGTAACCTGGCACGCAAGTCTGTTGATGTTTACGTCTCTGCCAAAGTTTTAAAGCTTCGTCACACCATCAACCTTATTCACATTTTGGACGAAGAAATTGCCAAAATTGAAGAACGGATAGAAAACTACATGCAGGAGCTTCATTCGCCGCTTGAATCAATTCCAGGTCTTCGCCCGACAAAATTTTAGCATTCGCCGGTCTGTCACCTTTGACGGCTGCGCTTAAAGAAGTCTTCGAACCAATGTTTGAGGCTATGCTTAATGGTGAAATGGAAAGTCATCTTGGCTACGAACCAAATTCGCGCGAGGAAAAAGAGACGACAAACCGGCGTAACGGCTACTTCGACAAGACTATCAAGACCTCAATGGGCGAGACAGCGATTGAGATGCCCCGTGATCGTCAAGCCTCCTTCGACTCGATAATCCTGCCCAAGCACAAGCGCGAC
>JAFXNB010000032.1 GCA_017529935.1 Selenomonadaceae bacterium
CAACGAGGCTCGAACTCGCTACCTCAACCTTGGCAAGGTTGCGCTCTACCAGATGAGCTATGTCCGCCTGTATCAGTCGCTTGACTAACACAAGGCGCATTATAGCGGCTTAATAAAACTTTGTCAAGGATTTTTTCCAAAATGTTTAAGCATCGCGCCGACCGAATCAAAAACCTCCGACGCCTCGCGCTTGACGAAATCTTTTGCCGTGGCGACCGTGTAGCCGCCAAAATGTTTTATCATCGGCAAATCGTTCGATTCGTCGCCGATAACGAAAACTTCGCCGCGCCAATCGCGAATGCGCAATAAATTTTCCACGCCGCGCGCCTTATTCATGCCCGCCGTCACAATGTCGACGCTGTGAGTATTTTTTTGCGCAAAAATCACGTCGCCGAATGTTTTATTCAGCATTTCCGCAGCCGCCTGCGCCTCGTCGGGGCTTTTGAAGTCGAGAGCCAGCTGATTTATCTTCGGGAGCGTTTCAATCTGCGCGGCGTCGACGATTTCAAGCGGGAAATTCCAGCGATTGCTTTCGCGAATCACCCAGGAATTTTCCTTGACGTTCGCACAAAAAATTTTATCCGCCGCCTCGAACGCAAAATGCAAACTTTTCTGCGCAAACGGCTCATTCATTATCTCCAACAAAATTTTTTTCGGCAACTCCGTTTCAAAAATTATTCGCCCGTCGCTGTCGTGAATTATCGCGCCGTTCTCGCAAATCGCAAAGTCTATCGCCAAATTGAATTCGTGCAAGTGCGGCGTCAGCATGATATACGCCCGCCCCGTCACGATTCCGAATTTATTTCCCGCCGCCCGCCAATTTTCTACCGCTGACCAATCTTCCGCCGAAATTTTCTGCTCGCGAAATATCGTTCCGTCAAAATCGCTCGCCGCTACCTTAATTGCCATAGATTACCGCCTCCGTCGCCCGCAAATAATTTTTCTCGTCCGCGTAGTTGCCCAAAATTTTTTTCATGCCGTCGAAAATCTTCGCGGGCAATTTTACGTCGTGCGTCGTGAAGTTCACCGCGACGATAATTTTTTTCCCGCCAAGCGTCCGCGTGTAGATGTAAAGCTCCTCGTTGTTCGGATAAAGTTCTGCGTAGTCGCCGCTGATTAAAACGTCGCTCGAATTCCTAAGCGCACTCAATCGCCGATAAAAATTCAGAACAGAATCGCCGTCGCGCTCCTCGATTGAAACGTTGCAAGTTTTAAAATCGTCGTGAACGGGAAGCCACGGTTTTCCGCTCGTGAAGCCCGCGTTTTTCGACGAATCCCACTGCATAGGCGTACGCGCATTGTCGCGGCTGAACTTTTGCACGAAACGCATTGCCTCTTTGTCGCTCAAACCGTCCGCACGCGCCAAATTGTACTGTCCGCGCGAAGAAATGTCGTCGTAGTCGTCGATTGATTTAAAAGCCGCGTTCTCGTAGCCCAGCTCCTCGCCCTGATAAATAAACGGCGTGCCGCGCAGAGTAAATAAAATCGTCGCCAAAGCTTTCGCCGCCAACTTTTTATCAGCACTCGACGGAAAATAAATATTGACCGAACGCGCCCTGTCGTGATTCTCAAAATAAATCGGATACCAGCTGTCGCGCGTGGCGGCTTGGCTGTCGCTCAAAGTTTTTTTAAATTCGCTCAATCTAATCGGGTGCGAGTGGTGCCAAACTTCGTCGCCGTTCTTGAACATTATGTTGACGTGGCTAAATTCAAACAAAGTGTTAAAAATTCCGCGCGAGCCGACCCACGCGGGCAACTCTTCGGGCTTGACGCTGTTTGCCTCCGCGACCGTGAAAATATCTTTGCCGTCGAAAACTTCGCGCTTGAACTCGCGCAGGAAATCCAAAATGCCGTCGGTGTTGGCAATCATGTTGTGCACCGCGCAAGTGCCGTCGGGCGCGTCGGGCGTGCCGTCCAAAAATTTTGCGGGCTTTTTGATGTAGACAATCGCGTCGATTCTGAAGCCGCCCGCGCCCTTGTCAAGCCAGAAATTTGCCGCGTCGTAGAGTGCTTGCCGAACGGCGGGATTTTCCCAATTCAAATCCGGCTGAGCCGTCGCGAACGTGTGCAGATAATATTGCCCGCGCTCCTCGCACCACTGCCACGCGCTCCCGCCGAAAATCCCGCGCCAATTAGTTTTTTCGTCGCGCCAAATGTACCAATCGGCTTTGGGATTGTCGCGGCTACTTTTGGATTCGATAAACCACGGGTGCTTATCGGACGAGTGATTGAAGACCAAGTCCACGATGATTTTAATGTCGCGCGCCTTCGCCTCGGCAACAAGTTCCTCGAAATCAGCCATCGTGCCGAAGCGCGGGTCAATCGCCGTGTAGTTGGCGATGTCGTAGCCGTTATCAATCATCGGCGATTCGTAAAACGGCGTCAACCAAATCGCGCCGACGCCCAAACTTTTTATGTAGTCCAATTTCCGCGTGACGCCGCGCAGGTCGCCGGTGCCAGAGCCGGTCGTGTCGAGAAAACTTTTCGGATAAATTTGGTAAACGGGCTTCTTCTGCCACCACCGCAAATTTTCCGCGCCGAATACAATCGTCGGAGAAACGTAAGCCGCAACCGTCAAGACAATCGCCCCCTTGATAAATTCACGTCGATTCATAAAAAAACCTCCTTCGCGGAGATTTTATCACAATCAAAACGTTCTAACAAAAATTTTTGTGCCAATCGGAAATTTTTTGTAAAGCTCATGTTCGCGCCCGTTCAAAATAATTTTTAAACGCGTGCCCTTGCCCGTGCGCAACTCCAAATTTTCAAAGTGGCGGTTCATGTCGTCGAAGATAAACCATTCGCCGTCACGATAAAATTTCCCGTCGCCGGCGTCGAAGGGCAAACCCACGCCTTGAGATTTATATTTCGTGCGGAGCAAAACAAATTCGCCGCCGCGAAACTCCAGCTCCTCAACGACGGGCGTTTTCTGCACGGAATGGATAAATTCAATCGTGAGCGGCAAATTTTCTTCAGCGGCAACAACGGCAATGGTTTCCTGCTCCGTACCGATAAAAATTTTCGGCGTGCTCGTGATAAAAAATAGAAACGCCAGCGCAAAGGCGGCTAACAAAATTTTCTTCATGACTTCCTCCTTGCAAAGATTTTTAAACTTGATACAATCTGCGCGGTTACTCTTAAAAGAAACGGGACTGATTAACTTTGTTTGAATACGAATTCATGCGCAACGCATTGGTCGCGGTAGTTTTGGTGACGCCGCTTTTCGGATTGCTATCAACAATGGTCGTGTCGAATCGCATGGCATTTTTCTCGGATTCGCTCGGTCATGGCGCGTTCACGGGAATTGCAATCGGCGCATTAATCGGCGTCGGCTCGGAAATTGTCGGCTTGCTCGGCTTCTCGATAATCTTCGCGCTGTTGATAACATACATAAAAAACAGGTCGCACGCGGGCGCGGACACGGTTATCGGCGTATTCAGCTCGACGGCAATCGCGCTCGGTTTGATGATAATGTCGGCGGGCGGGCAGTTCAATAAATTTTCGCGATTTTTGATAGGAGACCTTTTGAGCATCACGCGGGAAGATTTAATTTCTTTGGCGGCGATATTTTTAATAGTGGTGGCGGCGTGGGCGATATTGTTCAATCGGCTGCTGATTTTGTCGGTGAATCAGACGCTGGCGCGAAGTCGCGGGATAAAAACTCAGCTCGTCGAATCAATTTTCGCGGTGCTATTGGCGGTCGTCGTCGCGCTCAGCATTCAGTGGGTAGGAATTTTAATAATCAACGCGCTGTTAGTTTTGCCGGCGGCGGCGGCTCGCAACGTCACCAATTCCGTTAAAAGCTATCATTTCTTGAGCGTGTTAATCGCGTTGAGTTCGGGCTTGGCGGGCTTAATTACGGCGTATGAAATAAATTCGGCGGCGGGCGCAACAATCGTGGTCTTCGCGGCGACGATTTATTTCGTGACGCTGATTCTCAAGCCGCGATTTATTAAGTAGGTGAAAATTTTGAGCAGAAGTTTAGCATTAATTTTTGTCGGAGCGGCGGGAATTTTTTGGGCGTCGTCGGGCGTTGCGGTTCAAGATTTTTTCTTGCACTCGGAGAAATCCGCAATGGAGCTGACGAATATCCGCATGTGCACGGCGGGCGCGCTTCTAATTTTAATCGCGGCGCGGCGGAAAAAATTTTGGCTGTCGCTCGGAATTTTAAATCGCCGTCTGCGGCTTTGGCTCGACGTGATAATCTACGGCGCAATCGGCGTGATGTTCATGCAGTTCACGTACTTTCAAGCGATTTCAATCGGCGGCGCGGCGGCAACGACCGTCATAACCTACGCTTGCCCGGCAATGGTCGTCATGTGGGAATCATTTTACCATAAACGGCTGCCCAAGCTCGGCGAAGTTATCGCGGTGATTTTGGCGATGAGCGGCGTGTTTTTGCTCGTGACGGGCGGCAATCCGACAAAATTACTCGTGCCGATTAGTTGCGTTGTGTGGTCTTTGTTGAGCGGCGCGGCGTTTGCTTTCAGCGCGATTTTCCCGAAACATTTGTTCGCAAAAAAAATTGACCCGTACTTTTTGACGGGCGTTGGAATGTTTATCGGCGGGCTGTCGACGTTCGCGCTGATTGAGGAAAAAAATTGGTTGCCGTTCCTTGCGCCGGACGTTTTATTCGACGTGAGCTGGATAATAATTTTCGGGACGGTCGCGGCATTTTTGAGTTTCAACGCGGGCTTGAAATTTTTGACACCGGAGCAAGCCTCGATAACCGCAACGACTGAACCCGCCGCCTCCGTGATAATCAGTTGGATAATTTTCGGGACGGCGTTCGGATTGATTGAATCGTTCGGGATAATTTTAGTTTTGCTGGCAATCGTCATGCCGTCGCTGATTAAACGATAAAAAATTTTTTAGTTTTTGAATGACGGGTCGGCCGCCTCTACGAGTTCGGAATATTTTTGGGCGCGCGCCTTGAACTCGTCGGCTTCCTTTTGATATTTAGCTTTGTCGTCCGCGCTCAAGTCTTTGACAATCGGATCGGAGACCGTGATGCCCACCGCCATGAACGAGCGACCGAGGTCAATGAGCGCACTTTGAATTTCGGGTTGCGTGTTCAACTTTTTGAGCTTGGCGATTTGTTCTTTCTTTTCGGGCTTGCCGTCATTGTCAAGGTCGACCTTCGTCAAAAGTTCGTCGATGTTTTCCACTAGGTATTTGTTTTGCGCGGCCTCGTCGAGCTGAATGTAGTGACGGAGTTTTGGCTCCTGCTCTTTTAAAGTTTCGTCCGCGACTTTGTAGGTGCCGTAGCCTAAGATTGCCACCGCCGCTACACCGATAATTATTACCGCCAATAAAATTTTCTTTAACACTCTATCAACCTCCAGAATTATTTTTCCCACAGTAGCGCAACCGTCACGCCTTTAAAAGAAGTTTTCGGCAGGGCGAAGCGGGCATTTTCCACGCAACAGAGAGCCGCCGCCTCGCAGACATTGCCAACGCCGATTGACCGCGTGACAAATTTTGATTCGCCGAGCTTGTATTCGTCGATTTTCTTTTGCAGTTCGGCGGCGGAGAAAAATTTTATCTCAAGCCCCATGACTTCCGCCAACGATAAAAGTCCCGTCTCGTCCTTTTTTGCGTCGGCACTCGCCAAAAGTTTTACGCGCTCTATCGGCTGGTGAATCATTGCGCAAGCCCGTTGAATCGCCTCGAAAATTTTCAGCGACGAAGTTCCGCGCCGGCAACCGACGCCTGCTACCAAATTTTGCGGAATTAAATTCAGCCGAACGTCGCCCGCCTGCACGTAAACATCTTCGCCGCGCAGAATCGCCGTATTAATCACCTTAATCGCCTCTTTGGGTTCGGGGACAAGTCCGAGCTTGGAGGCGACGGCGTCAACGGAAAATTGTCCCGCAACGTCGGTGGCAGTTGTTATCACCGGATTGGCGTTGATGGCTTTGGCAATTTCGACCGTCAATTCATTTGCCCGCCCGACGTGCCCGCTCAAAAGGCTGATGACATTTTGCCCGCGTTCGTCGATAACTAAAACCGCCGGGTCGCTGAGCTTGCTGGTTATGTGCGACGCGATCATTCGCACGGCGATACCTGCCGCGCAGATAAAAATCATTCCGTCGAACTTGCCAAAAATTTCCGCAACCAAATCGGCAAGCTTCGTGAAGTTTCTTCCCTTAGCGAAGATTTGCCCGCCGACTTTTTCCGCAATTTTCTCGGCAAGTTGCGTGCCTTTTGTCGTTAATGAAATAATTGCTGTTCTCAATTTAAAATCTCGCCTGCCTGAACATGTGACTGAATTTTGGAGAATAAAGATTGGATTTCTGCTGAGTTTTGGCGTTCAAACACTGCCCGACGATAATCATTGCCGTGCGGTCAATGTTAGCCTCGCTGACTTGCTGAACAATCGTATCGAGCCGCCCTTGAATAATTTTTTCTTCGCCGGGCCAAGACGCTTTGTAAACTACAGCGACGGGCGTCGACGATTTGAAGCCCGCGCTCATAAGGTCTTGCTTGATTTCGGGCAAAAGGCTGACTGATAAAAATATGCACAGCGTCGTTTGATGTTGCGCCAATTTTTTTAAGGACTCTGAATCGGGCACGGGCGTGCGTCCTCCGCGCCGAGTGATCATGACGGTTTGCGTTATGCCGGGCACCGTGTATTCCCGCTTGAGGGCTGCCGCCGCCGCCAAAAATGAACTCACGCCGGGCGTCACGTCGAATTCAATGCCGCGCTCCGTCATGGCGTCCATTTGCTCCTGCGTCGCGCCGTAAATCGACGGGTCGCCCGTGTGCAAGCGCACTGTCGTTTTGCCCGCCTTTTCCGCCAGTGTGATGACGTGCAGAATTTCTTCAAGCATCATCTGCGCGGAGTTGTAAATTTCTGCTTCGGGCTTGCAAAAATTCAAAATTTCTTCGTTGACGAGTGAGCCCGCGTAAATCACAACATCCGCCTCGCTGAGGAGCCGCTTTCCTTTAACGGTGATTAAATCGGGGTCGCCCGGTCCCGCTCCGACTATGTGAACCATTGCTCCTACCACCTTTAATTTTTGAAATGATTTTATCACGCAGGGATTTTTCATGCAACGATAAATTTCTGGGATAATCCGCCGGAAAAAAATTTCGTTTTCAGCCAAAAATCCTTGTATCGCCGAAAAATTTATGCTATTCTTTGCACAGAGTTTGTACGGATTTTTTCGATTCAAGGAAGAGGAAAGGGTGACACAAAATGGCTAGCATGACATTGGGCGGCGTCAATTCCTACATAAACAACTACAACCGAATCAGCACTGCCAAGCATGACACGATGCAGAAAATTTCTACCGGCTCCAATTATCCGAGAGCGGCTTACGGGGCGTCCGAATACGCGATAGGCGCACGCCTGACGAGCAATATCGGAGCTACGTCGCAGTCAGTTCAAAACACGCAGAATATGGCTTCGATGATTAAAGTTGCCGAGGGCGCGACGAAAAACACGATTGAGGGCTTGACGAATATTCAGGCGCGCCTCATTAACGCCGCTAACGACTCGAACGCTAACCTTGACCGCCAGGCGATTCAGCAGGAAATTAATCAGCTTATCTCGCAAATCGACGCCAACGCTTACGTTCAATACAACGGCATGAATCTGCTTGACGGCTCGCGAGAGGCTTTGACGGTGGCGGGCATTGACGGCTACCGCAATCTCGAACTCGGCGACCTGCGCACGCAAGCTTTGGGCTTGACGGACTCGCAAGGTAATGTTACAATCGACGCGACGACAGTCGAAGGGGCTGAAAGTTCTTTGAAGACCGTTAGCGGCGTGCTGGAGTACGTTAAGAATCTTGATGGCGAAATGCGCGAAGTTCTTGACGGCGGGCTTTCGTTTGAGGCATCACTCGACGAGGCGACAACTCAAGGCGCGTTGCTTCAGCGGCTGGAGTTCCAAGAGGCAAATTACGCGACAATGGAGGAGAATCAGCTCGCGGCGTTGTCCAATTCTAACGACGCAGACATCGCCAAGCAAATCACAAATCTCCGCAGCGAACAGACTTTGGAGCAGCTGGCACTTTTCGGAATGAAAATGTTCAATCTCAATCAGTCAAACGTTTTAAATATGTTGCGGTAAGTTTGTTAGGCATGAACGCGGCGATAACGTTTAAATTTTCGCAACGTTTCATCGCGCACGCTGTTTGCTACTTTTTAAAAGTAGGCGGGCATAGTTCATCGGTAGAATGAGAGCTTCCCAAGCTTTAGAGGTGGGTTCGATTCCCATTGCCCGCTCCAATCGAAATTTCAGAGGCACGTCGCGCGGCGTGTCTCTTTTAGCTTGCTTTTTTTGTAAAGCATGATATAATCTGCGCGTATCGGTTGCGGGCAACGTCCCCTGTCGAACGTGAAGAATTTTTGTGTGTTGTAAGGAGATTTTTTTAATGGCTTTTGAAGACAAAACACTCGTGTGCAAGGACTGCGGAAAAGAATTTATTTTCAGCGCAGGCGAACAGGAATTCTATCAAGAGCGCGGCTTCGAAAACGAGCCTGTGCGTTGCCGTGATTGCCGCGACAAACGCAAACGCCACCGCGACGGCGGCGAACAGCGGCAGATGTTCACCGTGATTTGCGCGGAATGCGGCAAGGAAACGGAAGTCCCGTTCGAGCCGAGAAACGATCGCCCCGTTTATTGTCGCGATTGTTTCAGCAAACATCGTCCTGCACGGCGGGCACAGTTCTGATAAAATTTCATATCGAACGAAAGATGAAGCCTGAAGAAATTTTTCGGGCTTTATTTTTTGTTTGCGGCGTGATAAACTGTACAAAATATTTGAGGAGGAGTTATCATAAAAATTGCAATGGCGAACGACCACGCCGGCACCGCGCTCAAAAATCAGATTAAAGCTTATCTTGAAGAGCAGGGGCACGAGGTAAAAGACTTCGGCACCTACGACGAGGAAGGCTGCGACCTGTCCGATTTCGTCTATCCGGCGGCGTTGGCGGTTGCTAAGGGCGAATGCGACCGCGGAATTTTCGTTGACGGCGTGGGCTACGGCTCGGCACTTATCGCCAACAAAATCTACGGCATTTACGCGGCTGTCTGCCAAGACCCGTTCTGCGCGCAACTTTCCCGCGAACACACCGACTCCAACGTCCTTTGCATAGGAGGAAAAATTATCGGCTCGGCTATCGCCATGGAAATCGTTAAAACTTGGCTCAAGACCGAACCTTTGACTGCAGAAAAATATCGCCGCCGCGTCAAGAAAGTTGCTGACATCAACAACAAACACTGCGTGCCCGTCAAATAAATTCGTCAGAAATTTTTCGCTCGTCAATTATCGGCGATTTTTTTTGTAAAAATTTTAGGCGGAAGGAGTGAATTTTAATGAACAATTTTAAATTTGATCTCCAGCGATTCATGGATCCGGGATTTACAAAATGGGGCGATCGTCCCGGCTATTTTTACTTTAATACTCTGCCCGGCGCGACAGCTACAGGCGTTGCAGGCTACTGGCTGGTCAACTGGGGAACAAATGCTGTCGTTTATTGCGGCAATGCTATTTTCACTCACAACGACCCACGTGGAATTGGTTCAACAATTTACGGCAACAGCCAAGCTAACAGTTTAAATAATGGCGGCGCAAACTCCGAAATTTATGCCGGCGACGGCAACAACGACATTTATAACGACGGTGAATCTGTAACAATCGTTTCGGGCAAAGATAACGACTACATATTTAACTATCTCGCCTCTTTTGTAACAATAGATGCCGGAGATGGCAATAATACAGTAAATAATGCAGGCAATAACGTTAAAATTACTGTGGGCAAAGACAACGACAGCATAGACACTGACGGTAACGAGGTAATAGTTAATAGCGGGGCGGGCGACGATACCATTATCAACCATGAATCCGATACGACCATAGACAGCGGCGCGGACAACGATTACATTGACAACAATGGCTCCAACGTTTCAATCTATGCTGACACGGGTGAAGATAACATTATCAACTGGGGCGCGTCCGTGACAATTGAGGCGGGCGACGACAATAACACAATCAATAGCGGTGGTTCGGAAGTCACAATCAAAAGCGGCACGGGCAACGATTCTATTTATAACGGCGGCGACTCGGTTGAAATTTTCACAGGCGCGGGCATGGATTTTATCACCAACAAAGGCTCCAAAGTCACGATTGACGCTGGCGACGGCAATAACCACATAAGTCTTGACGGCGGCAATAATATTTCTGTTAAGACGGGCACTGGCAATGATTCCATTTATAATTTCGGCAAGAAAGTTACCATAAACGCAGGCGACGGCGACGACCACATTGGCAACAATAATTCTTCCGTCACGATAAATGCTGGCACAGGCAACGATTCTATCTACAACGCGGGTAACTCCGTCAGCATAAACGCGACGGAGGACGATACGGGCGATTATTTCTACAACGAAAGCTCAAAAGTTACAATTTTAGCGGGCGCGGGCAATGACACCATTGACAGCAGATACTCCAACGCGGAGCACAAAGGCTCCAACGTGACAATCGACGCCGGCGACGGTGATAATCAAATAAGTCTTGACGGCGGCAATAATATTTCTGTCAAGGCGGGCGCAGATAATGATTCGATTTATGCAGTTGGTTCCGGTTCTAATCTTACAATCGGCGCGGGCGACGGCGAAAATATTGTAAGTCTTGACGGCGGCAATAATATTTCTGTCACGACAGGTAAGCATAACGATTCAATTTTCGCAACCGGCAAAGGCTCCGGAATGACAATCGACACGGGCATTGGAAAAAATTTAGTAAGCGTCGGAAGTGATTGGAAAAATATCACGATAATCGGCGGAGATAATGCGGAAGTAGTAGATGTAATTTTTAATGCGGGTAACAAAGCCTCAATCGAGAGCAAAGCAGGACATGATTATATAAGAAATACCGGAGATTCAGTAAGCGTCTACGGTGGCGACGACGGCGATATTATCGAAAATTACGGGAGCAATATTTATCTTCAAGGCGACGACGGCAAAACTTCACGTAAAATTGGCGATTATATTTACAGTGACGAAGGCTCTAACGTTACGATTGACGCGGGAGCGGACGCCGACACGATTATTGCTTGCCATGATGTGCAAAGTTCAATTTCCGGTGGCGCGGGCAAAGATTATATCGCCGTAAGTAGAATTTCGGCAGACGAACTCGATAAAGTGAGCAATCAAGGCTTGTCGCATATTGCTTGGTCTCTTATCAGCATTTTTACTCGCTTCCCTAATCTGGAAAATTATGTAAGCGCATTACAAGGCGGTGCTCTTTCCGGTGCCGAACTTCTTAACGAGGTTTATGTTAAAAACGAAACGAGAAAAGCTTTTTTTGGCTCTGCTCTTAAGGTCTTGAATTATGCATCAAAAATTTTCTCGGCAGTAGATTTGTATAATTTTGTTTCCAATATAAATATCCTTTCCAAGACGAGCACAGTAGCCGGCGGCGCGGGCGATGATACCATTGTCGGCGACGGCTTTTCTAAACGTGTCTTTGAATACTCAGAGGGCGAAGGCAATGATGTAATTTATCGTTTTGCAATGGACAGCAAGCTTAGCTCCTCACTTAATGAGGCGACGGACAATGATTTTTTATCCACGCTTCATATTAAAGAAGGTCTCGTCAAGGAAGTTGCGATTGACAATAAAGATGTTATTGTAAAAGTCGGCGACGGTTCAATTAAACTTGTCGACGCAGTAGGAAAGAAATTTAAACTGCGCGAGGCAAGCGGATACACGACAACGCGGGCTTATGGCACGGATTCCAGCGGCGCGGTCGTCTGTTCAATTTTCGGTTCGGCAAGTGCTGACACTTTACAAGATAACGTCGGAATTAAGCGGCAGTCTTATATCATTGCGCCGGGTTCCGCCGCTCCTAAAGATCCGATAATCGGCGTCGTCAATAAAGCGGCTTTCTTCGGCGAGGGCGGCAACGATAAAATTTATGCCAACGATAAAGATTCAACATTAGACGGCGGCAGAGGGAAAAATACTTTATGCGGCGGCGATGCAAATGATGTCATTAAGTGCGACTTGGGAAAAAATCTTGTCTACGGCAACGGCGGCGATGATACAGTTTATTCGGGTAATATGGAGCCTAAGGTAATTACGACGTTTGTGGGAGTTATTTATGATGATATTCCGAGCGGCGGTAGCAATAATACGATTTATGCCGGCGCGGGCGCGGACATCATTTATAATTGCGGCAATAAAACTTACATTGACGGCGGCGACGCGGGCGATTACATTGCCAATAATTATTCTGACATGTGGAATACCGCATACGACCACAAATTTGGCAAAAACGTCACGATAAAAGGCGGCAAAGGCGATGACAGAATCCACAACAGAGGCGATAAAGTCACGATTGACGCCGGCGCGGACAAAGACACTATTGAAAATTACGGCGACAACGTGACGATAAACAGCGGCACCGGCAACGATAAAATCGTTTTAAACGGAGACGAAACTACAATTATTTACGGCAAAAACGGCGGCAACGACACTATCGAGGGGCTTGACGCCGGAGATACCTTGCAGCTTAGTTCTGTCTTCATTAACGAGGTTAAAGTCAGCGGTCAAGATGTCATTCTAAAATTCGACAAAGGCTCAATAAAATTAGTCAACCACAATGGCAGAGTAATTAATCTTAAAGAGGCAGACGGCACTTTGACGACGCGCTCTTACGATAACTACACGCACGAGGGCGAATTGACTTGCTTTATTTTCGGCACGGCTAAGGATGAAGTAATTTACGACACGATAAAGCCCGCGACTACTCATTATCATTTTTATGGCAAAGACGGCAAGGATAAACTTATAGGGCACGACAAAGCCGATAATCTTCAAGGCGGCAAAGGAAATGATACGCTAGTTGGCGGCAAGGGCAATGATAAACTTTATGGCGACGATAATAACGATTCTTTAATGGGTGCTAAAGGCAATGACACTCTCTCCGGAGGCACGGGCAATGATAAACTCTACGGCGGCGACAATAACGACTCTTTGAACGGCGGCGCGGGTAAAGATACGCTTTACGGCGACAAGGGCGACGATACCCTCGTCGGCGGCAAAGAAGCGGATATTTTCGTTTACGGCAAGGGCGAAGGCAATGACACCATTAAAGATATTTCCGGCGAAGATACATTGAAACTTAAATCTGTCCTTATTGATGAAGTTCAAGTCAACGATAAAAATGTTCTGCTTAAAATTGGTGACGGCTCAATAAATTTGGCTAATGCTGTGAATAAGAACTTTAATATTAAAAATGCCGACGGTACTTTGACGACGCGAGCTTACAATAAAAATAAAAGTGGCGAATTGATTTGTTCAATCTTCGGTTCGTCAAAAGATGAAGTGATTTACGACACGATAAAGCCCGCGACAACTCATTATGTTCTTTACGGCGAGGGCGGCAAGGATAAACTTATCGGACACGACAAAGCCGATACAATTTACGGCGGCAAAGGCAATGATACGCTCGTGGGTGGCAAGGGCAATGATAAACTCTACGGCGACGAGAACAACGATTCTATACTCGGTAGCGCAGGTAATGATACTCTTTGGGGCGGCGCGGGCAATGATAAACTCTATGGCGGTGCAAATAATGATTCTTTGGACGGCGGCGCGGGTAATGATACGCTCGAAGGCGGCAAAGGAAACGATTCACTCAGCGGCGGTTCACAAAAAGACAAACTCTATGGCGGTGTAGGTAAGGACACTCTCTGGGGCGGAACCGGAAATGATACGCTTTACGGTGGCGAGGGCGACGACATCTTTATTTACAAACCCAACGAAGGCACTGATAAGATTATGGATTACAATTCGGGCGATATGCTCCAAATTCTCAAAGCTGACGGCTCGGAGGGCGGCTCCTTTACTAAATCCTCTTTCAGCAACAACAAATTGACACTCTTGATTGACGGCGGCGGAGCTGTTGTCTTCGACGGCGTTAAATCCGGCGACTCTTTCAACATCAATAGCGACCTCTATCAGATTAACAGCAAGAACAAATTCGTTAAGAAATAAATCCGCGCGGCGAAAATTCAGCTCGCCGAAGCTTGAAAATTTTTCGAGCTTTATTTTTTTGTCTAAGCGTGATAAACTATCCAAAATGTTTGAGGAGGAGTTATCATGAAAATTGCAATGGCGAACGACCACGCTGGCACCGCGCTCAAAAATCAAATCAAAGCCTATCTCGAAGAGCAGGGGCACGAGGTAAAAGACTTCGGCACCTACGACGAGGGAGCTTGCGACTTGTCCGATTTCGTCTATCCGGCGGCGTTGGCGGTGGCTAAGGGCGAATGCGACCGCGGAATTTTCGTTGACGGCGTGGGCTACGGCTCGGCACTTATCGCCAATAAAATCTACGGCATTTACGCGGCAGTCTGTCAAGACCCGTTCTGCGCGCAACTTTCCCGCGAACACACCGACTCCAACGTCCTTTGCATAGGCGGAAAAATTATCGGCTCGGCTATCGCTATGGAAATCGTCAAAACTTGGCTCAAGACCGAACCGCTGACTGCAGAAAAATATCGCCGCCGCGTCAAGAAAGTTGCTGACATCAACGACAAACACTGCGTGCCCGTCAAATAAATTATCGCAAAAATTTTTAATCCCGACGGTCGATTGACTGCCGGGAATTTTTTGCCCAATCGGGAAAGTAACAGGAGGTTTTTTTATGACTGGACTTTTAGAGACACCTTACGGCACGCGGGATTTTCTGCCGAACGAAGCGGCAACTAAACGCGCAGTCGAGCAAAAAATTTTCGGGCTGTTCGCGAGCTTCGGCTATGAAGAAGTCGTAACGCCGACGATGGAATACTTGGAGACGCTGACGACTTCGGGCGGGCGGATAATCGAACCGCACCTTTTTAAAATGTTCGACGGACTCAATCGGACGCTGGCACTGCGCCACGAAATGACCACGCCGATAGCGCGGCTGGCAGTCAGCAGATTAAAAGATTCGCCGCTGCCGCTCAAGCTTTCCTACTTGACGAACGTCTTCCGCTTCCGCACGAATCAGCCCGGTCGCCAATGCGAATTCTATCAAGCGGGCGTCGAACTTTTGGGCGTGGAAAGCACTTTCGCCGACGCGGAAATTATCGCCCTTGCCGCGCAGGCTTTGAACGTCGCGGGGCTTGAAGATTTTAAAATTTGTTTGGGGCAAGTCGAATTCGCGGGCGGTCTCATGGAAAATTTATCGGCGGACATTCAAGCGCAAATCAAATCGGCAATCGAACGCCACGATATTGTTGCGTTGAATAATTTGGACATTGACGACACGTTGAAAAAAATTCCGACGCTTCAAGGTGGCGCAGAAATTTTGACGGCGGCGCAATCACTCGCCGACAATGCTCGTTCCCGCAAAGCTCTGGAGAACTTGACGGAAATTTATCGGCTACTTGAAATTTACGGCGTGGCGGATAAAATTACGTTCGATTTAGGCTTGATTCGCGACTTTGAATATTATACGGGCATGGTCTTCGAGGCGTACGCGCCGGGCGTTGGCTACTCTTTGGCGGGCGGCGGCAGATACGACAACATGCTCAAAGACTTTGGCGCGGCGCGTGCGGCTACGGGTTTTGCGCTGGGTATCGAACGCGTTTTGGACGCAAGAAAATTTCAGGGCGTCGAAGAAAATTCGCGGAGAAAAGATTTTTATTTAAGCTACGCGGCGGGCTTCGAGGAGGCGGCGATAAAAGAAGCGGCTAAACTTCGAGCGGCGGGCAAAGTCGTCGAAGTTTCCGGCGCGCCGCAAAGTAAATCCGACGCGGAAAAATTTTGTGTAGTAAAAGATTGTATGGAGTTAATTTATTTAGCATGAGTGTTTTAAAAAGAATTATGCAGTTCGTTCGGGCAGTGACGGCGCGTGTGAGCGTCGACGACGGGAAATATATTTCTGCGCACTTGAATGCCGAGGAGCAGAAAATTTTTTTCGCGATGAGTGTCGCCGACCAAGTTCACAGCTTGCGCACGGCCTACACTGTCGAGCGGCTGGTTATCGAGGACAAGCGCGGCGTCGACAAAGAATTTCTGATTCGATGCGCCCTCCTTCACGACACGGGCAGACGCGCCGGCGACTTGACGATTAAAGGAAAAATTTTTGCCGTGCTGATAACGAGCCTTGCACCGCAATTCGCCGAACGACTGGAGCTTAACGGCAACCGCGCCCTTTACGTTTATCATAATCACGCGGAATTGGGCGCGCAAAAACTTCAGCGAATCGGGCTGTTCAAGGAGGCAAAAATTATCGCCAAGCACCACGCGCCGCCCAAGCCCGACGACCCGCCCGAATTGAAACTTTTAAGATTAGCTGACAATGAAAACTGACCAAGGAGCGGCTGAAATGATTTACGACATTGAAACTATCCGCGCAAAGACCGTGCCCATTGCAAAAAAATACGGCGTGCGGCGCATGTCGCTGTTCGGGAGCTATGCACGCGGCGAGGCGGACGACCAAAGCGACGTTGACCTTATTATCGACAGCGGCGGCGGAAAAATTCGCGGCTACCTTTCGTATTTCGGATTCGTCTATGCTTTGGAGGACGAGCTGGGTTGTCACGTCGACGTTGTGAGCACCGGCATTGAGGACAAAAAATTTTTGGCGGAGATAAAAAAAGACGAGGTGTTGCTCTATGAGGAAAAATCAGCGTAATGTAAATCGAATCGTGATTCAAAAAATGCTCGGCTACTGCAATGACATTGAAAATTTTATCGGCGAATTTGGTGGTTCTTACGAAATTTATTTGTCGAAAATTTCTTTTCGCTACGCTTGCGACATGTGCATTTTGCAAATCGGCGAACTGACGACGCGGCTTTCTGAAGACTTCAAAGCGCAACATTCCGAAATTCCTTGGCACGAAATAAAAGGTCTGCGCAACATTCACGTTCACGAGTACGAAAGAGTTGATTTAAATTACATGTGGAAAACTTTAACGGAAGATATTCCCGAATTGAAGGCGCAGTTGGAAAAAATTCTTGCGGCGGAGGGATCAAATGATTCACAAGTTTAAGCAGGGCGACGATTTTATTTTGCTGGACGTGAATAGCGGCGCGGTTCATTTAATCGACGAGGCGACGTTTAAAATCCTAGACGACTTCGACGGCACCAACGACGCGGAAATTTTAAAAAAATATCCCGCCGCCGATACCGCCGAAATTTTGGGCGAACTGCACGAGCTGATTGACGCGGGCGAACTTTTTGCACCGGAGATTGACGTTCCTTTGACGTTTGCGGCGCGTGGCGTCGTGAAAAGTCTTTGCCTTATGGTCGCGCAAGATTGCAACCTGCGCTGTAAATATTGCTTCGGCGACGGCGGCTCTTTCGGGCACCGCGCGGTTATGTCGGAGGAAGTCGGGCGGGCGGCGGTCGATTTTATCGTAAAAAATTCGGGCATTCGCAAGCACTGCGAGATTGATTTTTTCGGCGGCGAACCGCTGATTAATTTCCGCACAGTCAAAGCCGTCACTGAATACGTTCGCCGGCGCGAGAAAGAAACTGGAAAAATTTTTAAGTTGACGCTGACGACGAACGGCATTTTGCTTGACGAAAAAATTTCCGCGTGGCTGAACGAGAATAATATTTCGCTGGTGCTGAGTTTGGACGGGCGCAAGGAAATTCACGACGCCATGAGACCGGACATCAGCGGGCGCGGCAGTTATGACCGTGTGCTGAAAAATTTTCGGCGGACGATCGAGGAGCGCGGCGGAGAAAATTATTATCTGCGCGGCACCTACACGAAAAAAAATTTGGACTTCACGGCGGACGTTTTGAGCCTTCACGACGCGGGCTTTGACATTTTATCCGTGGAGCCTGTCGTCCTAAAAAATTCACCGCTCGCTTTGACGGAAGAAGACTTGCCGAGAATTTGCGCCGAATACGACCGCTTGACGGCGGCTTACCTTGAGCGGCGGAGAAATGGGCGCGGATTTTTTTTCTTCCACTTCAACGTTGACTTATCGAACGGACCTTGCGTGGCTAAGCGGTTGTCGGGTTGCGGCGCGGGGCACGAATATTTTGCCGTGGCGGAGAACGGCGACTTGTATCCGTGTCATCAATTCGTTGGGCGCGGAAAATATCGGCTGGGAAATATTTTTGACGGCGTGAATCAATCAGCGCGGCATTGGCTGAAATATTTCCGTGAATCGCACGTTCTGAATAAGCCGAAGTGCCGCGATTGTTGGGCGAAATTTTTCTGTAGCGGCGGCTGTCATGCCAACGCCGATTTGTTTCACGGGGAAATTCGTCAGCCCTACGAAGTCGGCTGTGAAATTCAGAAAAAAAGACTCGAATGCGCCATCTATATTCAAGCTAAGCTCGCCGAAAAATAATTTCTAAAAATATTTTCTTGACAGGATATAACTTCAATGCGGTATAATGTATGCAAATTTATTTGGGAGGGATTCTTCAATGGCAACAGCTCCGAAAAAAATTTGGCAAGACAGCTATCAACTCTACATCGGCGGGCAGTGGCGCGACGCCGAGGGCGGCAAGACGTTCGACGTTTACAACCCCGCCAACGGTGAGTTCATGTGCAAAGTTGCCGCCGGTAGCAAGCAGGACGTTGACGACGCAATAAAAGCGGCGTGGGCTGCGTTCCCCGAATGGAAAAAAACTTCGACCGCCGAACGCGCGACCATTCTCCTGAAAATCGCCGACATCATCGACGCGAACCGCGATCACCTTGCAATGATTGAAACCCTCGACAACGGCAAGCCGATTCGCGAAACCATGAACGTCGATATTCCAATGGGCAGCGACCATTTCCGCTACTTCGCGGGCGTCATTCGTTCGGAGGAAGGCTCCGCGAACGTCATCAACGAAAACACTTTGAGCTTGATTATTAACGAGCCGATTGGCGTCGTCGGTCAAATTGTCCCGTGGAATTTCCCCTATCTCATGGCGGCGTGGAAATTGGCACCGGCTATCGGCGCGGGCGATTGCATCGTCTTTAAGCCGTCCAGCACGACAAGCTTGAGCGTCCTTGAGCTTATGAAACTTATCGAAAAGGAATTGCCGCCCGGCGTTTTGAATATCGTGACGGGCAGCGGCGGCAAGACCGGTCAATATCTCCTCGACCACCCCGACATCAGCAAGCTCGCGTTCACCGGTTCGACGGAAGTCGGCTACAGCGTGGCTGACGCGGCGGCTAAAAAACTTATTCCCGCGACGTTGGAACTCGGCGGCAAGTCCGCTAACATTTACTTCGACGATTGCAACTTCGACAAGGCGATTGACGGCGCGTGCATGGGCATTCTTTTCAATCAAGGACAAGTCTGCTGTGCCGGCTCCAGAATTTTTGTGCAGGATACGATTTACGACAAATTCCTCGCCGCGCTTAAAGCCAAATTCGAGAGCGTCAAAGTCGGTCTACCGTGGGAACCCGATACGCAAATGGGCAGCCAGATTGACAACCGCCAGCTTGAAAAGATTTTGAGATACGTCGAAATCGGCAAGAAGGAAGGCGCACAAGTCATCACGGGCGGCGCGAAAGCTATCGTCGAAGGCGGCGAAAATGGCGCGTTCATGCAACCGACGCTCCTCGCCGATGTCAATAACAAAATGTGCGTGGCTTGCGAAGAAATTTTCGGACCGGTCGCCGTCGTCATCAAATTCCACGACGAGGACGAAGTTGTTAAAATGGCAAACGACAGCGAATACGGCTTGGGCGGCGCAGTCTGGACTAAAGACATTAACCGCGCGTTCAGAGTTGCTCGCGCTATCGAAACCGGCAGAATGTGGATTAACTGCTACAACGAATTGCCGGCGGGCGCACCTTTCGGCGGCTACAAAAAATCGGGCATCGGGCGCGAAACTCACAAGCTGATAATGAACGCCTACACGCAGAAGAAAAATATTTACATCAACCTCAGCGAAAATCCATCCGGCTTCTATTAATTAAAATTTATTTCCTAACGGCTATTCTCCCTCGACAACGATTCAAGTTGCCGGGGGATTTTTTTTGCGCCGCTTGTCGATAAAAATTTTTCTTGGAGCGAACTCGATTTTTGACAGGCAATCAGTCATTTGCTAAACTGCAAAAAAATATTTGGGAGGAATTTTATGAAGGCAATGTATTTGGACTGCGCGGCGGGCTTAAGCGGCAATATGTTTCTCGGCGCGTGCATTCAACTCGGCGTGCCCGAAAAATTTTTGCGCGGCGAACTCGATAAACTGAACTTGCCGCGAGAATTTGAACTGGAAATTTCTAACGTGAGCAAGAACGGAATTGGCGCGGCTTATGTTGACGTGAAGCTCCCGAAAAATTTTGACTCGGAACTCGACCGCCCGAACATTCGCCACTTGCACCGCCACGAACACATTAAAAATCACAGCCACAGGACGTTCGGCGACATAAAAAAATTTATCGACAATTCGGAGCTGGGCGCGGCGGTTAAAACTCGTGCGCTGGCGATTTTTTCCGTGATAGCTGCGGCGGAAGGGAAAGTTCATCAACGCGCCGCCGATGAAGTTACCTTCCACGAAGTCGGCGCGGTTGATTCTATCGTCGACATTGTCGGTTGCGCGATTTGCCTTGACTATCTTGACGTGGAAAAAATTTTCGTCTCGCGAATCAACACGGGCAGCGGCTTCGTCAAGTGTGCGCATGGTTTAATGCCCGTGCCGGCTCCCGCCACCGCCGAACTTTTGCAAGGATTTAAAACGTATCACTTCGGCGCGGAAAAGGAGCTGACGACTCCGACAGGCGCGGCGATTGTCAACGCGTTGGCTGAACACAGCGCGGACTTGCCCGAAGATTTTAGCGCGGAGAAAATCGGCTACGGCGCGGGCACGTGGGATTTGGAAATTGCAAACGTCCTGCGAATTTATCTGGGCGAATTCGGCGGGCAACGCGAAAAACATTTGTTCAAGCTTGAGGCGAATATCGACGACATGAATCCGCAAATTTACGGCTGGCTTTACGAGCGGCTTTTCAACGCGGGTGCTTTGGACGTGTGGACGACGCCCATTTACATGAAAAAAAATCGCCCCGCGCAGATGTTGAGCGTTTTGGTCGACGCGGAGCACAGGGAACTTTGCATAAAAATTATTTTCGAGGAGACGACGACGATTGGTTTGCGCGTGATAGAAATTGCGCGGCGCGTGGAGGCTGTGCGCAAGATGGCAAAAGTTGAAACGAGTTTTGGAGAAGTTCAATGCAAAGTCAGCGCGTACGACGGCAAAATTGTTTCGATAACGCCCGAATACGAAGACTGCCGCCGCCTTGCCGAAAAAAATTCCGTGCCGTTCAAAGCTGTTTGGCAAGAGGCTTTGACAAAACAGGAGGCGCGGCTCGGTTAGTCTCCGGAAAATTTTTTGTAAAAGTCGACGCGTTTTGGCTCCGTTCAATGCAAAGTCAGCGCGTATGACGGCATAATTGTTTCGATAACGCCCGAATACGAAGATTGCCGCCGCCTTGCCGAAAAAAATTCCGTGCCGTTCAAAGCTGTTTGGCAAGAGGCTTTGACTAAGCAGGAGGCGCGGCTCGGTTAGTCTCCGGAAAATTTTTTGTAAAAGTCGACG
>JAFXNB010000002.1 GCA_017529935.1 Selenomonadaceae bacterium
CCCGGTCATCTCGTCCGCAGGACTTTCGTTGAAGGCGGCGGCGTCCCGATGTCTTCGCGGTTTATCAAGACGCTTCGGGAAAATGTTTTGACATTGCGCTTGCCTATGCTCGCGGAATCGGCGGCACTCGCGCAGGCGTTCTTCAAACCACGTTCAAGGAAGAAACCGAGACCGACCTTTTCGGCGAACAGTGCGTACTTTGCGGCGGCGTCACTCATCTGATTCAGAGCGGCTTTGAAGTTTTGGTTGCAGCGGGTTACCAGCCCGAAATTGCCTACTTTGAAACTTTCCACGAAATGAAACTTATCGTCGACCTGATGTACGAGGGCGGCATGGCGAAGATGCGCAAATCTATCAGCGACACCGCCGAATATGGCGACTACACGACCGGTCCGAAGATTATCACGCCCGAAGTCCGCAAGGCTATGGAAAAAGCTTTGGCGGAGATTCAAGACGGCTCCTTTGCTAGAAATTGGCTCGTGGAGAATCGTGCGGCTGGTCGTGCTAACTTCCTTGCACAGCGCAGAATTCACGCCGAACACCAAATCGAAACCGTCGGTGCAAAACTGCGCGGCATGATGAGCTGGCTTAAAGACGGCTCCGATTTGTCCAAAGATTAATTAATCTGCCGAAAAATTTTCAGCGGCTTGTGCTTGTCATATGTACAGGCATGAGCCGCTTTGCTTTTAGGAGGGCAACTCTATGGCAATGACAATGAGCGGCCGCTTTAAAAGCGGCGGAACAGTTAGCGCGATTAGTCGACAAAAATTTTCGGCTCTTCGCCGCGTTTAAACTGATAAAAATTTTGGGAGGATAACTTTATGGCAATGACAATGAGCGAAAAAATTCTCGCGCGACACGCGGGCTTGGAGAGCGTGGAGGCGGGGCAACTGGTCATCTGCGATTTGGATTTGGTTATGGCAAACGACGTGACGGGACCGCCGTCAATTAAAGAGTTTGAAAAAATCGGGCGACCTGTCTTCGACGCGGAAAAAATCGCGCTGATTCCCGACCACTTCCAGCCCGCCAAAGACATAAAGAGCGCGGACTTGGCAAAGATTATGCGCGACTTCGCCCGCAAAAATAAAATCGCCCACTACTACGAACAGGGGCGCGTCGGCATTGAGCACGTTATCCTGCCCGAATTCGGAATCGTTGCGCCGGGCATGTTGATTATCGGCGCGGACAGCCACACTTGTACTTACGGCGCAGTCAACGCGTTCTCCACGGGCGTGGGCACGACTGATTTGGCTGTTGGCTTGGCGACGGGCAAGGCGTGGTTCAAAGTGCCCGAAGCTATCAATGTTCACCTCACCGGCAAGAAGCCCAAAAATATTTGCGGCAAGGACATTATCCTCACGCTGATTGGCAAAATCGGAGTGGACGGCGCGCTTTATAAAGCGTTGGAGTTCACGGGCGAAGGCGTCGCCGAACTTTCCATGACTGACCGCTTGACGATTTCCAACATGGCGATTGAGGCGGGCGCGAAAGCCGGCGTCTTCCCCTTCGACAAAGTTGCTGAAATGTACGTTGCGCGGCGCGTGAAAAAATCTTTCAATCCCGTCGCCGCTGACGAAGGCGCAAAATATTCTTCGACCGTCGAAATTAATTTGAGCGAGTTAAAACCTGTCGTCGCACTGCCGCACCTGCCCGAAAATGTTAAGCCCGTCGACGAGCTGGGCGAAATTAAAATCAATCAAGTTGTAATCGGCTCGTGCACAAACGGACGGCTGGAGGATTTGGGAATCGCGGCGGGAATTCTGCGCGGGAAAAAAGTTCATCCCGACGTTCGCTGCATAATCATTCCCGGCAGTCAAGAAATTTACAAAGAAGCCGTGAATTGTCACTGGATTGATATTTTTATCGACGCGGGCTGCGTGGTCAGTTGCCCGACGTGCGGACCGTGCTTGGGCGGCTACATGGGAATTTTGAGCGCGGGCGAGCGTTGCGTCTCGACGACCAACAGAAATTTCCGCGGGCGCATGGGTCACGTTGACAGCGAAGTTTATCTGGCAAGCCCGTTCGTGGCGGCGGCGTCTGCTATCACAGGAAAAATTTCTACTCCCGACGAGGTGATTTGACATGAAGATTGAAGGAAAAGTTTGGCGTTACGGCGACAACATCGACACCGACGTCATAATCCCCGCGCGCTATCTGAACACGTTCGACCCCGCCGAGTTGGCTAAACATTGCATGGTTGACATCGACGAAACTTTTGCCGCGAACGTCAAGGCGGGCGACATCATGGTTGGCGGGAAAAATTTCGGTTGCGGCTCCAGCCGTGAACACGCGCCCGTTGCGATTAAGGCGTCGGGGATTCCCGTGGTCATTGCGGCGAGTTTCGCGCGGATTTTTTATCGCAACGGAATTAATATCGGCTTGCCGCTGTTGGAAATTGGTGACGCCGTGGAAAAAATTTCAGCTGACGACGTTTTGAAAATCGACACGGCGACTGGCATGATTGAAAATCTCACGACGGGCGACACTTTCCACGCGCACCCTCTGCCCGGCTTCGTGCAGGAAATTGCAAACGCCGGCGGGCTGATAAATTACATCAAGACAAAAAATTGAGGAGGAATTCTTTTGAAGAGAGAAATTAATCCGTTCGATTACGCGGGCGAAATTTTTAAGGCGTTGCCCAATGGAATTCTGCTGACGAGCGAGGCGGAGGATTGCGTCAACGCCATGACAATCGGCTGGGGCACAATCGGTATCGAGTGGGGCGTCCCGATTTTCGCGGCTTACGTTCGCACGAACAGATTCACCCACGATTTGATTGAGCGCACCGGCGAATTCACAATCTGCGCACCCTACGGCGAAAAATTTTCCAAGGAAGTCACAAAGGCGGTCGGGATTTGCGGCAGTCGTAGCGGTCGCGACATGGACAAAATTGCCAAAGCCGGTCTGCATTTGGTCGAGGCGGATATTGTTCGTCCGCCCGCGATTAAAGAGTTCCCGATAACTTTGGAATGCCGCGTTGTGTTCAGCCAGTTGCAACCGATTAAGGACATTAACGCCCGCTTCGGAAAATTTTACGTGCCGAACACCGCGCACTCCGAGCCGCACGTCGCCTACTACGGAGAAATTCTCAAGGCGTACATCGTCGAAGATTAAAACTTTTCCTGCAACGCAAAAACCCCGTCGAATGTTCGGCGGGATTTTTTTTCGCGGCGGGAAATTTCTTTTCGGCGGGCTTTGTGTTAGAATGTGGAAAAATTTTTTCAAGAGGAAATGTCATGTCTGCAAAAAAAAATTCGACGACCTTTAGCACGTTCGCGCCGCCGATTTTATTTTTATTGTTCGATTGCCGCGTTGTGTTTAGTCAGTTGTAACCGATTAAGGACATTAACGCCAACATCATCGAAGATTAAAACTTTTATATAACTCAAAACCCGTCGCATGCTCGGCGGGATTTTTTTTCGTGGCGGGAAATTTCTTTTCGGCGGGCTTTGTGTTAGAATGTGGAAAAATTTTTTCAAGAGGAAATGTAATGTCTGCAAAAAAAAATTCGACGACCTTTAGCACATTCGCGCCGCCGATTTTATTTTTATTGTTCGATTATGTCGGCGTGGTGCTTAGCGAACACCTCGCCTTTGCCCTGCGCGACAAATTGGATTATTGGAATAATGTCACTTATCTTTACGGCGACACTTATATTTATGCTTGGGTGCCGCTGTTATTTTTAATTTTCCTCGGACAATCGCGCTCGTATCGGCAAATGAAACCCGTCGTCGACACCATGCGCGGCATTTTCCAATCGGTCTTCGCGGGCTGGATTGCGTCGATAATCATCATCTACTTTCTTAAGGCGAGCAATTTGTCTTCACGGCTGTTTATAATTTTGTTCGGGCTGTTCGTGCTGATTAACGTCTGCTTGATTCGCTACTGCGTGCTCAAATTCCTCAAGCGGCGCAACATTTTTTACGAGCCGATAATCGTTATTGGGGCGGGCTTGACGGCGGAGCGGCTGATAAAATTTTGGCGGGAAGATTTGGGCTATCGCTATAAAATCGTCGGGCTGATTGACGACCACCCCGTCTCCAAAACTTTGCCGCAAGATTTCCCGATATTGGGCGGTTTTGACGCGGCGCGCAGAATTATTCGGGCGGCGAAAGTTAAAACCGTCGTGATAGCCGCGCCGGGGCTGGGCAAGGAAAGATTGCAGGAACTTATCAGCGAAATTCAACCGCACGTCAAAAATATTTCGTTCGTGCCAGATTTAATCGGGACGCCGATGTCAAGCGTGGAGTTGTCACTCCTTTTCAGCGAGAAAATTTTAATGCTCAACTTGCGCAACAATCTATCGCGCCCGTACAATCGAATCATGAAGCGGCTTTTCGATTTAGTCTTGACGATTGTCGGCGGGTTGATGATTTCGCCGGTGCTGTTGGCGATTGCGCTTGCCGTGGCGATTGACAACCGCGGTCACGTGATTTTTGCTCACAGGCGAGTTGGCGCGGCGGGGAAAAAATTTTCGTGCTACAAATTTCAAACGATGGTGCCCGACGCCGAAGCCAAGCTGAAAAAATATTTGGCGGAGAATCCGGCGGCGCGGCAAGAGTGGGAAGAAACTTTCAAGCTGACGAACGACCCGCGAGTTACGAAGCTGGGAAATTTTTTGCGGCGGACGAGCTTGGACGAATTGCCGCAACTTTGGAATGTGATTCGCGGCGAAATGAGTTTAGTCGGTCCGCGCCCGATTGTTCAAGCCGAGGTGCCGCGTTACGGAAAAAATATCCGCGAATATTACATGGTTCTGCCTGGGATAACGGGCATGTGGCAAGTCAGCGGCAGGAGTGACACGACTTATCCGGAGCGCGTCGCTATGGATACTTGGTACGTGCGCAACTGGTCAGTCTGGATTGATTTGATGTACCTGTTCAAGACGGTTAAAGCTGTCGTTCAAGGGCGCGGAGCTTATTGAAAAAACTTTTGCCGCGCGTTTCAAGGTCGACGGAAAAAATTTCAGCAATCGTCGCGGCGATGTCAGCAAAAGTCTTGAGCGTGCCGAGATTGACGCCTGCGCGGACTTTTGAGCCGTAAACTATCAGCGGAACATTTTCGCGAGTGTGGTCGGTGCCGGCGGCGGCGGGGTCGCAGCCGTGGTCGGCGGTTATCATCAACAAATCGTCGTCGCGCATCTTATTTAAAAATTCGCCCAGCTCCGCGTCAAAAGTCGTCATGGCCTGCGCGTAGCCGTCAACGTCGCGGCGGTGTCCGAACTTCATATCGAAATCAACCAAGTTCACAAAGCACAGCCCGCGAAAATCTTCGTCCATGACGCGCAAAGTTTTGTTCATGCCGTCCGAATTGTTTTCGTTAATGCCGAGCGAGCGATTTATCCCTTGCCCCGCGAATATGTCGAAAATCTTGCCGACGCCGATTGTCGCGAGATTTTTTTTGTTGAGCGCGTCAAGAATCGTTTCGGCGGGCGGCTTCAAAGAAAAATCGTGACGGCGTGGCGTGCGTTCATAATTCGGAAATTCGCCGACGAACGGACGCGCGATAATTCTCCCGACATCGGAAATTTCGCGGGCAATCTTGCAGAAATTATACAGCTCGTCGACTGGAACAATTTTTTCGTGTGCGGCGATTTGCAGGACGCTATCAGCCGACGTGTAGACGATTAAATCGCCCGTCGCCTCGTGCGCTTGCCCGAAATCGTGAATGACTTGCGTGCCCGAATACGGCTTGTTGCAAAGAATTTTTCTGCCGAAATTTTTTTCCAGTTCGCTGATGACTTCGGGCGGGAAACCGTCGGGATAAGTCGGCAACGGTCGCGCGGAAATTATTCCGGCAATTTCCCAATGCCCAATCGTCGTGTCCTTGCCCGCCGAAGCCTCAATCACTCTTGCGAACGAGCCGCGCGGATTTTTTTCACGCCGATAAAAATTTATGCCGTCAATGTTGAAAAGACCGAGCCGCGCAAGATTTGGCGTGTGAAATTTTTCCGACGCGGCGATTGTCTGCAAAGTGTTCGGGTTGTCGTCGCCGAAAAATTTTGCGTCAGCCGCTCCGCCGATTCCGCAGCTGTCCAACACTATCAGAAATATTCTTTTAAACAAATCAATCACCTCAATAAAATTTTTTGCCGCCGTTGAATCCGCCGAATTTTTTTGTGCTATAATCAAAGAAATTTTTCAAGGGGGATGAGTTTCATATCTGTCGAAAAAGCCCTTTCCATTTGCTTGGCGGGGTTGCTCTTGAACTTGTGCGGCTCCTTTGTCGCTAAAACTTTTAATCTGCCTTTTTTCTTCGACACGGGCGGCACAATTTTTGTCGCGGCTCTCGGAAGTTACATGCCCGGCATCGTGGTCGGTTTCCTCACCAATCTTTTGAAAGCTCCGTTCGATTCTTTCCAAATGTATTTTTCTTCCGTCAGCATACTCATTGCGATTTTCTCGACGTTCTTTGCGCGGAAAGGTTTCTTCAACAGCTTAAGCAAAACGCTCCTCCTTATCCCGCTCCTTACGCTTTTTACGGGCGGCTGTTCACTGGTCATAGAAAGTTTTTTGAATTCGGCGAGCTTCCTTGCTTCCGTCGAAGAACTTAACTTGAACTTCGCGGATAATTTCTGGAACGAATTCTTCGATAAAACCATTTCGATTTTATTCGTCTTTTTCCTATTGAAATTCACGCCCGCGCAGATAAAAAAATCTTTCCATTCGCTGGGGCGGCGGCAAGCTCCACTGTCCGAAGAGATGAAAAAAGGCATCGGCAAGGAAAATTATCTGTCCTCGTCACTGCGCAACAAATTGCTCCTCATGCTGATGTTGAGTTCTTTTTTAGTTTCGTTCTCCGTTGCGGCTATCAGCTACCTGCTCTTCAATGACGCCGCTGTCAGCGACCGCATAAAAGCTGTTGACAGCATGGACGCGGTTATCCTTAGCGAGATTAACCCTTACCGTATCGGCGAGTACATGGCTTTGGGGCGTCAATCCGAAGCCTACAGGGCGGTGGAGGAAAAACTTTACTCCATAAAAAACAGCAGCCCCGATGTAAAATATCTTTACGTCTACAGATTTTCGGAGGACGGCTGCCACGTTGTTTTCGACTTAGACGCCGCGACCGTTGAAGGCGACAAGGCGGGCGATGTCATTGAGTTTGATGAAGCTGTCCTGCCCTACAAAGACGACTTGCTGGCGGGCAGACCGATTCCGCCGATTATCTCCAACGACGAATTCGGTCACTTGCTCACGGTTTACAAGCCGCTCTACGACGCGGAGGGCGTGTGTCAATGCTACGTTGCGATTGATCTTTCCTTGGACCCGCTGGCAGAATACGCTCACGGCTTCATAATCAAGTTGCTCGTGCTGTTTATAGGTTGCTTCACGGTTATTTTTTCTATCGGGCTTTGGTTTATCGAGAACAATATTATTTTGCCCGTCAACACCATGGCTTATTGTGCGCGGCATTTCTCCTACGACGACGCGGCGGCTCGTGAAAAGCACATTGAACTGATTAGAAGTTTGAAGATACGCACGGGCGACGAGATAGAAAATTTATATCAAGCACTGTTGCGGACGACGGAAAATGTTTTGCGATATTTGGCGCACCTGCATATAGCCAAGACGAAAGTCGCCGACATGCGCGTTAAATTTTTCGCCATGGACGAAATCGCGCACAAAGATTCGTTGACGGGCGTTAAAAATAAAACTGCTTACGCGGAGCTGACGGACGCCATTGACAAAAAAATTTCTGCGGGTGCGGCGGATTTTTGTATTGTTATGGTCGACGTGAACTTTTTAAAGCGCGTCAACGACACCTACGGTCACGAGCGCGGCAACGATTATCTTAGGAACGCCTGCAAATTGGTTTGCGCGGTCTTCGGCGAGAAACACGTCTATCGGATTGGCGGCGACGAATTTGTCGTTGTGATCGAGGGCGAGAAAGTTTCTCTGTGCAAATATTTTGTGGCGCAATTCAAATTCGAGATGGAGCGGAAAAATTCCAACGCCCTGCTTGAACCGTGGGAAAAAATTTCGGCGGCGGTGGGCGTGGCTTATTACGAACCCGACGAAGATAAAACTGCGGACGAAGTTTTTAAGCGGGCGGATAAACTCATGTACGAAAACAAATTGGCGATGAAAGCCGCGAGGACTAATTGACATGGAAAAAAGTAATGCGCCGTCACCTATTTTGATATGCGGGGCGGCAATCGTTTTGAATTTGTGCGGAGCGTTCACGGCGCGGCATTTTGAGTTGCCTTTGTACCTGGACACCGTCGGCACCGTTTTAATCGCAATGATGAGCGGCTACGTGCCGGGAATTGTCGTGGGATTCGCGACGCATTTTTTTGCCTCGTTTGCCGATGAATCAGAAATGTATTATTGTTCGGTCAGCATTTTCGTTGCGATTTACACGACGTTTCTTGCGCGGCGCGGCGTCTTCCAAAATTTTTTAAAGACGCTCTCAGCAATCCCCGCGCTTACATTGGTTGCGACGATTTTGAGCGCAGTCATCGGGAAATTTTTATTCTGCACGGGCGTCGTCCAAGCCCTAAGCGAAATTCAAATGCACTTCACGACGATTTTCCTGCAGGAGCTTGCCGACAAGAGTTTAACGCTTATAGCGGCGTTCGTGCTGTTAAAGTTCATACCTGCGCGGGTTAAAGAAGTTTTTCGCGGGCTGGGACAAAAACAATCGCCGCTCACCAAAGAAATGAAAAGCGCAGTTTACGGGCGCAAATGTCCGAAGTCGTCACTGCGCGTAAAAATCCTTGTGATTCTGATGTTGAGCTCGCTTTTTATCGCGGCGTCGATTGCGTCAATCAGCTACAGAATTTTTGAGCAATCGGCAATCGCGGTGCAAATTAAAATCGGCGACGGGCTGGCGACGATAGCTTCAAACGAAATCGACCTGACACAGATTGAACGCCTTAGAAAAAATTTCCTCAGCATAAAGAACAGCAACCCCGACGTGAAAAGTTTGCGCGTGGAAAAATTTTCTGCGGAAGGTGCTCGCGTAATTTTCAACGCTGACGCAAATTTTTCGCCCGAAGAAAATATTTTGCCTTACCTTGACGACTTGCTGGCGAGTAAACCGCTGCCGCCGATTATTGCCGACGACCGCTTGACGATTTACAAGCCCGTCTATGACGCGGCGAGCAAGGCTCAATGCTACGTCGTGATTGAAATGTCGCTGGATTTAATTTCCGATTACGGCAGAACTTTTACCGCCAAAGTGCTCGCGCTGTTCTCCGGCTGCTTCGTGTTCGTGTTCGTTATCGGTCTGCGCTTCGTCGAAAACAACGTTATCTTGCCCGTCAACACGATGTCCTATTGCGCGAAAAATTTTGCTTACGACGGCAGTGAATTTTGCGTGAACAGCCTTGAGCAAATTAAAAATTTGAAAATCCACACGGGCGACGAGATAGAAAATTTATATCACGCGCTGGTTAAGACGACGCAGGACGCTATGAATTATTTTGAGAAATTGCGGCGGGCGAAAAGGCAAGTCGCGGAGATGGACGAATTGGCGCACAAAGATTCGCTGACGGGCATAAAAAATAAAGCCGCCTACGACGAGATGACGGCTCAGCTTGACAAAAAAATTTCTGCGGGCGGCGCGGAGTTTTGTATCGTTATGGTCGACGTGAACTTTTTAAAGCGAATCAACGACACCTACGGGCACGAGCACGGCAACACTTACCTTTTGAACGCGAGCAAATTAATCTGTTCGGTCTTCGGCGAGGAGCACGTCTACCGGATTGGCGGCGATGAATTTGTCGTTGTGATTGAGGGCGAGAAAGTTTCGCTGTGCAAATATTTTACGGAGCAATTCAAAGCGGAGATGGCGCGGAAAAATGCTAACAAATTGCTTGAGCCGTGGGAAAAAGTTTCGGCGGCGGAGGGCTTAGCTTTTTACGAATTCGGCAAAGATAAAACTGCGGACGAAGTTTTTAAGCGGGCGGATAAGCTTATGTACGAAAACAAATTGGCGATGAAAGCCGCGCGAACCGATTAAAAAATTTTCTTCTGCCGTTAAGCGCGGCAGATTTTTTTTGCGCACTGTGATATAATCGACGAAATTTTTAAAAAGAGGAGCGCATTCATTGCAAGTACTTTACAACCTCGCGGCGATACTCGTCGTGATTCTAATTATCCCCGTGTTCATGATTCGCTCGATACGCGAACGCGGCTTCGTGGAGAGAATCAAACAGAGCTTTGGCTTTTTCCCGAAGGGCGCACTTGACCCCGTGGCAAAAAAAAATTGTATCTGGGTGCACGCGGCGTCGGTCGGGGAAATCGTAGCGACAAGCCCGCTGATAAAAGAATTCCGCCGCGAATTTCCAAAGTCGCCGATTTTGGTTTCAGTCGTGACGACTTCAGGCTACGAAATGGCGAACCGAATCATCAAGGACGCGGACAGCATAATTTATTTTCCGCTGGATTTGCCGTTCGTGTCGGCGTCGGTCTTCCGCAGAATTTTTCCGCGCGTTTTTCTCAACGTCGAGACGGAACTTTGGCCAAACTTTTTAAAGGCGGCGCGGGAAAATCACGTGCCAGTTATGATGGTCAACGGGCGCATTTCGGAAAAAAGCGTCAAGCGTTACAAGTACATGTTTTCAATCCTGCACGACATGATTTCCACGGTGAAACTTTTTGCCATGGCGTCGCCCGTCGATGCGGGTTATGTCAAACAACTCGGCGCGCCCGAAGAACTCGTAACAATCACGGGCAACACGAAATTTGACCAAACTTACACGGACGTGACGGACGCTCAGCGCGAAAAAATTTTGTCGGACATGGGCTTGACGGACGCAACGGAAATTTTTTTGGCGGGCAGTACTCATCGCGGTGAGGAAAATTTTGTACTCAAGGCATTCAAGGCGATACGAGAGAATCACCCCAAAGCGCGGCTCGTCATTGCCCCGCGTGAACTTTTGCGCACCCGTGAAGTCGTCGCGCTGTGCAGGGCGGCAGGTTTTTCCGTCGGCACGCGCACCGAACTCCAGAAACGCCCGCCCGCCAACGAGGACATAATTATCCTTGACACAATCGGCGAGCTTGGGCAAGTTTACAGCGTCGGCAATGTGATTTACGTCGGCGGCAGTTTAGTTTCGCACGGCGGGCACAACATTTTGGAGCCGGCGGCGCACGGCAAAGCGATTATCGTCGGGCACCACATGGAAAATTTCAAAGACTTGCACGCGCTCTTTAAAAATCGCAACGCCTGTATCACCGTCAACGACGCCGATGAACTTGCCGCGCAGACTAAAAAACTTTTCGACGAGCCGGAAGAACGCCGCCGCCTTGAGGAAGAAACGATTAAAATTGTCCACGAAAACCGCGGCGCGTCCCGCAAATCCGCCGTCCTGTTGCGGCAAATGCTCACCGAATACGAAGCTAAAGAAATTGCCCGCCGCCTCCGCACGACGGAAAAAATTGAGAACGTCCAAACATATTTTTTGAAACTGATTCACGACGAGGAAGTTCGCGGAGCGTTCACGCCGCTGATAATTTTTATTTTGTATCTCGGCTCGCTGATTTATAAAGGGCTGGTCAATCTGCGCTTGCTGGGCTATCAGCTGGGCTTTTCGGGTAAAGAGCGGCTGAATTGTTTCGTAATAAGTTTGGGAAATATCACGGTCGGCGGCACGGGCAAAACTCCCACGGCTCAGCGGCTGGCTAAAGAAATTCGTGACTTGGGCTATCGCGTCGTGATTTTGAATCGCGGCTATCGCGCAAAATTTTACGGCGAAGTCGGAATCGTTAGCGACGGAAAAAATTTAAACATGAACGCGACGGAGGCGGGCGACGAAGCTTACATGCTCGCTAAACACCTGCCCAACGTCCCTGTTCTAATCGGGGCGCGGCGGGCTGTCACGGGGCAATACGCCATTGAACATTTCGGCGCGGAAGTTGTCATTCTCGACGACGGCTATCAGCACTGGCAAGTTATCCGCGACTTAGATATTCTGCTGATTGACGCGGTGTCTATCTTCGGCAACGGGCATTTGCTCCCGCGCGGAACTTTGCGCGAATCCATTTCCCATATCAGCCGCGCAGATGTTTGCTTGATGACTAAAGTTGACCAGGCGGGCGAAGGCTCCTGCGATTTAATTCGTCAAACCGTCCGCAAATATAATTCCGCCGCGCAGATTGTCGAAAGCATTCACGAGCCGCGCTGTTTGATTCCGCTTGCCGAGTGGTCGATTGATTTGGCGGGCGAAGGCATCAGCGTCGAAATTATCAGCGGGCGCAAAGTTATGGCGGTGTCTGCGATTGGAAATCCCGCGTCCTTTGAACGCACGCTCAGAGATTTGGGCGCGGAAATTATTTCGAGTTTGCGCTACCCCGACCACCACGACTACACGATTATGGAAATGGAAGACATTTTGCGGCGAGCCGATTCGTTCGCGGCGGAGATGATTATCGTCACGGAAAAGGACGCCGTCAAAATTCCCGACGAAGTCGCCAAGGAAAATTGGAACATTCCCATTTACGTTATCAGCGTCGAAGTTAAATTCCAAACGGGCGCGAACGACTTCAAAAAACTTTTGCGCGAACGATTAGCGAAAAAAATCAAAAGGAACGGGCGTTAATCTGTCGTTGAATGCGGCAGATTTTTTTTTTGCGTGTATGAAATTTTTCTGGCATGTGATATAATCAACGAAATTTTTTTTACAGAGGAGTTTTCAGCATGAAAATAATTTTGACGGGCGACCGCCCTACAGGCAAACTTCATCTCGGACACTACGTCGGCTCTCTTCGCGAACGCGTAAGGTTGCAGAATTCGGGCGAGTTCGACGAAATTTATATCATGATAGCCGACGCGCAGGCGTTGACTGACCACGCGGGCACTCCCGCCAAAGTTCACGAAAATATTTTGAACGTCGCGCTGGATTATCTTGCCGTCGGGCTTGACCCTGCCAAGTCCACGATTTTTATCCAATCGCAAATTCCGCAACTGTTCGAGCTGACCGCCTACTACATGAATATCGTTACGGTTTCGCGGCTGGAGCGCAACCCGACTGTCAAAAGCGAAATCGCGCAGAAAAATTTTGAGGCGAGCATACCCGCCGGCTTTTTATGCTACCCCGTCAGTCAAGCCGCCGACATCACCGCCTTTGACGCAAATATCGTGCCCGTCGGCGAAGACCAAGCTCCCATGCTTGAACAGACCCGCGAGATTGTCCGCAAAATGCACGAACTTTACGGCGAGGGAATTTTAGTTGAGCCGGAAATTTTCCTGCCGCGCAGTCAAGTTTGTCGCAGGTTGCCCGGCATTGACGGCAAAGCTAAGATGAGCAAGACGCTCGGCAACTGCATTTATCTCAGCGACGACAGCGCGACCGTTGCCGCCAAGATTAAGAACATGTACACCGACCCGACGCATATAAAAATTTCAGACCCTGGGCACGTCGAGGGCAACGTTGTGTTCACGTACCTTGACGCCTTCGCCAAAGACACTGCGCATGTTGCCGAACTTAAGGAACACTATCAGCGCGGCGGGCTAGGCGATGTCGCCGTCAAAAAATATTTGCGCGAAGTGCTGGAGGAAACTTTGGAACCGATTCGCCGCCGCCATGCCGAATACGAAGCGCGTCCCGATGAAGTTATGGACATTCTCAAGGAGGGCACTAAGAAAGCCCGCGCTAAGGCGTCGCAGGTTCTTAATCGCGTCAAACGCGCCATGAAGATTGATTATTTCAACGTATGAGGAGGCTAAACGCATGAAAAAATTTTTAAGTCTCGCGTTAATCTTGATGCTGATTCTGTCGCTGACGGCCTGCGCGGACGCGGCAAAAAAAGAGAAGGTAAAATTCAACAAGAAGCAACTAAAAAAAATTGAACTGGTCGCGGCACCTGCGGAAGGTTCGCCGATGATTGTCCTGCGCGAAGATTATTCTGACGTGCCGATAATGGGACAGGCTGTCGCCACGCAAGAGCAGATGATTAATTTCATAAACAAACGCAACCCCGCGCCCAAAATCAACTGCACGGTCAAGCAACTCGTCCACCTCTACTACCTTGAAGCCGACCGCGAAGGCATTCGTCCCGACATTGCGATTTGTCAGGCTATTAAGGAGACGGGCACTTGGAATTACGGCGGCGACGTCATTCCCGAACAAAATAATTATTGCGGCTTGGGCACGACCGGCGGCGGCGTCAAGGGCGAATTCTTTGCAACGCCGCAACTCGGTGTTCGTGCGCATATTCAGCACCTGCTCAGCTACACCTCCAAACGTCCGCCCAAAGTTGAAATCGTCGACCCGCGCTACGAACTGATACAAAAATTCCGCCCGCAAATTTTCGGCAAGCTGACTAAGTGGACGGATTTAAACGGCGTGTGGGCGGTTCCCGGCAATCACTACGGCGAAGACATTTTGAATTTGTGGTTGCAAGCGCAGATGCCCGACGGTTCCGAAGCCTCCATGGAAGCCGCAGATTTGAAAGTTTTGCTTGAGGACGACAAAGCCGCCGCCTACGTCTATCGCGGGCTGGTCAACATGGAGCGCGAAAATTTTTACGGCGCAATTGATGATTTTAAACTTGCGCTGGGCACCGAGCCGGAACTTACGGAAGCTCTTTTCGACTTGGCACTTGCTCAAGAAAAGCTCAAAAAATTCGACGACGCGATTAAAACTTACGACGAACTTTTGAACATCGACGAGAAATTTGCTATCGCGTGGTACAATCGCGGTCGCCTCAAGCTCGACAAGAACGACTTCAAGGGCGCGATAAGTGATTTTGAATCCTCGCTGGCGATTGAGACGATTAACGCCGAAGCTTACAACAATATCGCCGTCGCCTACTTCAGACAAAAAAAATACGACGACGCTTGGAACTTTATCCAAAAGGCCGCCGAGCAGAGCACGACTAATCCCGTTGTCCAAGAAAATTACGAGAAATTTGCCGCCTGCGTCAAAGTCAAGAAATAATTTTAGGAGGACGCTCTATGAATCTTAAGCTTTCCGTCGGTGCAGATAAAATAACTGATACTGACAAAAATTTTTTTGACAAGAATAAAGATGTCGTTTTGACGTTGGGAGCTTATTCTTACATTAACAGTTTAGACCTTTGGGTCGGAGGTAGAAAAAGTAATGGTCACGTTTTAATAGGGCGTTTTTGTTCCCTGTCATGGAATCTTACTTTCCTCGTTGCCCGCAATCACAATTACAAAGCTCTCACGACTTATAGTAAATTTAATCGCTCAAATATAGCGTCGAAAAATCCTCACCAAATAATTATCGGTCATGATGTTTGGATTGGTCATGGAGTAATGATTTTGGGCGGCGTCAAGATTGGCAATGGCGCGATTATCGGCGCGGGCGCAGTCGTAGCCAAAGATATTCCGCCCTACGCTATCGCCGTCGGCAACCCTGTTCGCGTCATTAAATATCGCTTCGACGAGCAGACGATTAAAAAATTGCTTGCCGTCAAATGGTGGAATTGGGACAAAGAAAAAGTCGAACAAATTTTGCCAGCGTCACTTGATATGGAAAAATTTTTAGCGGAATATTATTCGCCCGAACTTAGAAATTTCCCGGAAGATGATTTCAGCCGTCAAATTGATAACTTCGGCGGAAAAAATTTTTACCATTTTATTCCCGACTTTCAAGCGCGGAGTCCGCTGTGGTCTAAAGTCATACGCGAATTTCATCAAGCAAATTTGGAGGATGCTTTGCTCGTCATCTGGCTTGATAAAAATACGGCGGCGGCGGAAGAGGAAGCTCTCGTAAAAGCAATCGATTCAAACAAAAATATTTTAGTATTTAAGCACGCGGCAAAATTTTCGCCGCTCGCACTTAGACGCGGCACGCATTTTATCACGACGCGCGAAATGACGACGCTTGAAGCTCTGGATTATCTTTGGGACACGGACGTGAAAATTATTTCCGCACTCGACGACAAAATTTTTGGAGGTTGATAATTTGAAATTTGCAAAGCGCATGAACAATTTCGGTGAGGGAGTCTTCGCGCGGCTGGCCGCCATGAAGCAGGAAAAAATTTCGGCGGGCGCGGAAATTATCGATTTGTCAATCGGTGCACCGAACATACCGCCGCCCGCAAAATTAAGAAATAATTTTAGGAGGAAAAAATGAAAATGGAACCGAAAGTTGAACCTCAGCCGAATCAGCAAATTCTCACGCACGTTACCAAAGAAGGAAATTTTATTACCATGAGCGTCGGAGCTTACAGCTACGCGATAAATTTTTCTTATTGGATTCCCACGTCGCGCACTCACGTCATGATTGGCAATTATTGCTCGTTTGCTCGGCAACTCACTTTTAATATCGGTAGAAATCACAATTTTAAAAATGTCACGACTTATCCGAACAGTTTAATAAAAAAATTTTTTCAAAAGAAAATCAGATCTCCTTACTATAAAAACCCTTTCCAAATAATTATTGGCAACGATGTTTGGATTGGGCAAAGCGTGACGATTATGGGCGGCGTCAAAATCGGCAACGGAGCACTTATCGGCGCAAATTCCGTCGTTGCGAAAGACATTCCACCCTATGCTATTGCTGTCGGCAATCCTGCACGTGTTATCAAGTATCGTTTCAACGAAGTGACGATAAAAAAATTGCTCGCCGTCAAATGGTGGAATTGGAGCTTGGAGAAACTCGCCGACAACCTTTCGTTCATGAATGACGTTGAAAAATTTTTGGAGCTTAACTATTCTCCCGAACTCGACACCTTCCCCGAAGACGACATCAGCCACCGATTATCCGTACGGGGGGGGGATATTTATCACCTTATTACCGACTTTCGAGCGCAACGTCCGCTGTGGTCTAAAGTTGTGCGCGACTTCGCCGAATCGGATTTCAAAAATAAATTGCTCGTCATTTGGCTCGGTAAAGACACAACCGATGACGACTTTAAGTCATTGTCGGCGGAAATTAATTCGCTCGGTAGCGTGAAGGACAAAGTTTTAACATTCAAGCATAAAGAAACTTTTTCGCCCGCCGCACTCCGAAAAGGCACGCACTTTATCACGACGCGCGAAATGGTGACACTTGAAGCTCTGGATTATCTTTGGGACACGGACGTTAAAATTATTTCCGCACTCGACGATAAAATTTTTGGAGGTTGATAATTTGAAATTTGCAAAGCGCATGAACAATTTCGGCGAGGGAGTCTTCGCGCGGCTGGCCGCCATGAAGCAGGAAAAAATTTCAGCGGGTGCGGAAATTATCGATTTGTCAATCGGTGCACCGAACATACCGCCGCCCGCGCACGTCATGCAGGTTTTGGCGGAGGAGGCACTCAAGCCGGAAAATTACGTCTACGCGATAACCGACACCCGCGAACTTTTGAACGAGGCAAGCGATTGGTAACGACGACGCTACGGCGTGGAGATTGACCCCGCGCAGGAAGTTTGTTCGCTGTGGGGTTCGCAGGAAGGGTTGTCGCACATTGCGCTGACTTTGATTGACGACGGCGATTTAACCTTGGTGCCCGACCCCTGCTACCCGATTTTCGCCGACGGCGCGAAGTTGGCAGGCTCGAAAATTTATTTCATGCCGCAACTTAAAGAGCACGGCTACATTATCCAACTTGAAAACATTCCCGCCGACATTGCCGCCCGCGCGAAATTTATGATTGTCTCTTATCCGAACAACCCGACAACAGCAGTTGCGCCCGCCAATTTTTACGAACGGTTGATTCACTTCGCCAAGCGCAATGATATTATTGTTTTGCACGATAAC
>JAFXNB010000033.1 GCA_017529935.1 Selenomonadaceae bacterium
GCTTGGACACTCGACGGCACGACTGCCACTTACGGCACGCAAGATAAAACTTTGGTCACAGTCGACGGCGTGAAATCGCTTAGCGGAATTTCATTGAGCGGAACAACCGTCACGGTCAAGAAAGCCTCACTGGGTACTAGCAACGTTACAATCTCCGACGGCTACACCCTCAAGCTCGGAAGTGACGTAACAAAACCTTCTACGACAAAAGCTTGGAAGCTAAGCAAGACGACGGCGACTTATAATCAGACGACGACAAAGGCAGGGTATACCCTCTCTAGCGACGGCAAATCCATTTCCTATTCCAAGGCAAAGGCAACGGAAACTTTGGCGACAGTCAACGGTGTGAAGTCGACAAAAGGTCTGTCCGTCAGCGGCGAAAAAATTACGCTGAAAAATTCCGCGCTGAATAAAAAAGTCACGGTCAGCGGCGGCTACGAATTCGATTTTGCGGCGGATTATAAGAATGCTACGATAACCGGCAGTTCAAATGCTGATACGATAACCGCACGCGGCTCCAAAATTTTAATCAGCGGCGGCAACGGCAATGACTCGCTAAAAACGCTCGGCGATACGACGACTCTCAAGGGCGGCAACGGCGACGATACTTTAACGGGCGGCGCGGGTAAAGATTCGCTCTATGGCGACAATGGCAACGATTCAATCTTGGGCGGCGACGGCAACGACACCGTAAGCGGCGGCGCTGGCAACGATTATCTGAGCGGCGGCAACGGCTACGATTCAGTCTTCGGCGGCGCGGGCAATGATTTTCTGTACGGCGGTGAGGGTAATGATGTCCTTTACGGCAACGACGGAGACGATACTCTTCGCGGCGCGACAGGCAATGACACTTTGTGGGGCGGCGTAGGTGCCGACGTGTTCATCCACAAGCCTTACGATGACATCAGCAACATCATGGATTATTCCTATGACGACGGCGACATTTTGCAAATTCTTAATAAAGACAACACGAACGCCACCTACAGCAAGGCAGAATTCGCCGACAGCAAACTCACGCTCTCGATAGGCGACGGCTCGGTTATTTTCAACAATGTAAGTTCGGGCGATGCCATTAACATTAACGGTACGAAACATACAATCAGCGGTAAAACTCTTAAGTGAGGAACTTCCTAGTTCAAAAAAAATCCCGTCGACAAACTCGGCGGGATCTTTTTTTATTCAACGTAGCACAGAAAATTTTTCAGCTCGTCTTAGCGGACGTTTTAGTCGTTGTCGTGCGCGAACGTTTTGTTTCGGGCGGGTACCAATCGGCTAAGCCCCAAAGCCCGTCGCCGACGTGTTGAAAGCGGCTGTCCATGTTAATCATCGTGTAAATCTCGGAGATAACCGCCGCCTCGTTTTGCACGACTTTATTTTTCTTGGCGATAACCTCGCGGATTAATTTTTTGAAGTAGAGCGGATTTTCCTTGCCCGATTCGCTCAAGATTTGATAAGCAAGGTCGACTTCAGAAATATTTTCTTCCATTAAAGAGTTCCTCCCAAATTTTTTAAACTGTCGATGACGCAGGCGCAGCCGGGGCGAACGTGTTGCATGACGAAAAGCATTTTTGCTTCGGGCAAAGAGACACAACCTCCCGTCCACGGCTTAGCGGGATCGAAACAATGCATGAACAGCGCAGAGCCTTTGCCGGGCACGCACGCGGAATTGTAGCCCATGTTCAAGCCGTAAATGTAATGCGGATTGTAATCAATCAAGTGTTCGCTGTTGCCCGTGTCGAAATTTGCGGGAGCCTCGCGCGCGTCGACGAACCGATTGTATTTGTAATTCCAATCGCCCGACCAATAATGGTGCTCGTTTATTTGAACGTAGGGAATGGCGCAACCGGGGTCGGGCGCGATGCCGAACGCGTAATCGAACCGGAACTTGCCGACGGGAGTTTTATTGTCGCCTTCTTTGACTTTGCCCAAACCGTTCTTGCCGATAAAGCCGGGCGTCGTCATAATTTGTTCCCAGTCGCCGCGAAGATTTTTTTCGTGCATGGAAATCCAAGCGGTCGTGCCCTGAATGCCAGCCACTACTACCATTTGCTCCGAATCACGCGCGGCGGGAAGATTTTTTATCCACTGCGGCGAAGGAGTTGCCGCCTGCGCAGATTGAAAAGCGAACATCATCATCACCACCAACGCAAAAAAAATTTTTCTCATTAAAGCTTGCCTCCAAGTTCTTCAAGTGAATCGATGACGCAAACGCAACCGGGGCGAACGTGTTGCATGACGAAAAGCATTTTGGCTTCGGGAATTGCAATGCCGCCGCCCGTCCACGGTCTTGCCGAATGCAAGCATTGCACGAAGAAGGCGTAACCTTTGCCGTGCGTGCACTCGCCGTTGTAATCGAAACTCAAAGCGTAATTGTAATTCGGGGCGTAGTCAATCAAACGCTCGCTTCTTTCCTTGTTAAAATTGGCGGGAGCGTGGCGCACGTCGACGAACTGATTGTATTTGTAATTCCAATCGCCCGACCAATAATGATTTTCGTTGACTTGAACGTAGGGAATGGCGCAGCCGGGGTCGGGCGCGATACCGAACGCGTAATCAAAATGAAACGTGCCGACGGGAGTTTTTGCGTCGTCTTCCTTGACTTTGCCCAGCCCGTTCTTGCCGATAAAACCCGGCGTCGACATAATCTGTTCCCACTTGCCCGCAGAATTTTTCTCGTGCATGGAAATCCAAGCGGTCGTGCCTTGAATAGCGGCGACGATAAACATTTGTTCGGCGTTCTTCGCGTCGGGAAGTTTTTTTACCCATTGCGGCGAAGAAGTTGCTGCTATTGCCGTTTGACTGACGAACATAATCAGCGCTATCAGCCCTAAAAAAATTTTCCGCATGACTTACATCCTCTCCGGAGCCGAGACGCCAAGCAAGCCCAGCGCGTGTGCAATCGTGTGCTGAGTGACTTTTATTAAGGCAAGCCGCGCCACCGCCAAATCTTTCTCGATGCCCAAAATCCTGCAGTCGCGATAAAACGCGCTGAACGTCGACGCCAAATCATAAACGTAGCGCGCAATTCTCTGCGGGGCGTATTCGGTCGCCGCCTTTGCAATTTCGTCGGGGTACTCGAAGATTTTGTTTATTAAATTAATTTCCGCCGCCGAAGTCATCAGCGAAAATTTCGGCTCGCCGTCAATTTCCAAGCCCGCCTCTTTAGTTTGACGGAAGATTGAACAAATTCTGGCGTGGGCGTATTGCACGTAGTAAACGGGATTGTCCGCGCTCTGCGATTTTGCCAAATCCAAATCGAAATCCAGCTGGCTTTCCGTCGAACGCATAAGGAAGAAATATCGCGCCGCGTCCGTGCCGACTTCCTCCATAAGTTCGCGCAGGGGAATCGCCGTGCCCGCCCGCTTGCTCATCTTGACAGCCTCGCCGCTCCTGAACAGCGAAACCATTTGCAGGAAAATAATTTTCAATTTGCTGGCGTCGTAGCCGAGCATGGTCATCGCCGCCTTGACACGCGCAACGTAGCCGTGATGATCCGCGCCCCAAAGATTTATCAGTTCGCCGAAGCCGCGCTCAAATTTATTTTTGTGATAGGCAATGTCGGCGGCAAGATAAGTCGGTTCGCCGTTTTCGCGAATGACCACACGGTCTTTGTCGTCGCCGTATTTGGAGCTGGCAAGCCACAACGCGCCGTCCTGCTCGTAAATGACGCCCTTTTCCCTTAGCGTGTCAATCGCCGCGTTAATCTTGTCGGGGTGCAAAGTTTTTTCGCTGAACCAAACGTCGAAGTGCACGCGGAAATCGTCCAAGTCTTTTTGAAGCTCGAACATTTTATCAGCGTAGGCAAGTTCGCCCAAAACTTTAAGGCGTTCGTCTTCGGGCAAGTTCAAAAATTTTTTGCCGTGGCGGGCGATGATTCTTTTAGTCGTGTCGATAATGTCTTCGCCGCGATAGCCGTCTTCGGGGAAGGGAATATCCTGCCCGTTAAGTTGAAGATAGCGGGCGTTGACGGAAAGGGCGAGCTTGTCCATTTGGTTGCCGGCGTCGTTTATGTAGTATTCGCTCTCGACGTTGTAGCCCGCCGCCCGCATGATGTTGACGATAGCCGAACCCGCCGCCGCGCCGCGTCCGTGACCCACGTGCAGAAGCCCCGTTGGATTTGCGCTGACGTATTCAACTTGAATCGTGACGTTGTTTTTATTCGGCAGGTGCCCAAAATTTTTTCCCGCGTCGTAAATTTTTTTCAGCTCGTGATAAATCACGTCGTCGCGCAGGTAAAAATTCATGAAGCCCGCGCCCGCAATTTCAATGCGCTCGAACAGGTCGTTGTCAATTCGCGCTTTAATTTCCTCGGCGATTTTGCTGGGCGCAGTGTGGAAAATTTTCGCGCTCTGCATGGCAAAGTTCGTCGCGAAGTCTCCAAATTCTTTCTTCGGCGGAATTTGCAACAGGACTGTCGGCAATTCGCTCGTGGCTTTCAAAGTACCGTCCGCCATTGCCGCTTCGACTGCCGCCGTGACCGCTGCCGCGATTTTGTCTTTGATTTGCAACTTTTTCCCTCCCGTAAAATTTTTATATAATATTCTATGACAGGTTAGTTATTCCTTCAAGAATTTCTCTGCCGCCCGCGTTCAGCAAATTTTGCGCGAGTTTTTTGCCGTCCAAAATATCGGAGGAAGCCTTGACGATTTTTTTGCCATCGACGGAGGCGATTAACGCTTCAACTTGAATTTTATCCGCGAAGACTCCGACGGGAATTTGACAGCTGCCGCCCACTTCCTTTAAAAATTCCCGCTCGACTGCAATCGCCGCGCAGGTTTCCGCGTCGTTTAGGACTTGCACCAAGGAAAAAATTTCGGCGTCATCTGCGCGGGTCTCGATAGCCAACGCGCCCTGCCCCGCCGCAGGAATTATTTCCGTTAAAAGTTCGTTGATTCGCGCCGAGTAGCCGAGCCGCTCCAAGCCCGCCGCCGCCAAAATTATCGCGTCGAAGTCGCCCGCGTCCAATTTTTTTAATCGCGTCTCGACGTTGCCGCGCAGATTTTTTATTTGTAAATCGGGGCGCAACGCTAGAATTTGAGCCGCCCGCCGCAAGCTTGACGTTCCCACGACAGAATTTTTCGGGAGCGCGTCGAAGGTCGGAAATTTTTGGCTGACGAAGGCGTCGAACGGTTGAGCGCGTTTTGTTATCGCCGCGATTTGAAATCCTGCGGGCAATTCGGTCGGCACGTCCTTCAGGCTGTGAACCGCCAAATCAATCGCGCCCGCCGCCATTTGCAATTCCAATTCCTTCGTGAAAAGTCCTTTGCCACCGATTTTCGCCAGCGGCGCGTCCAAAATTTTGTCGCCCGTCGTGTGCACTTTGACGAGTTCAATTTCAAGTGACGGGAAAAATTTTTTCAGCTGAGCCGCGACGAATTGAGCTTGCCACAACGCCAGCCGACTTGCCCGCGTCCCGATTTTAATTTTGCGCAAGAGAATTCACCTCGTCCGTGAAAAGTGCCTTAAGTGCTTGAGTGTAAAAAATTTCGGAGTCGGTGCCCGCCGAAGCGTTGAGTTTCATCATCGGCATACGCAGAAGTTTTCGCACGATTCGCCGCGTCATTTGCTCCAAAATTTTCCGTTCGTCGTCGGTTAAGTTTGGCAGTTTGCCGGAAATTTTTCGCACTTCGCGAGCACGCATTTGCTCCGCCCGCGCCGATAAGTTCGCCATGAGCGGCTGGAAGTTTAAATATTTGAAACGCTCCATGACTGCCGCCACGTCCTCGGCGATTATTTTTCGCGCAAGCAGGGCTTCATGCCGCCGCGCCTCCAAATTTTTTTCTACAACCGATTCCAAGTCGTCGATGTTGTAAAGTGTCACGCCCTTAATCTTGCCGACTTCGGGGTCTACGTCGCGCGGGACTGCTATATCGATAAAAAAAATTCCGCGTCCATTCCTGCGCGTCATGAGCTGTTGCGTTTGCCACGGCTTAATGACGTAGTGCGGCGCGCCCGTTGACGTGATGATTATATCGACGTGCGCCGCCTCAATCAACGCATCCTCCCACGCGACCGCTTGCCCGCCGATTTTTGCCGCCATATCCTCCGCCCGCGACAGGTGATGATTCGCCACGAAGATTTTTTTCAGCCCGTGCGCCAAAAGATGTTGCGCTATGAGCTGTGCCATTTTGCCCGCGCCGAAGATTAACGCGCTCTTGCCGACCAGCCCGTTCAATTTTTTTTCCGCCAAATCGACCGCCGCCGAGCTGACTGACACCGAATTATACGCGATTTTAGTTTCTGTGCGGACGCGCTTGCCCGCCGCTATCGCCCGATGAAAAAGCGTGTTTAAAATCGTGCTCGTTGCCGCCGCCGCTTTGGCTGTCGTGTAGGCTTCTTTGACTTGCGATAAAATTTGTCCTTCGCCCAAGACCAGCGAATCTAATCCCGCCGCCACCTCGAATAAATGTTCCGCGCAAGCCTCGCCGTCGAATTCGTAGAGAAAATTTTTGTCGATAGCCCCGCCGATTAAATCACTCAAAAAATTGTAAAGGCTCGCCTCGCAACCCGCCGCCGTGACTGCGTAAATTTCACTGCGGTTGCACGTCGACAGGATAACCGCCTCGCTCAAGCCGTCGTAGCCGTCAAGATTCTCCAGCCCGCGCCTTATCGCCTCTTTGCCGACGGAAAATTTTTCGCGGACTTCAATCGGTGCCGTCGTGTGATTAAGCCCCAAAACTTTCAAGTGCATGATTTATTTTTTCCTCCAACTTTTTCTGCGACTTATTATAAAAACTTTTCTGCCTGTGTCAAACAAAAAACCCCGCCGCGCCCGACGAGGTTTAAATTTATCCCGCGCAGATTTTATTTAAAAGTTTTGCCGTTTATTGTGTGATTCGTGCCGTTGATGTTTATAACGTCGCCTTTGTTTACGCCGTCGAAGATAACAGAGCCGCCGCCAGAAATCGCCAACGTGAGGTTTCCTTTGCTGAAGGTGCCCTTCGTGAAGGTGCCGCCGTCTTTGCCGTCCGTCTTCAAAATCTTCAACATATCGCCGCTTGCGTAGTCGAAAATTTTATCGGTGCCTTCGCCCGGCTTATAAATGAACGTGTCCTTTCCTGCGCCGCCGTAAAGCGAATCACTGCCCGCGTCGCCCCAGAGCGTGTCGTTGCCACTGCCGCCATAAATTTTATCTGCGCCCTTGCCGCCGCGTATCGAATCATTTTTCGTACCGCCGAAAATTATATTAGCCGCGTCATTGCCCGCGATTTTAATATTTTTGGTTCGCGTCGAGGCGTCGATAATTTTTGTTGTGGCGTCGACAGTCACGGGCGATTTGCTCTTATTCGTAACCGTCAAAGTCTTGGAAGTTTTCTTAACGCCGTCGATTGTGACAGCAGACAAACTCGCCGCGCCCATTAAAGAAATTTTTCCCTTGCCGACAGTCACAATAACATTGTCGCCGCTCTTGGTTGAAGTATAAGTTCCGCCCGCGATTGAAAGAGTGGAAGTCTCATTGAAGCCTTCGATTGTATCTTTGCCGTCGCCCGTGTTGTATTGGAAGATGACATTTTTACCCGCCTCGTTGTAAATGTAATCGTTGCCCGTGCCGCCGTTTAGCGTGACATTGTCGCCCGTTTCAACCGGTTCCCAAGTTTCTGTATCCGAGTTCCATTCTGTCCTTGCCCCATTTCCGAAGAAATCATTACCCGCGCCGCCGCTGATTGAAACGTTATCGGTGTATTGATTGTTAAAGGTGTCATTGCCGGCTCCGCCGTCGATTGTGACATTGGCGGCGTAATTATACGAGGAGTCGTTACCTTTGCCGCCGTCAATCGTCACGCTTGAAGCATAATTATAAACAGTATCATTGCCGCCGAGAGCTTGAATCTTTACGCCTTCGAGATTACTGCTAAGGTTGTCGGAACCGTCGCTTAACGTGATAATATCGGTGGTCTTGGTGTCGTTTATGTTGAGGGCTTTACCTTTGGCGTCCTTCAAGAGGATTGAACCTTTGCCGACCTTAACAAGAATATCAGAGCCGCTCGCTTGCGTGGAATAGGAGCCGCCGCTTACAGTCAAAGTATCAGTCTCGTTGAAGCCGATGATTGTATCCTTGCCGTCGCCCGAAGCGTACTGAATCAAATGTCCAACGGCTCCCAGCGAAATTTTATCATTGCCTTTGCCGCCTGTAATCGTGGTATTCAAGCCGCCACTTTTGATAGAGTCATTGCCCGCGCCCGCGTTAATTGAACTATCGGGAGCGTAGTTTTCTAAATAATCGTTGCCAGCCGCGCCATTAATTGTAGCATCAAGATACATGTTGTAGATATAATCATCTTTCGACGTGCCCTTGACGACGCCGTTCTCATTAGTGCGGATGACGTTTACTTTTTTCACGTCTTTTATCGAAGTGGCGATATTAACCTTGTCCGCCTGATAATTTTGGAGCGTCAAAGTTTTCTTATTGCTGAGTTTCAAGGTGACGTTGCCATCTGCGCGGACGGAAGAATTTACTTTAACGGAGCCGAGAACGAGCGTATCGAAGGCATCGAAATTATTAATCGTATCATTGCCCGCGCTGTAGACATAAGCCGTGCCGACGCCATCATCATATACATAATCATTACCCTTGCCTCCGACGATTGTAACGTTATCGCCGCCGCCCCAGTTGTAGATGTAATCGTTGCCATCACCCGCGTTGATTGAAACTTGTGAACCACCATTATAAACGGTGTCATTGCCCGCGCCCGCGTTGATTGTAGATTTATCGCCGCCGCCGTAGTTGTTAATGTCATCATTGCCGTCGCCCGCCACGATTTTAGACGATTTGCCCGCGTTGGTAATGTGGTCATCGTCCGCGCCGCCGTTAATCGTGGCGTTGTCCGGTGTGACTGTTTCAATTATCTGCGTGTTGTCATCGTTCCAAATATAATCTTTATTGTTTAAAATCCAATCGTTACCTGCGCCACCGACAAGCGAAACTTTCTTGGCACCGTAGCTGTAAAGTGTATCATCGCCAGCCCCGCCATTGATTGTGGCTTTGTCGCTGAAAACGTGCCAATCCGAACGCCAGCCGTTGAGAATATAATCATTGTCTGCGCCGCCGTCGACCTTAATATTAAGCGCACCGTAGCTGTAAATGGTATCATTGCCTTTGCCGCCGTCGATAGAAGAATTATCTCCGCGATTATCGATAAAATCATCGCCGTCGCCGCCGAGCATTGTCGAGTAATCTGCCTCGTATTGTTCATGTATGCCGTCGTCGTCGCCGGTGTAATTCCAAAGCGTGTCGTTGCCTGTGCCGCCCTCAATCAAAGCGTGGTGTCCGTGATTGTCGATGTGGTCATTACCCGCACCGCCGCGCAGTGTCGTATAAGACGACGAATCTTTATCTATCATGTAAGCTTCTATCGTGTCGTCGTCTGCGCCTGCTTCAATTAAAACGTGTGTGCCGTGATTCCGAAGTGAATCATTACCCGCGCCGCTCGTAACGGTCACTTTATTACCGAAATTATCAATGGTGTCGTTGTTGTCGGAGCCGGTGAGCTTGACTTTGTTTTTGTCGTTGTAAATCTTTTTAGCCTTGCCGTCGTCGACATCAAAGCTGATAGCGTTGCCCTTCGCGTCGATGATATTATTCCAAATTTTCCATCCTCCCGCGCCCATAAGAGAGATTATTCCCTTGCCGACAGTGAGGAAAAGATTTTCGCCGTCAGTGGTCGCTTTGTTGACAGTGCCGGACGTGATTTGCAACGTCGTTTTGCTATCGAAGTTGTAGATAATATCGTTGCCGTCGCCGCTGGCGTATTGGATAAGATTATCATACAAAGAACCATACTTAACATCAATGCTGTCGTCGCCTTTGCCCGCGTTGATTGTGACATTGTTGCTACCGTCGTTACAAATTGAATCGTTGCCCGCGCCCGCGTTGATTGAAACGTTGTCGCTATTGTTGCTGATTGTATCATCGCCCGCGCCCGCGTCGATTGTCACTTGCGAACCGTTGTTATTGTCAATGTAATCGTTGCCTGCGCCACCGTTTATGCTGACATTTGCGACTTCCCTTCTCCAGCCTCTGTTATAAATCGTATCATTACCCGCGCCGCCGAGTATGGTAGAACTTTCGCCATAATTATCGATAGAATCATCGCCTGCGCCGCCGTTAATCACGACGTTTGATAAGTTCTTGTCTCCGTAGTCGTCATTCACAATCGTATCGGCACCGTCGCCACCTGAAATGCTTACATTCGCACTATCATTTTGAATTGAATCGCTGCCGCCGAGTGCGTTTATCGTCGCGCCTTCGAGAGTATTAGTATAAACATCGCCGTGAGACGTGCCGTAGATTAAATTGTTATCGGTGGAGGCTGAAGATTTTTTCCCCGTGACTCTGATTGAATCCAAGCTCGCGGCATCTTTAATTGTTATTGAACCTTTGCCGACTTCAAGGACAATATCATCGAAGACGCGCTTTTGAGTGTAAGCGGTTGTGCCGTCGCCGAGCCTGATTCTGTTCGCCTTCGTGAAGCCGTAAATAACATCGTCGCCGTCGCCGCTGGCGTAGTTGAAGACAACATTATCTTGCGTATTATAAACGGTGTCATCGCCCTTGCCCGCACTTATCGTCACGTCGGTGCCTTCGTTGTAAATGTAATCGTCGCCGGACTTCGAGCCGTTGAGCGATATAATAACGTCGTCGCCTTCATTGAGAATATAATTCTTGTTTTTGACTTGTTTATAAGTGTAGTCTTTGCCGTAAATCTTTTTGCCATTAGCCGCCGAATCATTTCCGAACGCCGCTGAACTTAGGCTGTTAATCACGATGTTAAAGGGCGCAGTCTCCGAGAGCTTGGAAACGACATTGACAGCAGACAAACTCGCGCCGCCGAGCAAAGTTATATGCCCCTTGCCGACCGTGAAGATAACGTCCATGCCGCTGATAGCCGACGAATAATCATTAGCGATAACGAGCGTGTCCGTCGAGTTGAAGCCGCTGATAGTATCGTCGCCGTCTCCGTTTGCATAGACATAAGCCATGCCGACACGGCTCTCTGTATCGTAAAGTTTAACAGAATCATTGCCTTTGCCCGGATTAATCGTGGCGTTTATTCCGATATTTTCAATGGTATCATCACCTGCGCCCGTTGCGATTGAAACATTATCACATATGCTGGCGTTTTTATGCTGGAAATAATAACGCCAAGTGTGCGAATCGTAGTCATTAGCTCTGTTTTGGATATAATCATTGCCGGTATCTGTGTTTATCGTAACGTTATTGCCGACATTGTAAATAGAATCGTCGTCTGCTCCGCCAAAAATCTTAACATTAGAGCCTCCGTCATCTCCATCCCATCTGCCGTTGCGAAGTTCATCCTTGCCATCGCCGCCTCTTATCGTGACATTATCGGCTTCTTCATTCCAAACATAATCATCGCCAGCCTCGCCACTTATAGAGGAGTTCGCGCCGCCGTTATAAATGGTGTCGTCGTCCTCGCCGCCGGAAATGATCGCCTTCTTGCCGCTATTATCGATGTAATCGAAATCTGCGCCGCCGAAGATAGAAACGTTGTCGCCGCTGTTGCGGACCGTGTCATTGCCGAAGCCGCCGTCGATAGAAGCGTTGTGGGGCGTAATCGTGACCCATTCGTCGATGCTGTCGTTGAAGTAGCTTTGGCTCTCGTTGTTAATCGAGTCGTTGCCGTCGAGTGCCGAAATCGTGACGTTGATACCGGCATTTGAAATGGTGTCGCTCTTGTTGCTACCCGATATGAGCGTATCGGGGCTGACGTTGTTAATCTCTGCCATTAAAGCTCATCTCCTTTCCGGCATATTATAAGTTGTTTTTTTTTTTTGACAATTCCCACCGCAAATTTTTTTATTGAAAGTTGCGGATTGTTTCTGCGAGTTTTTTTTCCAATTTATCGAACGCGCCGCGCTTTAAAAGTTCCCAGATTTCGCGGGTTAAAAATTTTTGCCAAAATAATTTTCGCGCTTGCGGATTCGGCAAAAGTTTTTTGACTTCCCGACGCCGCGCCGAAATTATTTCCAAGCCCGCGCCGAAATTTTCTCCGAGTTCAAGCTCCAACATCTGCCGGATAAATTTTGAGAACGCCGGAGAATTTGCGCCCGTCGAAATCGTCAGCAACAAGTCGCCGCGCTGGATTGTTGACGGGACATTGAAATTTCCGCCGCCGTCTACGTCATTGACGAGAATTTTTTTTGCGCGTGCCGCCGCCGTAGCTTGTCGATTGACTTAGGGATTGTTCGTCGCCGCGATTAAAATTATTTCGTCGCCGAGCAGCTCCTCCGAAAATTTTTCTCGCGTCAAGGAAATTTCACCACGCTTTGAAAGTTCCTCAACCTCCGCGCAAACTTCCGGAGCGATGACTTTGACATTTGCGCCCGCCGCTAACAATCCGTAAATTTTTCTTAACGCAACTTGCCCGCCGCCAATTACCACGCACGGTTTATTTTCCACGTCAAGGTTTAATGGATAAAATTTCATTTGAGTTCCCGCCCAAAACGTGCGCCGTCAAAAAAATTATCAGTTCGGATTCGCTTTTGCTCTTGCGATGATTTCTGAACAGCGCACCCAAAAGCGGCAAGTCGCCCAAGAACGGAATTTTGCTGACGGATTTTTCCTCCTCCGCGCCGATAAGCCCGCCGATAACCATTGGCTCGCCGTCGCGCACAGTCACGGTCGTCTCCGCCGAGCGCGTGTTGAATCGATAGGCTCCCATGTCGGCGACGTATTGCGGCGTGCTAACCTCCGTGTGAATCTTGGCGGTTATCGTGCCGTCAGCGTTGATTCGCGGCGTGTACCGCAAAATAATTCCGGCGTCGCGATATTCAATTTCAGTCGTGGTGGCGGTGTTGGTTGAAGAAATTTTCGGCACGGGCACGGAACTCCCGACGTTAATCACAGCCTCGCGCCCTTGAATCGTCGTGACATTTGGACGGGATAAAATTTTAGCTTTGCCGTCAGTGACAAGCGCATTTATTTTCGCGCCGTAATAAAATTCAAAAGGATAGCCTTCATGGCTGCGCCCGAAACGAATAATTCCGTAGCCCGTCTGGTCGTTGCTTTTGCGCGTGTAAGTATTTTCTTCGTAATGAGTGACAACGCCGTCGCTGTTGGTGCGCGTGTAGCTGTCGCGGTCGTGTTCGGGATATTGTGGCAATGTAGACCACATCCACTCCACGCCGAGATTTTTTGATTCATTCTTATCAATCGCTAAAATCTTAGCCTCAACAGAAACTTGCTTAAGTTCAACATCAAGCGTCGCCAAAAGATTTTTAACGCGCTCATATTCGGCGGGCGTCCCGTAAAGCACAAGCGCATTAACTTCAGGATTAACATAAACTCTCTTGGAACGTGAATTTTCCCTGCTATTATTTTCTCTGCTATTTTCGGTAGAGTTCGCATATCGTAAATCAGAGTCAGATAGTCGATTTGTAAGAATATCGACGCTCCCATCAGGATTGGACTTATATCTTGTACGACTCACACTCGCATATTCATTAGAATAATATCTATCATCTGAATCTTTGTCAGTAATTTTCTGATTGGGGTCTAGCGACATAATAACAGCTTCACGTAAGAGTTCGGCGTCAATATACTTGATTGGAAAAACATAAGTCTGCATTATGGAATCATATTGTTCGGGTGTAAAGATGAAAATTCCATCGTCATTTATAAGCTTAAGGTTTCTGGTTTTTGCAATGATTTCCAAAGCCTTGACAGGCTCAACATTGTTAAGACTAATAGAAATTTTCCCCTTTATTAAACCGTCGACGGAGACATTTAGCCCGCCGTTTTTCGCCACGAGCATTATCGTTGAGCGCAAGTCGGCTTCGTGCACGCTTAAAGTCATGGGCGCGGCTTGAATCTGCGCGGGCATAAAAAAAATTGCCGAGACAAGTAGCGGCAAAAATCTTTTCAAGTTCAATCATCTCAGCTCCTTTTGGATAAAGATGCGCTCGCCGTCCTCGAACGACACGAAGTCGGGCGTTATGTCGAAAATTTTTTTCCCGCCGATTTCGTCGCCGATTGACAGGAAGAGCGTTTCCTTGCCGCGCAGGAACATTGCCAATTTGTTCGCGCCGCTGATTGCCGTGCCCGTCAGAAGAATTTTTTCCTTGGGCAATTCGGGGATTTTCGGCGGCTGAAGGATAATTGGCGGCGGAGCAACGGCAGGTTTGGGCGGCGGCGGTTTAGGTTTTTCTGCGCCCGCGAACGGGTCTCCAACGGATAGCGTATCGGCATTTGCGCCAAGGACGAGCGTCACGCCGTCAGGGCTTTTCTCTACAGACAAATTTTTAACGGGTAAATCTTTCGTGACGGGCGGAGCGTCAGCTTTAGTTGGTTCGTTTAAATTAATTTCCTCGCCGGCGGGAGAATCTTCACTTGCCCAAAAAAACAGCAGAACGACAAAGCACGCGCCCAGCGCAATCGCCCGAATTTTATTTTGTTTAAGTTCGTCGAGTTCGCGTTGCAAAATTTTTTTCAGCTCGTCAGGCATGCGTCGACCTCCGAAAAATTTTATCGCAGTTTATCATACGCCCGAAAAGTTTTCAACCGCACATAGATTTTTCGGCGATTTTGAATTAAACTATACCAAATACTTTTCGGAAGGGTGATGTGCTTTGATTAGGAAATTTTTTATCGGGAATATTCGTGCTGCCGAGCAAACTTGCAAAATTAAAACGCGCTACGGAACTTACAATGGTTTTGTGGACAAGCAAGGCGTTCAAACGTGGCTGGGCATTCCCTACGCCAAGCCGCCCGTCGGAGCTTTACGCTGGCACGCGCCCGAAACTTTGCCGCCGTCCGATAAAACTTTCGACGCAAAAAAATTCGGCGCGTCTGCCATGCAAGACGAAGACGAGACAGAGTCCGCCTCCTCCCTTGAAAAAAGCGAGGACTGCTTGACGCTTAACATTTGGACGCGCGGCGGAAAAAATTTGCCCGTGATGGTGTGGCTTCACGGCGGCGGCTTCGTAAACGGCGGCAGCGGCGACCCACTCTACAACGGCGCGAACCTTGCGGCAAGTCATGATGTCATCGTCGTCAGTTTTAATTATCGTCTGAACATTTTCGGCTTCATGAATTTCGCGGCGATCGATTCTGCTTTCGCGGATACGGGCTACCTTGGCATTAAAGACCAGGTGGCGGCGTTGACGTGGATTAAGGAAAATATTTCCGAATTTGGCGGCGCCCCCGACAACGTCACGATTTTTGGCGAGAGTGCCGGCGCAATTTCCTCATCGTTGCTTATGGTTACGCCAGCCGCAAAAGGTCTGTTCCAAAAAGTTATCGCGCAATCGGGGCACCACGACTTTTATAACCTCCCCGAACATTCAGCGGAGCTTGCGGCGCAATTCATGGAATTGGGCGGCTATAAGAACATGCAGGAACTTATGACTAAGTCGACCGCCGAACTTATGATAACGTATGAAAAACTTTACAACGAACTGAGCTTTATGATAGATGTTGCCTTTTTCCCGACGTGCGACGGAAAATTTTTGCCGGCTCACCCGTTCCAAGCCCTTAAGAACGGCGCGGCTCGCGGAATAAAACTTTTAACGGGCACGACGGCGGAGGAATATAAATATTGGGCGTTATACTGTGAAGATTACCGTGAATTGCTGGCGACTGCTCACCCGAAAATTACGCCCGAACTTTATCAGTCGTGGCAGAAAAATCATTTGGAGATTGAAGAGCCTGAGCGTTATCTGGAGTTAGCCAATCAGCTGGACTGGCGCGTTGGTCAGGAGTTGGCGGCGGAGTATCAATCGGCGTTCGACGACGTTTATTTTTATCTTTTCAGCCAGAAATCGCCCGTCGAGGAGTTAGGCTCGTGTCACGCGATTGATTTGCCGTTCGTGTTCAACAATCCGAGCGAGGGCATCGAATCTAATCCGTCGCCGAAGTTGGTTAATCAGGTTCAAGCGGCGTGGTGCGCCTTTGCGACGAACGGCGACCCGAATAACGATTTAATTCCGACGTGGAAAAAATATTCCGCCGCCGACCGTCAAACTATGGAAATTAATTCTGCGGCGTGGACTTGCCACAAAGATTTGAACGCCGAAAACTTATATGAACTGCGCGGCGTCTACGAAGATACTTTACTTGATTAAAAATTTTTCGGCGGGAGGTTGACAAATTAACCGCGTTAATGATAGTATACGCGCAACCTAACCAACGTCCTATGTTGGTTTAGAAGATGTAAAGGGTTTCTATCAATTAGGAATTTGAAATTAGGAATGAGGAATGAAAAAAAATAATTCCCAATTCCCAATTCCCAATTCCTAACTCCTAATTCCTAATTAAAAAAGGAGGGGAGCTGATTTGAAAATGCCGATGTGGAAAAAAATTCTGATGTCGGTGCTACTCGTGTGTAGTCTGCTCGCGTTCACGGGTTGCGGCGAAGAAGCCGCGCAGGGCGAACGCAAAGAGGGCGACTATCAGAAAATCAAGTTGGTCATGAGCGTCAACGGCACGAACATTGCGACCGATACCAAAGTTGCCATGAAGTTTGCCGAGCTTATGGAAAAAGAGAGCGGCGGGAATATCACAATCGACGTTTTCCCGAACGACCAGCTTGCGGGCGGCAACGCCTCCAAGGGCATTGAAATGATCGCCGACGGTGCGGTTGACCTTGCGGCTTATGCGGCGGGCGTCATGGCGGTCATGGACGAACATTTGTTAATTGCAACCATTCCGTGGACTTTTAACAACTA
>JAFXNB010000034.1 GCA_017529935.1 Selenomonadaceae bacterium
CACTGTCACCTTGAGGACGAAAAATTTTCTGACGACTGCGCCGAAGTTTTAAGCCGCGCAAAAATCGCAGGCGTCGAACGGATTATAAATTTCGGGAGCACGTTGCAAAGTTCAATCGCCGTCGCTGAGCTTGCAAAAAATTTTCCGGAGCTGTATGCGGGCGTCGGCATTCACCCTGAAGAAATCGACGACTTCGACGAAAAAACTTGCGTGCGCCTTGCCGAACTCGCCGCCGATAAAAAAGTTGTCGCCATTGGCGAAATCGGCTTGGATTATCATTGGGAAAAGGATTCGGAGCGGCGGCTGACTCAGCAGAAAATTTTTATCGAACAGCTTGACCTTGCCCGCCAGCTGAATTTGCCCGTGTGTGTTCACGACCGCGACGCGCACGGCGACACGCTGAAAATTTTGCAGACGGAGGGAAAAAATCTGCGCGGCGTGTTGCATTGCTATTCGGGCAGTTTGGAGACGGCGCGGGAAGTTTTCAAGCTTGGCTGGTTAATCGGCGTCGACGGTCCGCTGACGTTCAAAAATTCCGCGAAGTTGCCCGAAATCGTCAAAGCCGCGCCGCGCGACATGATTTTAATCGAGACCGACGCGCCCTATCTTGCACCGACGCCCTATCGCGGCAAACGCAACGAGCCAGCTTACGTCGTCGAGGTTGCAAAAAAATTGGCGGAGATTCGTAGCGAAACTTTGGAAGAAGTCGCCGCTTACACCACCGCCAACGCTAGACGGCTTTACGAGATTTAATTTTGATAAAGATATTTGCGGGAGGTGAAATTTTTGGCTATCGCGGGAGTGCTAATGAAAGCGGAATCTGCGCGGCACGAAGACTTGAAGCGCGAATTAGAAAAATTTTCGGGAGTGAGCTGGCAACAGGACACGCCCGAAGGCGATATGATTTTGCTGGTCGAGGCGGCGAATCTCAAGGCGTTACATAAAATTTGCCAGAAGCTGGAGAAGTTGGACGGCGCGTTGGGAGTTTATCCGAGCTACGTGACGACGGCGGACGAGCAATAAAAAAGGACTGCAGGTCAACGGCGGCTTGCAGTCCTAAATTTTTAAGCTTTAGCAATTTTCACGGCGCAAACTTTGTATTCCGGTTGTTTGGAGCCAGGGTCGAAGGCGTCAAGCAAGACGAAATTAATCATGCGCTCCATAACTTGATCGTGGAAAGGAACGTAGACGAGACCGGGGCGAGGTTGCCCGCGCCCGTTGATTTTGGCTTTAAGTTTGCAGGTGGCGCGGCGTGAAGTCACGTCAACTAAATCGCCGTCAGCAATTCCGAACTTGGCGGCGTCGTCGGGGTGAATCTCAACGTACATTTCGGGCACGGCGGTTTTCAATTCCGGCACATTGAAAGTCATCGTCGCCGTATGCCAATGCTCCAAAATTCTGCCCGTCGTGAGGAAGAACGGATAATCGTTGTCGGGCATTTCCTGCGCGTCTTGTTGCGGGCGGGCGAAGATAATCGCGCGTCCGGAAGGCTTGCCGTAAAATTTAATGCCCTCGCCCGCCTTGACGTAGGGGTCGTAGCCCTCGGCGTAGCGGATATAAGTTTCGGGGGAATTGTCGTCGGGGACAGGCCACGTGAAGCCGTGACCTTCGCGCAACCTTTTATAGGACGCCAACATCATCGCCGTACCTTTTTGGCATTCCTGATACTCCGCCCAAACTTCCTCCGGCGTGTTGAAGGGAACGAGTTTTTCGTAGCCCATGCGCTTTGCGAATTCGATAATCGCCCAAAGGTCGGGCTTAGCTTCACCAGGCGGATTGATAGCTTGAGCGATATGTTGAGTGCGCCGCTCGCCGTTGCCGTAGACGCCCTCCTTCTCCATCCACAGCGCGGCAGGTAAAACTACGTCGGCAAGTTCTGAAGTGCGCGTCGGGTGATAAGCCTCGGAGACAACCAAAAAAGTTTTCTCCATGCCTGGGCGATAATAATTCAGATTCGGGAGCGATTGCCCCGGATTGGTCGTCATCACCCACAGGCATTTTAAATCGCCCGTGACTGCCGCCTTGAACATTTCCAGCGTATGATAGCCGGGCTTGCCGGGTAGGCTTTCGACGCCCCAAAGTTTTGCGAGCTTTTCGCGGTGCTTTTCATTTGCAACCATATGGTGCGCGGGCAATAAGTGCGATAAGCCGCCCGTCTCGCGAACGGAGCCGCAAGCAGAAGGTTGCCCCGTCAACGAGAACGGCGTATTGCCTGGGCGGCAGATTTTGCCCGTCAGCAAGTGCAGATTGTGAACGAGATTATTAACCCAAACGCCGCGCGTGCGCTGATTCAAGCCCATGCACCACATCGACATCGTATTTCTATCCGGCGCGGAGAAAAGCCTTGCAACTTCGCGAATCGTCGCCGCTGGTATCCCGCAAGTCTCCGCAACTTTCTCCGGCGCGTAGTCTTGTATAAAAGTTTTGAATTGGTCGTAGGTTAATTTCTCGTCCGCGCCCTTGACAAATTCCGTGTGCTCAGCGATAAATTTTTCGTCCGTGCGTTTCTCCTCGATAATCGTGTAAGCCATTGCGTTCATCAATGCAAGGTCGCGGCTCGGTATGAACGGCAGGTGATAATCGGCAATGTCGCAGGTGCGAGTTTTGCGCGGGTCGGCGACGATTATTTTCACGTTAGGATTAGAGTTCTTCCTGTCAATCAGCCGCGAGAAAAGCACGGGGTGAGCCTCCGCCATGTTGGAGCCGATAAGGAAGAAAGTATCAGCGGCTTCAATGTCGGCGTAAGTGCCCATCGGTTCATCTTCGCCAAAAGTTGTGATGTAGCCGGCGACTGCGCTAGCCATGCACGTGCGCGGATTGCCGTCGATGTTGTTCGTGCCGATACCCGCCCGCATGATTTTTTGCATGACGTAGGTTTCTTCCGCCAAAGTTTGTCCGGAACCGTAGAAGCCCACGGAGTCGGGACCGTATTGCTCGATTGCCTCTTTGTACTTGCTAACGATTAAATCCAACGCCTCGTCCCACGTCGCCTCGACAAATTGCCCGTCCTTTTTAATCAGCGGCTTTTTAACTCTGTCGGGCGTGTCAATGATTTTTGCAAGGAGAATTCCTTTGACGCAAAGCCGCCCGCGATTAACGGGGCAATCGGGGTCGCCCTTGACGGTGACGATTTTATTGCCCTTCACGCCCGCCAAAACTCCGCAACCCGTGCCGCAATATCGACAGACGCCCTTAACCCATTTGTCCGCCTCGACGGCATTAACGGGACCTTGCTGAGTGTCGCGTTTCGGCGAACAGCCCGCAGTAAGCATCGCCGCCGCCACCGCGATTGATTTCAAAAAGTCGCGCCTCGAAAATTTCAAACTCATCTCAATCCCTCCTTACCAGCGAACTCATTGCATCAAGGTGACACGTAAAGCAGCGGTCGCGGCTCGGCAAAACTTTATTTTTCATCTCGTCGTGCACCAAGCCCGTATGACAGCTGACACAGTTCATGCCCTCTTGAAAGTGCCGTTCCGTGTGCGGGTCTTTCCTCGACAACGCCAATTCCCGCTCCTTTATCTTGTCTTGGTGACAGACGTAGCAGTTGACGTCGTTGGTATTCTCAATTTTAATCGGGTCGGGAACGTTGCCGCTGATGTGTATTAAAAGTTCCTTCGTGCCCTTCCACTTGCTTTCTATCGTGCCGCTCAATCCTGGCTTTTCGTGACAGTCCGCGCACTCAACTACTTTGTGATTGGAAGTCTGCCACGTCTGATACATTGGATCCATTTCGTGGCAGGTCGTCCCGCAGAATGATGTTTGATTCGTCGCCTCAATCACGCCGTAGGAAATCGCGAACAGCCCTATGCACGCGAAGCCCGCCGCCGCAATTTTTTTCAGCGTGAATTTCTTATCTAACAATCCCATATTAATTTCCCCCCTTCTTCACACCGCCGAAGCTGAAACTAATCGCGCCCTTGTTGCACATGCCGACGCAATCGCCGCAATTCGTACACAGGCAAGCGTCCGCAAAATTTGTTTTCAGCGGCGAGGTGCCCATTGAACAAACTATAGGCAAGTTAGTTTCCTTCCTTCTTCACACCGCCGAAGCTGAAACTAATCGCGCCCTTGTTGCACATGCCGACGCAATCGCCGCAATTCGTACACAGG
>JAFXNB010000035.1 GCA_017529935.1 Selenomonadaceae bacterium
CGGCGGCATTATGACCACGGGCGGCGGCGTCATGAAGGCGAGCAACTTGACAATCACCACGAGCGGCAATTCCTCCGCGCCGATAAGAACCGACCGCGGCGGCGGCTCCGTCACTGTCACGGGCGGCTCCTACACATCCAACGGTTTAGGCTCGCCCGCTATTTATTCCACGGCTGATATTGTCGTTAGCGACGCTAGCTTAACTTCCAACCTCTCCGAGGGCGTTTGCATTGAAGGTCAAAATTCCGTTGCGCTGACGGATTGCACGCTCACCGCCAACAATACAAAGACTAACGGCAACGCTCAATTCCTCGATGCCATAATGATTTATCAATCGCAATCGGGCGACGCGGCAAGCGGCACTTCTACTTTCTCCATGACGGGCGGTCAGCTTATAAATAAGAGCGGGCACCTTTTCCACGTGACTAACACGAGCGCAGTTATCAGCTTGAATGGCGTGACGATTGACGACAGCGGCGACGGCGTGCTCCTTAGCGTGTGCGACGACGGCTGGAGCGGCGCGTCAAATATCGCTACGCTTAACGCCGATTCGCAAACTTTGACGGGCGATATTCTCGTCGGCTCCGATTCAACTTTGACGCTCAATCTTTCCGATTCTACGACTTTCACGGGCAATATCTCCGGCACGATTAAAAACGCCAGCGGTACTTCCATTTCAACCAGCCTAGGCACCGTCAACGTTACACTCGACGACACAAGCAAATGGTACTTGACCGGCGACACTTACATTAAATCTTTCAGCGGCACCGCCGCCAATGTCATCACCGGCGATTACAAACTCTACGTCAACGGCACCGCCTTAAGCGGCACGACTGAAATCGATGATACCGATTCAACAACGCTGACCGTGACGAATAACACTTCTTCGCCCGTGACGGTCGGCTCCGCTGTCGAAACAATCGACGCTTCAGCCCGAACGACGGCAGTAAAAATCACCGGCAACGACCTTGACAACACAATAATCGGCGGCACAGGAAAAAATTCACTTATCGGCGGCAAGGGCAACGATTCTATCGTCGGCAATTCCGGCAATGATTATTTAAGTGGCAGTGCCGGCAATGATTCAGTCATTGGTGGCGCAGGTAATGATAAAATTTTCGGCTACGCTGGTAACGATTACTTAAGCGGCAGTGCGGGCAATGATTCAGTTTACGGCGGCAACGGCAACGATAAAATTTTCGGCTACGCTGGCAATGATTATCTGCGCGGCGACGCAGGAAAAGATTCACTCTACGGCGGCGACGGCAACGACAGCTTGAACGGCGGCTCTGGCAACGATTATCTAAATGGCGGAGCAGGTGTTGATTCACTTAGCGGCGGCGCGGGCAATGATTATCTCTACGGCGGCGCAGGAAATGATTCACTCTATGGCGGCGACGGTAACGACACCTTGAGCGGCGGTGCTGGCAACGATTATCTGAACGGCGGCAACGGTGTTGATTCACTCATGGGTGGCGCAGGCAATGATTATCTCTACGGCGGCGCAGGAAATGATTCGCTGTGGGGCGGCACGGGCAATGACACCTTGAGCGGCGGCTCCGGCAATGATTCTATCAGCGGCGAAGCTGGCAACGATTCAATCACTGGCGGCGCGGGCAAGGATTCACTCTACGGCGGCGCAGGAAATGATTCGCTCTGGGGCGGCGCGGGCAATGACGTTTTCATTTACAAGCCGAACGAGGGCACCGATACCATTTTTGACTACTCAAGCGGCGACATGCTCCAAATCCTAAACGCCGACGGCTCCGAGGGCGGCACCTTCACGAATTCCTCCTTTAAGAATAACAACTTGACGCTGGCAATTTCCGGCGGCGGCAAAGTTATTTTCAGCGGAGTCAGCTCAAGCGACACCTTCAACATAAACGGTACGAGCTATTCAATCAGCGGCAGTAAATTAAAATAGGGAACTCCTGCCAACAGAATTGTCAAAAAATTTTTGATTGATTGTTGCAACTTTGCCCGCCAATGTGTTAAAATGCAAGCGTTGTTTGGAGGGGCGAAAGCTCCGCGAATATTTGTAAGTAAATTTTAGGAGGTATGCTAAATGCCGTTAATCACAACAAAAGCTATGTTCAAGAAGGCTTACGAGGACGGCTTCGCCATTGGCGCGTTCAACGTCAACAACATGGAAATCGTCCAGGGCATCACGGGTGCCGCTGCCGAAATGCAATCGCCGGTCGTGCTTCAGTGCTCCGCCGGTGCTCGCAAGTACGCCAATCATCAGTATCTTGTCCATCTCGTTCGCGCGGCTCTCGAAGTTAGCGACATTCCGATTGCTCTGCACCTCGATCACGGTCCGGATTTCGCAACCTGCAAATCCTGCATCGACGGCGGATTCACCTCCGTTATGTTCGACGGCTCGCACTATTCCTTTGCAGAAAACATTGAAAAGACCAAAGAAGTCGTCGAATACGCGCATGCACACGGCGTAGTTGTCGAGGCTGAACTTGGTCAGCTCGCGGGCGTTGAAGACGATGTCAGCGTCGACGCCGACAAAGCCCACTACACCAAACCCGAAGAAGTTGAGGAATTTGTTGCAAAGACCGGTTGCGACTCCTTGGCTATCGCTATCGGCACCAGCCACGGCGCATTTAAATTCACGCCCGAACAGTGCACGCGCAATCCCGAAACCGGCGTTCTTGAACCGCCCGAACTGCGCTTTGACATTCTCGCCGAAATCGAAAAGAGAATCCCCGGCTTCCCGATTGTTCTCCACGGCGCAAGCTCCGTCATTCCCAAATACGTTAAAATCATCAACGACAACGGCGGCGCACTCAAAGACGCTGTTGGCATTCCCGAAGCTCAGCTCCGCAAAGCGGCTCGTTCCGCAGTCTGCAAAATCAACGTCGACTCCGACTTGCGCCTTGCCATGACTGCCGGTATCCGCGAACACTTCGTGCAGCACCCCGATCACTTTGACCCGCGCCAGTATCTCGCTCCTGGTCGCGCATACATCAAAGAACTCGTCGCGCACAAGATTAAAGAAGTTCTCGGCTCTGACGGCTCTGCGGCTGCTATCATGGAACTCGCTAAAGAACTTAAGTAAAATTTTATCACTGCGAATTAAATCAACCGCTCTCAAAATTTGGGGGCGGTTTTGCTTTGTACAGGAAAAAATTTTTTTACGTCGAAAATTTAGCGCGTAAAATTTTTGGGAGGCGTTTCAATGATTAAAATAATTTTCTCCGACATGGACGGCACGCTCCTAACGAATGAAAATAAATTGCCCGACGGCTTCGACGAGATGATTGCCGAACTTAAAAGGCGCAACGTTATCTTCGCGCCGGCAAGCGGGCGGCAAATTTTTTCTCTATACCGTTCGTTCGGGAAGTATCGCGACGAATTTTTATTTCTCGCCGAAAACGGGACGCTCGTCATTTATCGCGGCGAAGAAATTTTCAGTTGCCCGCTCGGCGTCGAAAATGCCCTGAACGTTCTGGCGGTCGCCAAGGATTTTGAAAATATTTTGCGTGTCTATTGCGGCAAAAAGGACGCTTACATCTTGCGCGAACAGGACAAGCCCGAATACAAAATTGAGCTGGAAAAATATTTCACGCACAACATCACGGTTGACAGTTTCGCCGAAGTGGACGACGTGCCGTTAAAAGTCGCGCTCTTTGACCCGATTGGCAATTCCAAAGAAAATGCTTACGACAAGCTCACGGCGTTCCGTGACACGTTGCAAGTTGTTTTAAGCTCCGATTATTGGGTTGATACGATGTCGCCGAATATCAGCAAGGGCGTCGCCGTCAAAAATATTCAGCGCGTCATGAACTTCAAGCCGGAAGAGTGCGCGGCGTTCGGAGATTATCTCAACGATTGCGAAATGCTTCAAGCGGTCGGCTATAGTTTTGCCATGGCGAACGCGCACCCCGCTGTTAAAAATTTTGCGCGATTCGAGACGGCGAGCAATGACGAGGCGGGCGTTTTAGTCGGAATTCGGCGGCTGATGGCGGACGGGTTGATTTAAATGGTTACGGCAATTTTCCCCGCTGCCGGCGCAAGTAAACGCATGGGCGGCGTCATGAATAAAAATTTTTTGGAGTTGGCGGGCGAACCTATTCTGCTTCGGACGCTGAAAACTTTTTCGCAAGTCGAGCGCGTGAATTTTTTAATCGTGGTGGTCGCGGCGCATGAAGTTGAAACGGTCGAAAAACTTCTGCGCGGCACGGCGGGATTAAAATCTTGGCGGGTGACAATCGGCGGGAGCGAACGACAATATTCAATCGCGAACGGCTTAAAAATTTTGCCCGACGACGCGGAAATTGTTTTGGTTCACGACGCGGCACGCCCGTTAATTTCAGAGCGGACAATCAACGACGTAATCGACGCGGCAGAAAAATTCGGCGGAGCAATCGCGGCAGTTCCGGCGAAGGACACGATAAAAATCGTCGACGCGGAGGGCTTCATCAAATTCACGCCGCCACGCTCGGAAATGGCAATCGTGCAGACGCCGCAAGGATTCAAGCGGGAAATTTTGTTGCGTGCTTACGATAAAGCGGCGGCAGAAAAATTTTTGGGCACGGACGATTCAAGCTTGGTGGAGCGGCTCGGCGTGCGGATAAAAATCGTGGCGAGCGATTATCGAAATATAAAAGTCACGACGCCAGAAGACATTCACGTCGCGGAAACACTTTTAAGGAGCGGAGATAAATGATTCGTTTTGGTATCGGCTACGACGTGCACAAACTCGCGCCGAATCGCAAATTAATTTTGGGCGGCGTGGAAATTGAACACACGCTCGGACTTGAGGCGCACTCGGACGGCGATGTTTTGATTCACGCGATAATAGACGCAATGCTGGGTGCGGCGACGCTCGGAGACATTGGACAACATTTCCCCATGACGCCCGAATTTAAAAATATTTCAAGCGTCGAACTTTTAAAGAGAACTTGCGAATTGGTCGCGGCGAAGGGCTATTCAATCGGCAACGTGGATTCGATAATCGTCGCGCAGAAACCGAAACTCGCGCCGCATATTTTGCAAATGCGCGAACGGCTGGCAAAAATTTTAAACGTCGAACTGGACGCGGTGAGCGTGAAGGCAAAGACGGAGGAAGGGCTCGGCTTCACGGGCACGGAGCAGGGAATCGCGGCGTATGCGGTCGTTGCGCTCGAAAAATAAATTGGAGAATCGTCTATGAAATTTCTGTCTCGCATTAAAAAAGATATTCGCGTCATCTTTGAGCGCGACCCAGCGGCAAAGAGCGTACTGGAGGTCGTCCTTTGTTATTCGGGGCTACACGCGATTTGGTTGCATAGAATTTCGCACGCCCTTTTTAAGCGCGGCTGGATAGTTTCTGCGCGGCTGGTGTCGAATTTCTGCAGATTTTTGACGGGCATTGAGATACACCCCGGCGCGACGATTGGCGACGGACTTTTTATCGACCACGGCACCGGAATTGTAATCGGCGAGACGGCGGAGCTGGGCAAGAACGTGACGCTGTATCAGGGCGTGACACTCGGCGGCACGGGCAAGGAAAAGGGCAAGCGGCACCCGACAATCGGCAACAATGTCGTCGTGGCGACGGGCGCGAAAGTTCTCGGCTCGTTCAAAGTCGGCGACCATGCCAAAATCGGCGCAGGCTCCGTCGTGCTTAAAGAAGTTCCGCCGCACGCAACTGTTGTCGGAATACCTGGGCGCGTCGTCGTCCTGCACGGCACTCGCGTCCACAACGAGGAGGAGTATCGCGAAGCTCTCTTGGAACTCTGCAAGGCTCGCGGCTACGACATAAACAATCCGAACGTCCGCGCAGAACTTTTGGAGGAAATCGACGTTGATTTGAACCATGACATTTTGCCCGACCCCGAACGCGAAATGATTGAGGTTGCGCTCCGGCAAATTCAGCGATTGGAACGCCGCGTTAATGAATTGGAAACGGAGCTTGCCGCCGCCCGCGCAGAAATTTCCGCCGAAGCTATGCGCACCTCGTCTTTGGAAGTTTCATTGAGCAACGGCAAAGTTGACTTGACTAAAAGGAGTGTTGAACATGAACGCTGAACTGAAAACCGTCCGCAAGGAAATGACAGCGGGCGACTTGAAAGGCATTATGGATTTGCCGAACTACGCCGACAACCAGCGCGTGGAGGTGACTGTCTATCCCACTGTCCCCGAAGAACCTAAAAAAATTTTGAGCGAAGAAGAAATCGCTGCCATTATGGACAGACTCACGGGTTGCTTGAAGGGCGTAGACCCGTCGAAAACTCTTGACGATTGGCGCAGAGAAAGGTTGGAAGAACGCTATGGCATTAAACTTGCTGATTGATACAAATGTTGTTATGGATGTCTTTTTGAAGCGGGAGCCCTTTCTTGCCATGAGCAATCGGGTAATTACGCTTTCGAGACGCTATCAGAACGTCAACAGCTTTGTTTCGGCGTCGACTGTCACGGACATTTACTACATAACCTACAAAAACTTGAAGAATCGTCAAACCGTTCGCGGACACTTTAAAGAGCTTTTCGAGTTCGTTGGCGTCGTTACCGTTACGGACAAAGACATTCACGCCGCGTTTGATTTGAATTGGAAAGATTTCGAGGACTCCGTTCAATACGCCGTCGCCAAATCGAATAACTTTGACGGAATCGTTACGCGCAACATGGAAGGCTTTACCGACGACGCCGTTAAAATTTTTACGCCGGAAGAAGTTTGCGCACACGTCGAAAAAATTTTTAAGGAGTGATTTTGATGATTAAAGTTTACAACACGATGAGCCGCACGAAGGAAATTTTTAAGCCGCTCAAAAAAGGCGAGGTCAGTATTTATTGCTGCGGAGTGACGCCCTACAACGCGCCGCATATCGGCAACGCCCGCCCGTTCGTCACGTGGGATGTCATTCGCCGATTCTTTAAAAAGAGCGGCTACAAAGTTCGATACATTCAAAATTTCACCGACGTCGACGACAAAATTATCAAGACCGCCAACGAGCGGGGCGTCACGTGGAAGGACGTAGCCGAAAAAAATATCGCCGCCTATTTTAAGAGCATGGACGCCCTTAACGTTCGCCGCGCAGATTTTTATCCGAAAGTTTCCGAGACGATGGACGATATTATAAAAATGGTTCAGACGCTCCTCGACAAGGGCTTTGCTTACGTGCTGGACAACGGAGACGTTTTCTACAGTGTGGAAAAAAATTCTAGCTACGGCAAACTTAGCGGGCGCAAACTTTCCGATATGATGGCGGGCGCGCGTGTCGAAGTCGACGAACGCAAGCGGCACCCGATGGATTTTGCGCTGTGGAAGGCGGCTAAGCCCGGCGAACCGTCTTGGGAAAGTCCGTGGGGGCAAGGGCGTCCGGGCTGGCATATTGAGTGCTCCACAATGTCGCTAAAATATCTGGGCGAGAAATTTGACTTCCACGGCGGCGGCTCCGATTTAATTTTCCCGCACCACGAAAACGAAATCGCCCAAAGTCAAGCGGCTATCGGCGACGAAAATTCTTTTGCGCAATATTGGATTCACAACGGCTTCATAACCGACGGCAACGAGAAACTCAGCAAGTCCAATAAAGAAATGGTCAAGCGCAACAAAGGCTTTTTCACGGTCGAAGAAATTTTGGCGAAATATCCCGGCGAAGTCGTGCGCTTGCTTTTGTTACAGACGCATTACCGTAGCCCGCTTGAATTCAACGAGGAGCGCGTCAAAGAGGCGCAAGAATTTTTCGGGAAACTGGCTAAGGCTTATTGGCAACTGGACACTTTAGCGCGGAAAATTCACGCGGGCGAATTCGTCAAAGATACGAGCGAAAAAAATTTTGCTATAACTGCCAGTCCTGCTTGCGGGCTTTGCGATTTGGGCGAGCGGCTCCTGTCGAATTTCTACGCGGCAATGAGCGACGACTTCAACACCGCGCTTGCAATCAGCTACATGTTCGAGCTTGCCAAGGAAATCGGTGGCTATTACGGCGAATACGCTGCCGGAAAAATTTTGCCCGTGTCGATTGACGGCGATATTATTCTGCGCGTCCGCGATATTTATCTGGACATGGCGGAGATTCTCGGCATATTTGAACAGCCCGTGCCCGTCGAAAAGGAAAACGCCGACGATAATCCTGAACTTGTCGATATGCTCATGAAAATTATTCTTGCACTCCGCCAAGACGCCCGCGCCGCTAAAAATTGGGCAGTCGCCGACAAAATCCGCAACGAACTCAAAGCGGCGGGCATTATCGTCGAGGACACGCCGCAAGGAGCAACATGGAAGAAAGCTTAATTAAAACTTTGTCGCCGCTGGTCTTGGCGCATATCGGCGACGCTTATTTTCATCTGTACGTTCGCACGCGCCTTTTGCAAGTCACGCACAATATAACCCGTTTGCACGACCTCAGCGCGGAAATTGTTTCAGCCGCCGCGCAGGCAAAGATTTATCACGCGATAGAAAATTTTTTGACGGACGACGAGCGCGACACTTTCCGGCGCGGAAGAAATGCCAAAAGTCACGCGCCGCGCAAGGCGACCGTCGCCGAATACCACGCCAGCACCGGCTTTGAAGCTCTGCTCGGCGAACTTTTTTTGCGGAAAAATTTTGCGCGCCTTGAGGAGATTTGCGAGCTTGCTTTTAAGGCGGCGTTATCATGAAAAAATTTTCGCCGTCGCAATTTTATTGGTGACCGTCACGGTTGCCGATTTTTTTATGGAGTTTTAATTTGCCAAAAAGCTTTGCGGTTGCTATCATTTAACCGAGGTGATTCGTATGGAGAAAGAGAAAATAAAAATTGCGTGCGAGAATCGGAAGGCGCGCCATGATTATTTTATCCACGAGACGTATGAGGCGGGAATTGAACTGCGCGGCACAGAGGTAAAAAGTTTGCGGGCGGGCAAGGCGAATTTGCGCGACAGCTACGCCGAAGTCAAGGACGGGGAAGTTTTCGTCGAGCACATGCACATCAGCCCATACGAACAGGGAAATATTTTTAATCACGAGCCGCTCCGCCGCCGCCGTTTGCTCCTGCACAAGCGCGAAATTTTGAAACTCTTCGGCAAGACGCGCGAGAAAGGCTTTACATTGATTCCGCTGAAAATTTATTTTAAAAAAGGGCGGGCGAAAATGGAGCTGGCATTGGCGAGCGGCAAACACAATTACGACAAACGCGACGCGCTCCACGAAAAATCCGCGCAACGCGACATTGAACGAGCCTTAAAGGAGAAATCGAGATGATTAGAAAAATTTTTTCTGCGGCACTTCTGGCGATGATGTTTTTCTTAGCGCAAAATGTTTCAGCCGCGCCGGATATAAGTTATCGCGTCCACGTTCAGGACGTGGGCTGGAAGCCGCCCGTGGGCAACGGCGGAATCGCGGGAGCGATTGGCGAACACAGACGGCTTGAGGCGATAGTCATAAGTTGCGACGGCATCGAATACAACGCGCACGTTCAAGATTGGGGCTGGCAAGGCTGGACACCTTCGGGCAACGTGGCGGGCACAGTCGGCGAAAGTTTGCGCATGGAAGCAATCAGAATTCGGCTCCGTGGCAGATACGCGGACAGCTACGACGTTCGTTATCGGGTGTATGTTAAAGACAGCGGCTGGCAAGGCTGGGTTTGGAACGGCGAAGTTGCGGGCACGACGGGACAAGGTTTGCGGCTGGAGGCTGTGCAAATAGAAATCGTCAGCAAGAACAGCGGCAGACACAACCGCGACAGATACGACCGCGATAGATATGACCGCGACAGATACGACAGGTACAGACGCGACAGGTACGACGATTATGATTGGTAAAAGTTGACATGGACATTTTGGAACGGTACGCGGCGGCTCTTAAACTTTACAGAGAAAAAAAATTTGACGCGGCGTTAAAAGTCGTTGAGGAAATAAAAATCGCCGCGCCGCATTGGAAGAAAATTTTCTTGCTGGAAGTTTTTATCAGGCGCGACTTGGGCGAATCAATCAGGGAACTGGCTTTGTTGCAGAATCTCTTGCCGCATTTCGACCTTAATTCGGCGTATGATAAAAATTTGGCGGCGGACGCGCTGAATTGTTTTGGCTCTGTCAGCAGATTTTTGGGGCACATTGATAACGCTGTTGAAGCTTTCCGGCTATCGGCGCGCCTGTCGAGTGACAACCGCAAAGCTTGCGAGGAAATCAGCAACGCGCTTTATTCGGCGAGCAGTTCCGAAAAATTTTCAGCCGACGATTTTCGCGCTCTTTATGGCGAGTACAAAAAATATTTAGCGGACATTGCGCCCTACCCGAAAAAATTTTACGCCCACAGAAAAATTCGTGTGGGCTTTTTGTCGGGCAGTTTTCAATGGCATGTGGTCATGGCGTGGAGCTGGCATCTTTTGCGCGACCTTGACGAAAAATTTTTCAAAGTTTATTGCTACTCGAACGTCAAGGCGGGAGATGAAGTCACGGAGCATTTGCGCAAGACGGTTGCTAATTGGCGCGACATTCACGCTTTGACGGACGAGATTGCGGCTAAATTGATTCGCGACGACGAAATTGACATACTCTTTGATTTGGACGGGCACACGCTGAACAATCGTTTGCGCGTGGCGGCGTATCGACCTGCCACCGTGCAACTGTCAGGTATCGGCTACATGAACTCGACTGGGCTTGAGTGCTTCGATTATTTTTTATCGGACGATACTTGCGCCGGTGATGAAAATTTTTTTACGGAGAAAATTATCCGCTTGCCGCGCAGTCATATCTGCTACGAGCCGCCGACGAAACTTGAACCAGCCACTACGCCGCCGTGCCTGAAAAATAATTTCGTGACGTTCGGGAGTTTTAATCAGTTCGGCAAGATAACGGACGCCATGTTGAACGCGTGGAAAAAAATTTTGGACGCAGTACCGAACAGCCGCTTGATTTTAAAGCACAAAATCTTTAATACGAACGACGGGAAAAATTTCGCTAGCAAACGATTAAAGAAATTCGGCTTCGATGTGGCGCGGGTGGAGTTACGACCTTACACGGCGAATCATCTTGTTGAATATGGCGACGTGGACATCGCGCTTGACACTTTCCCGTACACAGGCGGCGTCACAACTTGCGAGGCTTTGTATATGGGCGTACCAGTCGTGAGTTTATACGGCGATAGACAAGGCACGCGCTTTGGACTTAGCATTTTAAAAAACGTCGGGCTTGGAGAGTTGGCGGTCGATTCTTACGCGGCATATGTTAATTCGGCAGTTGGCTTGGCTAGCGATTGGGAGTTGCTTTTGATTCTGCGAAAAAATTTGCGAACGCTGATGAAAAAATCGCCGCTGATGGATTCGGTAAGTTACGTCCTCGAAATCGAACGCGTTTTTATAAAAATCCTCAACGACGAACGTCGCCCAAAATAAAAATTTTCCTCCGCAATCGGCAGAGGGATTTTTTTATTTTAAAAATCGTAGCGGACACCAGCGAAAATGCCGCTCAAAGTAAAGTCGCCGACATCTCCGCCGCGCCTCAATTTGAAATCGACATGCCGCCAGCCCGCGCTTATCGAAAAATTTTTTTGCGGAAAATATTTTACGCCAGATTCAAAATCCGTGAAGTGTGCGCGCCTTCCGAACGGCTCCCGAAATAAATTAAAAGTCGTAGCGGACGCCAGCGAAAAATCCGCTCAAAGCAAAATCGCCGACATCTCCGCCGCGCCGCAACTTGAAATCGATATGCCGCCAGCCCGCGCTTATCGAAAAAATTTTTTGCGGAAAATATTTTATGCCTGATTCAAAATCCGTGAAGTGTGCGCGCCTTCCGAGCGGCAAGCCCGAAAATTGTAAGTAAATATCCACGCGCGGGCGAATTCGCATGTAAAGATTTATCCCGACGCTCGGCAGACAATAAAGTTTATTGCGCGAATCAACGGCATTCAAAGCAAAGTTCCATTCAAGCCCCGTGCCCATCAACGAAAAAATTTCCCGATCCGCCTTGACTTTGACAAAATTAAAATCGTCGCGCGACCGAACATAATCCACCGAAAAATCTTTGTACTTGAAAATAAATTCGGGCGCGGCGTTAAAAGTTCTCGCTTCCACATTGAACGGTAATTTTCTTTGCTTAACACTGGAAATGCCTTCGTCGACTTCGGGGGAAATTTCCTGCGCCGCCGCGTTGCCCGTCATGAAAAGCAGAATCGCTGCCGTAAAAAATTTTTTCACTTAGAAAAGTTTCCCTCCGGTGAGCTTGCCCACAGAAGCTTTCGGCAGAAAATCCTTGTCGCTTTTGCCCTTGATGATGACTTTGTCGACGTATTTGTTGACGCGCTTTGAAATGAGTTTCGCTGAATCTTCAACCGACTCCATGTAAGCTTGCGTCCAAGCGTCGTCGTAATTTTTATTCGGCTTGCGGTGTTTTATCGCCTGCCCTATGAAATTTTTTTCCCAGAGAATTTCGCCCGTCTCCACGCTGATAAATTGCATGTTGACGACGGTATTGAGCGCGGTGCGTTTCGTGACGTCAGAGACGCCGATAAGTCCGAGCAAGCCAATTCCGCTACCGACACGCCGCAAAGTTTTATCGCGGTTGCTGGAGCCGCTGCCGGAAAGAGAAATTCCGCCGCCGATAGCCGACGTCAGCAATCCGATTGTTTTATCATCAACCTTCGTGGTACCGAGCGCGAGCACTTCGCAACGAACGACATAATCAACGCCGAAATTTTTGTAAAAAGTTTGGTCGAAGTTTTCGGGCGCGGCGGAAGGTTTCGGCAATTCAATGGCATTGAAAACCAAAAGTTCTCCGATATCTGCGGCGGGCGAGCTTTGGGCGGCAGTGACATCTTCGTCAAGAATCAAGCCGTCCTCAGAATTTTTTTCGTCGCTGAAAATTTTTGTGTCGACGACGCTGACAAGATTTTTTTCAACGAGCTTTTCGCCCAAAAACATTTCAAGATTCTGCGCCGTGCCCAATTTCTCGTGTCGCGAACTGTCCGTTACTTCGATTGCAACGTTTATCCGCTCCTCCTCCGGCAAGCCCTTATCTTTCGCGGACGCCGCGCCCTGCATGACCAGCAACACCGCCAAGCAAAGCAAGAAAAATTTTTTTATCATAACTTCGCCCTCCGTTTTTTACAAAATTATACAACACGCGCCGATAAAAAAAAATCCCCGGACATTTGCCGAGGGGGAAAATTTTTTCAAGCGTTGGCATTTCGTTCGTCGCTTAAAATTTTTATAAAGGCGGCTTGAATTTCGCGCAGATAATTCGCCGAGTCCATGAGCGGAGACTTTTTCATCATCGTCCGCAAATTTCTGCGCAGGAGCGTCAACAGTTCCCAATCGCCCGCTAAACCAACTGCCCGCTCAATGTACTTTTCATAGGAATCAACCGCCAGCTCGTCAAGCCCGACATTTTTTAAAAAGCTCAATCCTACGCGCGCCCCGTGTCTTGTACCGTAAAGACTGACGACGGGCACGCCCATATACAACGCCTCGCAAGTTGTCACGCCGCCATTGTAAGGAAACGTATCAAGCGCAATGTCCATATCGCCATATTCGACAAGATAAGTTGAAGTTCTTGGGCGCATTTCCACACGGTTAAGGTCGAAGCCGAAACTTTTTAATTTATTGCTGACGAAATTTTTCCCGTCAACTGTGGCGAAGAGATCATCTTTGAGAAGCAAGCGGCTGTTCGGCACCGCGTCCAAAATTTTTTTCCACGCGTTCCACATAGCGTCCGTTATCTTTCTGAACTTGTTAAAGCTCCCGAACGTCACAAAATTATTTTTCAAGCACGGAGGCGCGGCGGCAGGTTCAAGTTTCGTTGACGGCTCGTAACAGACAAGACAGTGCGGCAAGCGAAGAACTTTCTCCGTGAAAAAATTTTCATCGCCGGCACAAGTTTCGTCCGATAAAAAATAATCGAAGCATTCAAGCCCCGTCGAGTTCATGTAGTCGATACCAGAAATCTGCACTGAGGCAGGACAATATGCCGCCACACGCAACCGATTATTTCCCATGTGTCCGTCCATATCAAACAAAATATCAATTTCATCGTCGCGAATCAATTTAGCCGCAACCTTGTCCGTCAAATTTAAAATGTCGCGCCAAGTGCCAGCTGTCTTGCGCAAATATTCCGTGACAGCATCGGGCTTTTTCACGTTTGAATAAAAATAAACATCGAACAAATTTTTATCCAGCTTAGTCAGCAACGACCAAGACTGATTTATCACGGGGTGATTTCTGAAATCGGCGGAAAGGAAACCCACGCGAATTTTTTTGTGCGCGTAAAATTTTTTCGGATAAGGTTTGATGTCCGCCAAAACTTTTTTGTACTCCTCGTAAAGGGCGCGAAAAGAATCTGGAGAGGAATCTTCAAAAGAATTTTCACAGAAAATCAAATTGGAAGTAACAAGTCCAGTATCAGGCGAGTTGAACATTTTTACGACTAGGACAAAAAATTCTTTAGCCTCTTTTAATAAGCCTAAAGCCACGCATGCCTCGCCGATATGCGATAAAACGTTGGTAGCGAAATTTTTTTCTTCGGGCGCGGCGAAATCCAAGAGTGGCAAAATTTTTTCCAGAGCATAATATTGTTTTACACTGTTGCCGAGGCAATTCCATGTCCAAGCCTCCAAGTAATAAGCTTCTTTAAATTTCGGGTCGCGCCTTTTTATCTCGTCGAGGATTTTAAATACTGCGTCGTAATTTTTTATCTTGTGCTGTTCACACGCCGCCGAGTAAAGTTCCTGAACGGTCATTTCCATTTGCATTCCCCCAAAAATTTTTCTGCTCGCTTAAAATTTTAATGAAGGCGGCTTGAATTTCGCGCAGGTAGAGTTCCGAATTCATCAGCGGAGATTTTTTCATCATAGTCCGTAAATTTCTGCGCAGGAGCGTCAGCAGTTCCCAATCGCCCGCCAATTCAACCGCCCGCTCAATGTACTTTTCGTAAGAATCAACTGCCAGCTCATCAAGTCCAACATTTTTCAAAATGCTGAATCCAAAGCGCGTGCCGTGTCTATCGCCGTATAAACTCACGACGGGAACTCCCATATAAAGAGCCTCACAAGTCGTGACGCCGCCAACATAAGGGAAAGTGTCCAGCGCAATGTCCACGTCGCCATATTCAACAAGGTGATTAGCCGTGAAAGGTCGCAACTCCACCCGCGCCACGTCGTAGCCGAAACTTTTTAATTTGTCGCCGACGAAATTTTTCCCGTCAGCTGTGGCGAAAATCTTATTTTTGAGAAGCAAGCGGCTGTTCGGCACCGCGTCCAAAATTTTTTTCCACGCGCTTAACATGGCGTCCGTTACCTTGCCGAATTTGTTAAAGCTCCCGAACGTCACGAAATTATTTTTTAAACAGGGCGGAGAATTCGCAGGCTCAAATTTTATCGACGGCTCGTAGCAAACGTGGCTATGCGGCAAGCAGATAACTTTCTCCGTGAAAAAATTTTCGTCGCCGGCGCAAGTCTCGTCCGATAAAAAATAATCGAAGCATTCAAGCCCCGTCGAGTTCATGTAGCCGATACCAGAAATTTGCACCGAGGCGGGACGGTACGCCGCCACGCACAATCGATTATGATCCGTGTGCCCCGATAAATCAAACAAAATATCAATTTCATCGTCGCGAATTAATTTAGCCGCAACCTCGTCCGTCAAATTTAGAATGTCGCGCCAATTAGTAACCGTCTTGCGCAAATATTCCGTGACAACGTCGGACTTTTTCACGTTTGAATAAAGGTAAGTGTCGAACAAATTTTTATCGAGACCGGTCAGCAACGACCAAGCCCAATTTATCACGGCGTGATTTTTGAAATCGGCGGACAGGAACCCAACGCGAATTTTTTTGTGCGCGTAAAATTTTTTCGGATAAGGTTTGATGTACGCCAAGCATTTCTTGTATTTATCGTAAAAGGTGCGGAAATAATCGGGTGAAACATTTTCCTGCGCATTCACGTGAAAAAGGGCATTGTCCAAGCGGCTGACTTTCGGCGGGTCGTCAAGCTTCACCACCAAGGAAAAAGCTTCTTTGGATTTTTCGTGCAGGCTCAAATCGAAACACAGCGAGGCGACATGGGAAAGAATTTCGGCGGAAAAATCTCTTTCTGCGGGCGTGGCTAAATTGAGAAACGGCAAAGCTTTTTCAAGAGCGCGATACTCTTTGACGGGGTTGCCGATTTCATTCCAAATTTGAGCCTCCAGATAATAAGAATTTTTATACTCTGGTTTGAGCCGCTGAATTTTGGCAAGAATTTTTAACGCCGCAGTGTAATTTTTGGCTTTGTACTTCCCAAGGGCTTCCAACTGAAATTTTTCGATATTCATTGAATGTCCTCCGCTCGTGTTGAATTAGCCGTTGTAAATTTTGTAAATTTCGTCGGTGTAGGAGCCGTCGTCTTTGTGGACGATTAACGGCGGCAAAATTTTTAAGTTGCCAGCGTTCGCGCCGACCACCGCCTCCAGCATTATCAAATTCGCGTCGCGCCCCGCCTTTGGCTGAATCAGGCACAGACGTTTCATTTCCATTTGATGACGGTGCAGGGCGTCGACGATTTCGCACAGCCGCGCCGCAAGGTGAATCATGTAAAATGCGCCGTGGAATTTCAAAACGTAGCGCGCCGCCGTCACCACGTCTTCTAGCGTCGCCGTGAACTCGTGTCGCGCCCGCGCTATCCCCGAAATTTTATTCGCCTCGCCGTCGGTTATCGGCGTGTAGGGCGGATTGGCTATCGCCGCGTCGAAACTCTCCGCCTTAAAAAGTTCGCGGTGCTTGCGATAGTCGCCCTCCACGACCGAAATTTTTTCCGATAAACCGTTCAGCTCGACGTTGCGCCGCGCCAAATCTGCCATGCACGAATTTAACTCCACCGCGCAAATTTCTTTGACTTCGTCGGCGATTAACAGCGGAATTACTCCCGTGCCCGTGCCCAAATCTATGACGCGGGCATTTTTTTTGAACTTTGGGAAGTGGGCAATCAGCACCGAATCCATCGAAAAACAAAATTCGTTTTGATTCTGGATAATGGTGCGCCCCGACCGCATCAAGTCATCAAGGCGTTCGCCCTCGCGCAGAAAAATTTTCACCGTCTGGAGTCTCGTCGGGATTGACGGCGGCTTTTATCAGAGCGCGGACGTTCGGAACGCGGCGGGCGTTCAGATTTGCGCTCAGAATTTTCCTGCCGATTGTAGCGGCGATTGAAATTTTCCGTCCTGCGCGGGCGTTCACGTCTCGGCGGGCGTTCGGTGCGCACAGGACGTTCGGCACGTGGCGGGCGTTCAGGTTTGGGCGGCGGTTCAATCGGCTTAATTTCCTCGACCTGCGCGGCTTCCTCGACAGATTCAAAATCCTCGGCATTGACGGGCAAAATATCTTCCCAGCTCGCGACGACGGTTTTGTTCGTGTCAAGGAGAATCGTGGCGTTTCTGCGCGAAAAACTCACCGCAACAACTTTGCCCTCGCCGTCAGCGACAATCACTCGGCTACCATTGCGCGGCTTGAGCGTAACCGTTTGCTTCGGGCAGTTTTCGCAATACAAATCGTTTTCGTACTTTAGACAGCACATCAGCCGCCCGCACACGCCGCTAATTTTTGTCGGGTTGAGCGATAAATTTTGGTCTTTAGCCATGCGAATCGACACGGGAATAAAATCGCCCAGAAAAGACGCGCAACACAAAGGACGCCCGCAACCGCCCATGCCGCCCAAAAGTTTTGCCTCGTCGCGAACGCCCACTTGCCGCAATTCAATGCGCGTGCGGAATATCGCCGCCAAATCTCTGACCAAATCGCGGAAGTCAACGCGCCCGTCCGCCGTGAAGAAGAAAATTATTTTGTTCACGTCAAATGTAAACTCGACGTTGATTAACTTCATGGGCAGGTCGTGTTCCTTTATCTTGTCCATGCAAATGTCAAAGGCGTATTTTTCCTCCGCTTGGTTGCGTTCAAGCTGAATTAAATCTTCGGCGGTCGCTTTCCTGTAAATTTTTCTGAGCGGCATGCCCGGCTCCGTTTCGATTTTTTCTTCGGCGAGCAGTTCACGCGGCGCAACGACGATTTTTCCGCACTCCAGCCCGCGCGAAGTTTCCACGAGAACCGAATCGCCCTTTGAAAGTTCTTCCTCGTTCGGCTCGTAAAATAAAATTCTGCCCGCCTTTTTTATTCTGACTCCGATAATCTGCATTCGACCGCTCCTCTATTGAATAATCGTTTCAAGCGCGATTTTTATCATGTCGTTGAAAGTCGATTGCCGTTCTTCGGGCGTGCAGTGTTCTTTTCTCAACAAATCGTCGCTGACCGTGAAAATCGCCAGGGCTTGAACGTTGGCGGCGGCGGCGTGCAAGTAAAGCGCGGCACTTTCCATTTCCACAGCCAAAATCCCGTAGCGGCGGAGCTTGTCGTTGAAAGTATTTTTCCCGTCGCCAAAAGTCCCGTTCGGGTCGTCGTAGTCATTGTAAAATAAATCGGTGCAGATGACGTTGCCGACTTTGACGGGCAGATCTAAATTTTTCGCAACGGAGACGGCTTTGCTAAGCAATTCAAAATCAGCGAGCAAAGAAAAATTAACCGCGCCGCCGAAAACTTGATTGACGATAGAAGAATCCGTCGACGAACCTTGAGCAATAAGAACGTCGCGCAGGCGAATATTTTCGTTCATGCCGCCGCACGTCCCGACGCGGATTAATTTCTTCGCGCCGAAAACTTCAATCAGCTCATGCAGATAAATCGAGATTGACGGAATGCCCATGCCCGTCGCCTGAATCGAGACGCGCTCGCCCTTGTATTTGCCCGTGAAGCCGAAAATATTTCTAATCGCCGTATATTGATGAATGTCCTCCAAAAAATTTTCCGCGATGATTTTGGCGCGGACAGGGTCGCCGGGTAATAAAACGCGTTCGGCAACTTCGCCAACTTTCGCTGCAATGTGTATGCTCGCCATAGAAATCTCTCCTTCGTCATTTTTAGTTGTACTCAATGCCTCTGCGACGTTGAATTGACCGATAGCCGCACCCACTGCCGCAACGCCCGCCATTTTGAAAAGATTGCGCCTTGTAATGTCCATGACTAAACCTCTCAAATATTTTTAACTGTAAAGTTCAACGTCACTCAGAAATTTACTTTTTTAAAGAAACGCGTTCGGCAACTTCGCCAACTTTCGCCGCAATGTGTATGCTTGCCATAAATTTTCCTCCTATCAAACAAAAAGCCCGCCGAATTGCGCGGGCAGAAAATTTTCAAGCGTTGGGCTTCCTGCCGAAAATAAATTTGTCAAGCAAGTCGATGAGCTGACCGATTTCGGGCTTGGAAATTTGAGCACTCGCGCCAAGCTCCTCGCCCTTTATGCGCATTTCTTCGTTGATTAAAGACGAGAACAGGACAAAGGGCACGTTGCGGAGCCTGTCGTTGTGGCGCACGAGTTTCAAAAGTCTGTGACCGTCCATCATGGGCATTTCCACATCTGAAACGACAATGCTCAAGTGGCTGGCAATGTCGCCGTCCTTTGACGCCAGCCCCTGCAGATATTCCCAAGCGTCCTTGCCGTTGCCGAAGTCGCGGACAAAACGATAGCCCGAATCATGCAACGTCGAGACAAGTAAATCGCGCAACATGGGCGAATCTTCCGCAACGACAACATGAGCGTCAGCCCGAATCGCCCGCACGTCGGAAGTCGCGTCGGCAACTGTGGTGAGTTTCGCGTTAATTTCGGGATTAATCTCCGCGATAATCGTTTCAAAGTCAAGGAGCAGGACAATCCGGTCGGGCATTTTAATTATACCGACGACACGGCTCTGGTCGCCAACTTCCGGCGAAGGCTCCATGTCCTTCCACGAAATGCGGTGAATGCGCGAAACATTTTCCACCAAAAAGCCGATGTCGTAGTTGTTAATCTCCGTGACGATAATATTTTTCGCTTCGTCGCCGTTGGTCACGTTCAGGCAACGCGGGAGATTAACCAGCGGAATTGCCTTGCCGCGCAGAGTGAAAAGCCCGTCAATGTAAGGGTGCGCTTGGGGCATTGCCGTGACGGGGACGCGCTGAATAACCTCGCGAACTTTGGCAACGTTTATCCCGTAATTTACGCCGCCTATGCTGAATTCCACTATTTCAAACTCGTTTGTGCCGCTCTCAAGCAAAATGCCTTTAGCATCGCCGAGAGTAGCAACTCCCTTTCGTGCTCTATCGTTCGCCATTAAATCCGCCTCCAATTATTTCTATCAACGGCAGGAAATTTCGCCGAAAAAATTGTTAATCCTTCAACTATACAAAATTACTTAACGAGATTGTCAAAGTCGGCTTGCGGCACGAGTGTAACCAGCCCCATTATCGCCAAAATTTGTTCAAGGGCAATACGCGCCGTCGACGTGTTCTTAACGACAAAATCAACGTCGCGCCAATGTTCAAACTCGCCCGTTTCATCAGCCGTCTCCACGTAATATCTTATCTCGTCGTTGGAGCAGCCCGCGCGGAGCATTCTGTCGACGAAAACTTCATCGTCAATCATCAGAAAAATCGTCACGAGGTCTTGGTTGATAAATTTCTGCAACTGCTTAATCCCCGCCACGTCGTGCATAATCGCTACACTGACTTTGTGATTTTTGTACGCGTCAAGCACTTCGGATTTGCGCAAGCCGTAGGAATGAGCCTGATAGGTGTTGTCGACGATAAATTTTTCCTGCTTGTACTTGTCGTTCTTGACGGTCTGATAAATCTTGCGCTTGTAGGCGTAGCGGTCGTCGAAAACGCGCGTCGTGACGGTCGGGATATAGTGAATGCCCATCGACAGCAGCTGGGAGACCATCGTCGATTTGCCGGACGTGTGCGGACCGAGGAACGCGTAAATTTTATTTGCCATGTAAATTCCTCCTTATCTTTTTTCCTTAGCAATGACGCGCACGGTGTCTTCGTCTTCGTCAAGTTCCGCGACGCAACGTGGGCAACATTCGTATTGCGTGCCGTCGGGCAAGGAGCGTTTGCCCGTGCATTTCGTGCAGAAAATCAGACTGCAACGCTTGCACTCGAAAATTTCGCCAAAGTTCGTGCGCCCGCAGCGCGGACAGCTGTTGTAAGTCGCCATGTGAAACGCCTCCTTAATAATGCGGGTGAAGTTTAACGTATTCGACGGGGCGGCTCCAATCGACGTGCACGCCCGTCGCCTCCCAAAGCCGCGTCAAAACGATTTTTAAATTCTCCGCGCTCTCGTTGGGATTGATAATTTCCGCCGTGAAGTCCAAAAGAGTTTCATGCGGAATTTTTATTTCGTGCGTCGTCGTCAAAAAATTTTCGGCAAGTGTCCTGCCCTCTTCGTCGCCCAATGTCACGAGAACTTTTTTTGTCGCCTCGTCGAACTCCACCCAACCCAAACTTCCCTTGTAACTTATCGCCACGCTGAAATTTTCCAATAAAATCATCTCCTCAAACGTACGTCGAAAATCTGTACTAATTCTAGCAAAAATTTTTCTGCCGTCAACGAATTTTAATTTAACATTCCTAGGGATTATAGACAAAGTATGATAAAATACTCCGCGAATGAAATGTGAACTAAAATTATAATCGGCTCGCAGAGGAGAGATTATGAGCAACTTCATTGAACTTGGGAAAAAAATTTACGACTTGAACAATCCGCGGGAGGCGCACCGCTTTGCAGTGTTCGTGGCGCGTTGCCTTTTGCACCCGCAACGCATGAGCCGCTTGGAAAAATTTTTCGCGCAATCGGAATTGCTAGCCAAAGTTGCGGCAGGCTATCCGTTCGTCTACGAACAGGCGACGCGGGCATTTTTTTATCATCGGTCGACGTTCGAGGAGCGGGCGCGGCTGATTGAAGAGAACATGAGCTTTTTATCGGCGCGTTTCAACGAAGACTTTATGCTGAAACTTTACGGCGACAAAAAAATTGAGCTGTGGCGGCTGCCGCTCGACGAAACTTTGGGCGACATGAATTTGGTGCTGTGCGCCGAATCTGGGCAACGCAAAGAGGGACTTGCCGCCGTCATGTTCAATTTGCCAGATGAAGTGCCCGTTTATCAAATTTTATTTTGGATAGCGCGCGACGCCGAAAAAAATTGGGCGATGTGGATTGGCGCGATGCAAGGTCCCAACGTCGACGACGCAAAGGATTTAGTCAAGCGCATAACAAAAAAATGTCACGCTTACCGCACGAAAAATTTGATTCTCTACGCCGCGCAGAGTGTGGCTCGGTCTTTGGGCGTGAAAAAAATTTTCGCCGTCACCAACGAGGGCTACTACGCCAACAACCACGTGCGCCGCGACAGGAAGTTGAAAACTTCGTTCAGCGATTTTTGGGCGGAGGCGGGCGGCACTCCGACGAACGACGCCAGATTTTTTGAGTTGCCGCTTGTCGAGACGCGTAAAACTGCTGATGAAATTCCGTCACATAAGCGGGCGCAATATCGGCGGCGATTTGCTATGCTTGACGAATTGGACGCGGCGATTGCGGAGACATTGCGAGGATTTAAAAATGCGGATAGCGATATTTGAAAACATAATGACGCCCGGCGGTCACGAGGTAGAATTCGACAGAATTTTGGTTGAAGAACTTCGCGGGCTGGGGCATGCGGTCGAGTTTTATGTCCCGCAAAATTTTTCATTCCAATTCGATTATCAAACGCCGGTCACGCGGCTGAAGGGCGACGCCGTCACCTACACGAACTCGCGCGGGTTGAAAAAAATTTTTGCGGCGGCTAAGCGCGAAATTAATCGGCAACGTTGGTACAGTCAGCTTTTCGAGGCGCAAAAAAATTTCGACGCGCTGATTGTCCCGACATCGACTTACAGATATTTGCGGGCGTTGAATCACAGCGCGTTGAAAAAAATTTCCGTACCGCTGATTTTTATTTTACACGGAATCAATCCGACGGAGGCTCCGAAATTTTTGGCGGCGGCTGATAAACTTTCTGCGAACAAAAATATCAAACCCGTCGTGCTGACGTTCGGCGACAATATTTTTGGTGAGCGGCGCGAAAATATTTTTACGATTTATCCGCCGACTTACACCGCCCGCGATTTGAAAGTTGCGCCGGAAATTTCTGCGGCGGGAAAAATTTTGAAGGTCGGCTTCTTCGGGCAATATCGGCGGGAAAAAAATCTGCGCGGGCTGTTGGAAGTTTATCTGCGCGGCAATTATACTCGCAAAGTTGAATTGCAAGTTCAAGGCTCAACGATGCACGCGGAGGACGCCGAGGACTTTGAAAAAATTATTGAGCAATATCGCGGCGTCGAAGGCTTGAGTTTTTTGCACAAGGGCTTAATCGGCGCGGAGTGGCAGCGGGCGATTCTGAACGTTGACGCGCTTTTGATGCCGTATTCTGCGCCGCGCTATCGTTATCATTGGGGCGGCATGCTGTTCACGGCGATTGGCTTCGGCAAACCGGTTGTGGCAAGCGACGACATGAACCCCGAAGTTTTCGAGCTGTACCGCGTCGGCGAAACTTTTCACAGCGGCGACACTGACGACTTGGCGCGTGTGCTGGAGAATTTTATCAACGGCTTCGACGAAAATTTTCCGACGTACTCAAAAAATCTCAAGGCGGCGGGAGAAGATTTTTCGCCCGTGAATTTTGCTCGGCGGCTTGAAAAAATTATTCAGCAATAAAAAAACGCCCCGAATTATCGAGGCAGGAATTTTTCTGTCAACCTTTAACAACTTCAGTAAAGTCAGACCAATCTTCAACTTTGAAGGCGCGAATATCACGAACACTGCGCTTGAACCAACCGATGCGCGAGAGCTTGTTAATCGCTTTGTAAACTGTTGTCAGAGAATCTTTTTCGCTGTTGTTGATGTAAACGCTTCCTTGCGTCCAATCGAATCCGAGGGTAGTTAGTTCGCGGCGAATCTCATCGTAAGCACCGTTGTAAGGGTCGCCGTATTCGCGTTTGAGGTCGTCGATTTTCAAATCAAAAGCGATTGCGTACATAATAATCAGCTCCTTTCGCCGCGATTTTATCACAAAAATTTTCAAAAGCAAAGGGAGATATTTATGTCAATCGTTAGAGTTGTAATAAACGAGCCGTTACCGCCGACCGAATCGGAGATTAAAAACTTTAAAACAACCGCGCTGAAGGAATTGGCAGAGCTGAATGATTCGGACGATGAAATTTTTTGCGGCGAAGATTGTCCCGAATTGACGGACGAACAGCTTGCGCGGCTAATGCCCGTTCATAATCGCGGAAAAATATTTTTGGAGGAATTGAATGGCTAAAATTTCTGTGCTGATTTTGGCGAAGAACGAGGAAAAATATATCGGCGCGTGCATAAAGAGCGTTGCGGATTTTGCGGACGAAGTTGTTGTTATCGACGACTTCAGCAGCGACGCGACCGCAAAAATTTCCGCCGAGTTGGGCGCGCGGGTGATTCAACGCGGGCTAAACGGCGATTGGGGCGGTCAACAAACTTTCGCGATTCAGCAGGCAAAATTCGATTGGGTATTTTTTATCGACGCCGACGAACGCGCAACGCCCGCACTTTCCGCCGAGATAAAAAAAATTTTGGCGGGCGACGATAAAAATTTTGCGTGGCGGACGGCGCGATTGAGTTATTTTTGGGGACAACCGCTCCGGCACGGCGGCTGGTTCCCTGATTATGTCACGCGGCTTTTCCCGACGCAGGGCAGTTACGTCACGGGCTTCGTGCACCCGCAAATTCATCACACTTGCCAGGAAAAAGATTTTCCGCGTTCGGCTTATCTTGTCCACTATCCCTATCGCGATTGGAATCACTACTTCAACAAGCTGAACTTTTACACGACGCTTGCCGCCAAAAAAGCTCACGAGCAGGGAAAGTCGGCGAATCTTTTGGATATGATTGCGCACCCGATTTGGGCGAGTTTCCGCATGTATTTTCTGCGCGGCGGCTTTTTGGACGGAATGATTGGTTTCTTGCTTGCCGGCTTCCATTATTTCTACACCATGGCAAAATACGTCAAGCTTTATTATTACGGCAAAGAAAATGTTCACGTCACGGAGGAGGAAGATGTTTAAAAATATTTTAGTCAACGCGCTGGTGAATCTCGGCGATGTGGTGCTGACGACTTCCGCGCTGGCTCTTATCAAAAAAAATTTCCCCGATACGAAAATTACAATGCTCGTTAAGCCGGTGGTCAAGGACGCCGTGATTGATAATCCAGTTGTCGACGACGTGATTGTCCTCGATTATCGCGCGAAGGAAAATTCTTTCCAGAAGATGCGCGAGCTTGTCAAGGAAATTCGGCGACGGAATTTTGATTTGGCGATTTCGTTCGACAGGAAACTCCGCCCCGCGCTGATAAATTTTTTCGCGAGGATACCGCGCCGCGTCGGTCCGTCAAAAGTTTTCGACGACAACAAAAGCCGCGTGACTTTGCTTTATACCGACGTGGTGGAAATTTCGCACGATCTCGATAAAACTTTGCAAGCGGAGACTTATCAGGAAATCGTCCGCAAATTTTTTAAGATAAGCGGTCATGCCGAGCCAGTCTTCCCGAAAAAAATTTCGCCCGTCGCCGATAAATTGCTTGCCCGCCTCCCGAACACTAAATTTAAAATCGCGCTGTGTGTCAAGGGAACTTTTCCGCTCAAAACGTGGAGCAAGGAATATTTTGCCGAAGTCGTGCGCGAACTGCGGAAGAATTTTGACGCGGCGTTTTTTATTGTCGGCGCACCGAATGATAAAAATTATGCCGATGAAGTTATCGCGCAGATGGGCGGCGGCGTGGAAAATTTTTGCGGCGAAACTTCGCTGACTGACTTGGCTGAACTTTTCCGCCGCGCAGATTTATTTATCACCGTCGACACGGGCGCGACGCACATTGCCGCGACGACCGGCGTTAAAATGATCACGATGTACGGCTGCACCAGCCCCGACCGCTGGCACCCGATTAATAAAAACGCAATCGCCTTGACGAGCCGCGAGCCGTGTTGCCCGTGCACGAAAAAAATTTGCGACGAGCCGCGTTGTCTGCAGAACGTCACGCCCGCTCAAGTCCTCGACGCCGCGATTCGATTTTTGGAGGCGTCATGAATATTTGTTTGCTGATTAAAGATTTTGCCGTCGGGAAAAAATTTTTGGCGGACGGGCGACCGACTAAGAGCGGCGCGGAAATTCACGGCGAGAATCACGCGCTGCAACTAATCAAACTCGGACACCGCGTCACGCTCATGACAAAGAAAAGATTTTTCCACACGGCGGCGAGAGAAAATTTGAACGGTATCGATTTAATTCGACTGCACCCGCCGTTTCGTTGGCTGGAAATTTTTTTGCGGCTACTCACGACGCACCGCGACATTGACGCCTTTTACATCATCGGCACGCCGAAATTTTCCGTCTGGGCGATTCTCTTTGCGCGGCTTTTTAATAAGCCCGTGACTTTGGCGTTGACGGGCAAGGCGGAAATTTTCAGCGCGGATAAAAATTGGCGCAACAAAATTTTGGCGACGTGCACTCACTACGTTGCGACGACTAAAGAAATTCGCGACGGTTTTATTGAGAGCGGCGGCATTGTGCCCGAAAAAATTTCAATCCTGCCGCACGGCATCGACACCGCAAAATATCCGCAATCGAATGAAACGCGGCGGCGCGAACTGAAAATTTCTCACGGCGTCGACCCGAATCAAAAAGTTTTGCTGTTCTGCGCGCGGGTTGTCAAGGATAAGGGCGTCGACACCTTGCAGGACGTGTGGCGGCTTCTGCACAAAAAATTTCCCGCCGCGATTTTATTTGTCGTGGGCGGCGGGCTGAATCATTTGCTGGACGAACTGCGGAAAACTTCAGCGGAACTGGACGATTCGATAAAAGTCATCGGGGAAGTCGACGCGCCGCAAGAATTTTACCAGTTGGCGGACGTTTATATTTTCCCGTCGCGGCATGAAGGCTTGCCGACTTCGCTACTAGAGGCGATGGCGAGCGGACTTCCCGCCGTGACGAGCGACATTGGCGGCTGCGAGGACGTGATTGCTAACGACGTGAACGGCTACCGCGTTTATTCGGAAGATGCGGCGGCGTTCGCGGAAAAAATTTCCGTGCTGTTCAATGACGACGAGCGCAGGAAAATTTTCGGCGAGCGGGCGGCGAAACTTATTCGCGAAACTTGCGACTTTGCGACGGTCATTCCGAAACTTGCAGAAATTATCGCGGCGAGGTGATTTTATGGACGATAAAAAATTTTTCGAGGCGGCGGAGATTTGCGGCATTTTTGAACTTGTCGGCTCCGAGGCGGCGGAAGAAGTTTTGACTTACGGGAATTCTTTTTTTGATAAAAGCTACTTCGGGACGCGGATTTTAATTCTTGCGCCGCACCCCGACGACGAGATTAACGTTGCGGGCAATATGATTTTAAATTTGGCGGCGGCTAAGGCTGAAGTTTTCGTTGCGTATTCGACGAACGGCGATTTTAAAGATTCTGCAGAAATTCGGGCGCAAGAGGCGGTTGACGCGCTGAAAATTTTGGGCGTGCCCCGCGAACGGATTATCTTCCTGGGCTACGGCGACGGGCATAAACTTTCCGACACGCCGACTAAATCGCCCGCCGGTCACAGCGAAACTTATGCGGCGGAAAATTTCGTTGACTACGCCAAAAAAACTTTCGGGCGGCACAGCTCCTACACCCGACAAAATTTCAAGCGCGATTTAAAAAGTTTGCTGCTCGAACTGCGCGCCAATATTATTTTCTGCGTCGACTTCGACAGCCACGACGACCACCGCGCGTTGTCGATTTTGTTTGAGGAGGCTTTGGGCGAAATTTTATCCGAGCGCAGTGATTATCGCCCCGAAGTTTATAAAAAGTTGGCGTATGCTACGGCGTTCACTGCCGCGCCCGATTTTTACGCGCCGAATTTACTTGAGACCAAAAAGCCGAAAGTCGGCGAGACTGACACCTACGACTTTGATTTAATCGACCGCGCGAATTACGCTTGGGAAAATCGCGTGCGCTTCCCCGTGATGAAGTTCAGAACTATTTTGAAGGACAATCCGCTTGCCGCTGCGATTTTTGCGCACAAATCGCAGCGCAACGAATGGAACGCGCTAAGGATTTTGAACAGCGACGAAATTTTTTTTGAGCGGCGCACTGACAGCCAAACTTTTTCCGCGAAAGTTACGGCGACTTCTGGCGACGCCTCCAAGGTTCGTGACTTTAAAATTTTCGGCGAAAACATTTGGAAGCCGACCGGCGAGGATAAAATAATTTTTGAATGGGCGGAGGCGATTCAAGTCCAACGGATTGTCATTTACGGCAACCCGTTCGACGAGGCGGCGGAAAAAATTTCCCTGCGCCTTGAGCTGGCGAATATGCAAGCCGTCATTGACAAGGCGGGAATTTACTTAGATAATGTAAAAACTTTCAACGCGAAATTGCCGAGCCGAGGTCGCCCGTTGATTATCGACACGGAAAAAATTTTTGTGACGCGAGCGGAAATTTCCGGCGTCGACACGAGTAAAAATTTCGGGCTTGCCGAGGTGGAGTTCTTCGCCAACGCCGAGCCACTGCGCAAAATTCCGCCGTTTATCAAGCTGACCGTCGCTGATAATTTTATTTACGATTACGCTGTCCCTTACGAAGTTGAAAAAATTTCCGTCGGGCTTTATCGTTTCCACGTCGACGCGCCTGTTAAAATTACGGCGACCGCCGGCGAGGAAAATATTTTGTCGGAAGTTATCGCGGACGAGGAACTGATTATAAATTTCGGGAAGACGACGGAAATTATTTTGACGGCGGAAGTTATCGGCACGGACATTTACGACAGGGCGATAATCCGGCGCGTGGGAGATTTCGCGCAGATTCAGCTCAAAATTTGGCAGTGGCTCGACAAGCTCAGAGTCCACAAGATTAGGAAAGTTGACAGATGAACGACGTTTTAACAATCAACGAGGAATTATTTATCGGTTCGGGCGGGCACCAAGCGACGTATGTCCACCCGATTGACCCGCGCAAGTGCATAAAAATTCCGCACAGCAAAGACGACGGCGACGTTAAAAAGGAGATGCGCTATCGTCGAATGTGCGCGAAAAAGTTGGCGCGTTCCAAACTCGTGACGGAATTTTTCGGGACTGTGGAGACGAATTTGGGTTTGGGCTATGTTTTTGAGCGCGTCATCGATTACAACGGCGAGACCAGCAAAGATTTAAAAAAATTTCTGCCGAAGACGCCGCCCGATAAAAAAAATCTCCACCGCATTTGGACAATCTTGCTGAACTTTAAATCGGACTTCCTGCGCGAAAATATCGCAATCGTCGACACGGACATAGAAAATTTCATGGTGCAGGAACACGCGCCGGGGGCTTATCGCGTGCGAATCGTCGACAATATCGGCACGCCCGTCTTGATTCCGCTCGTCTATTGGTTTGAATTCGCGGCGGCATGGAAGGCGAAACGTTATTGGAACAAAATCGTCGATTGGCTGGCGGAGAATTATTCTGAAGTCATTCCGCCGCAACTTGTCGCGCAACTTAAGGAGAAATGAATCATGTCGCTAAAATTTTTGCCGAAGATTTCGCTTGACTCGGCGATGTATCAAGTCGTGTTGCTGTTGGCGTTCGCGGTGCCGCTGTCGACAGCCGCCGCAAGTATCGCCGTGGGAATCGGGACGCTGTTTATAATCGTTTGGTCTGTGCGCCATAAATCCTTGCCGCCGTTCGACTCAAAAATTTTGGAAGTGCTGGCGGTTTATCTGGTAATCCAAATTTTTATTGCGACGATGTCGTGGGAGCCGGCGAACAGTTTCCGCGAAGTTTTTGGCGAAGTGCACAGATTTTTTCCGCTGATTTTCGCGCTGACGTTCATAAAAAAGCGCGAGCAACTTTGCGGGGTGTTAATCGCGTCGCTGTTGGCGTTTCTGATTAACGATGCGGCGGGCATTTATCAATGCGTGGTGCAGGGCGCGCCGCGCGCGTTCGGCTTCAATCACACGCCGACTTTTTACGGCTCGTTCATGCTCATGCAGTTGCCGATTTTGATTTATATCGCGCAGCTGGAAATTTTATCGTTGCTGTGGCGGAGGCTGGCGGCGTTCACGGCGGCTTTGACGCTAATTTGCCTAGTGCTGTCGATGACGCGGGGCGCGTGGCTGGCGTTCGTGCTGGTCGTGGTGATTTTCGTCGCGCTTGAAAAAAATTACCGCCTTTTGACGGCAAAAATCTGCGCGGGCTTGGCGGTAGTATTTTTAATCGTCGCGCTGCTGTCTCCGAAAATTCAAGACAGATTGGCGACGATTACGAGCACAAAATTTCAGAGCAACACGGAGCGCGTTTTGATGTGGACGGCGGCGGCGGAAATTTTCAGCGATTATCCGATTTACGGCGTCGGGCAAAAAATGTTCTTCAACGCCTACAATTTTTATTACCTTCCGCAAGAGGCGCGGGAACGTCCCGGCGCGAACATGCGCGGGCACACTCATCCGCACAGCAACATTTTGCACCGGGCGAGCGAGGGCGGCTTACTTGGTTTGGCGTCGTTCATCGGGCTGTACGCTTACTTTTTCTGGAAATTTTTTACTCAATACCGCCGCGAAAAAATTTTTGCCTTCGGCGCGGGCATGGCGGCATTTTTAATCTTAGCGGGGCTTCAGCTGGAGGGCTTAACGGATACGAACATGAACCAAGTCCCGATAATGCGCGAATTTTGGCTGTTGGCGGGCACGCTCCTTGCCGCCGAAGAAATCTTTAAGCAGAGGTGAATATTTTTGACGATAGACGAAAAAATTTTTGAAGCTCCCGAAGGTGAGAAATTGGTCGACGCAAAATTGACTAAGGCACGGCGGAGGGAATTAGAAAAATTTGCTGCCGATAAGCTCGGAGTAAAATTTTCGCACATTGAAACGCTTGACATTGCTTTAACGCACAAATCCTACGCGAACGAATTCGAGCCGCGCATAAAGTACAACGAGCGGCTGGAATTTTTGGGCGACGCGGTGTTGGGTTTGGCGACGGCAACTTATCTTTTTGAACACTTCACGCACCTGAAGGAGGGCGAACTTACCAAAACGCGTTCGGGAATTGTTCGGCAATCGACGCTCACTCGCGTTGCCAAGGAAATTAAGCTTGACAATCTGCTTTTGCTCGGACCGACGGAAATGGAATCTAATCGCGGTCGCGATTCAAATTTGGAAGACGCTTTGGAGGCGGTTATCGGCGCGATTTACCTTGACCAAGGCTGGGAAGCCGCCCGCGATTATGTTTTTAGGCAATTCACGCCCGATTTCGAGCGCGTCAAAGTTACGGGCATTCCGAAGGATTATAAGAGCAAGTTGCAGGAGATAATCCAAAAAAATCCGCCCTTGAAATTGAGTTATAAGGAGCTGAACAACAGCGGTCCCGACCACATGAAATCTTTCGAGGCGGCGGCGTTGATTGACGGAAAAATTTACGGGCGCGGAACTGGGCACAGCAAAAAAGCCGCCGAACAGGAGGCGGCTAGGGTAGCTTTGCAAAAACTTGGCAAGCTGAATTAATGCGCGGCGATTGGCTGAAAATTTCGGGCGACTAATCGCGTTCGCTGTTTAGCTTGCGTTTACTTTTTAAAAGTAACCGGCTAGAAAAGCTTTGCAAAAACTTGGCGCATTGAATTAATCGCGGCGATTACGTTTGAATTCTTGAGCGTTGAATCGCGTACGCTGTTTGGTTACTTTTTAAAAGTAACCATTAATAATTTTCAAAATCGGTGGCGATATGCTTGCCGATAATTTTTTTGATTCTGTCAATGGGGAACGGAGCCTCGTACTCGTCGAAGTAGCCGATTTCGACAATTCGCGCCTGATTAACGTCGTTGTAGCGACCAACTGGCACGTCCACCACGTCCCCGACCGCAAGCGTCTCGTCGTCGGTCTGATAGGTGTAGTGCTTGTAACTGCCCTTGAACTGAACTTTGCAGAAAATGTATTTGCCTTTGGGCACGTCGATTAGTTCGGGCGAAAAAATTTTAGCCGTCAAATCGTCCGCGCAGGCGTGAATTTCTTCCAGCAGATTGGAGAGCGCGGGCAAAAAGTTTTCGTTATAAAAAATCTCCAAGGCTTCAGTCGAGCCGTCGTGGCGCGTGACATCAAAATTTATCTGCGCACCGAACTTCAAATCGTCCGCGATTTCGATGCCGTCCAAAAAGTTTTGGCAAGTGTCGAAAATTTTTTTTATGCTTTCGTCCAAGTGGTAGGTGTGCGTGGAATTTTTCTTGTCAAGCGTCAAAGTCTTCGCGTTGCGGTCGAGCGTCAAGCTTTCTTCCAGATAAGTCAGCGTAATTTTTTCGAGCCGCTTGCGATTAATGAATTCCATTTCGGGAATCAATTCGTCAAGCCAATCTAAAAACCGGTCAAAATTTTCGGGATAAGCATTCGCGCCGTGCCTACGATAAATTTTCCCGCCGTCCTTGAAGTTTAATTCCCACTGCACGCCGTCGGGATTATCGGAGGAATAATTTTTCTCCCAATCAAAAATTTTCAGCGCGTCGAGTTTAGCGAGCCATTCGGCGGAAACTTTTATAGCGGGCGAAATTTTTTTGTCAACGTCAAGCAAACCGCTCCGCAAAATTTTGTAAGACGCCGCACCGCCACGGATTGAAATTTCGACGGTCTTGTAGCCTTCCGAGACGTTGCCGATTGTGAATTTAATTTGATTAGCCATTTACTCAATCTCCCACAGAAAATCAACGGTGTCGCTCGCCTTAATGTCGTCGGGTTGGAAATTGAATGAACTTTTTTCGGGCGGGGCAAGCAACGCATCAACTGGTTCATTCTGAATTTTAATTTCGCCCCAAGAATAATCTACGTTGATGAGCTTGCCGAGCTTGACGCCGGAAGCCGCGCAGAGAATTTTGGCTTTGCGTTGTGCGTCGCGGGCGGCGGATTTTAAAATTTTGTCGTTAAAGGCGTCGGGATTTTTTATCGTGAACGCGATAGAAATTTTCGGCTGCGCAAGGCTGGCGGCAATCGTGTCGACGGCGGCGTTGAGTTTGTCGTTGGCAAAGGCGAACGTCAGCTTTAAATCGTGGCTGCACTCGAAGCCGGCAAAAACTTTTTGGTAGCGTTTGGCGTTACCGTCTTTAGTTTCCTCGTTCTCGTAAACGGCGCGCACGTCGAAATTAATCGTCTTCAAGTCGTCGGCAAGGAAGCCCGCCTCGACAATCGCCTCGCGGAGCATTTCGACTTGCTGGCTGCCGATTTTCATTGCGGCGGAGTATTCTCTGTTCTGCGCGGTCAACGTCAGCGACAAAACGACGGTATCGGGGGTCTGCGCGGCGTGCCCAATTCCCCTTATGTGAATCGTGCGTTTTTCTTCCGTCATGAAATTTCCCTCCAAAAATTTTCTCGCGCTAAAAATTCCACAAAAATTTTCTCTGCCCTGCTTTGACACGCCATAAAAATTATTTTAAACTTGCGGGCAGATTCCATAAAAGGTTGTGATTAAAATGTTGCGGGCACTGGCGGCGATTTGGCTGATTTGGGGCTTGAATTGGGTCGTCATGAAGACGGCGAACACTTTCTTTCCGCCGATACTTTTCGTGACGTGGCGATTTGCGACGGGCGCACTGATTTTGTTAGCGGTTGCTTATTGGAGAAAAATTCCGTTCCCCGATAAAAAATTTTTGCCGTGGATAATTTTGACGGGCGTCTTGATGATTGTCTTGAACAACATCGCCGCGCAAATCGGAATGCTGTCTGTAAGCGCGGGCATGGCGGCAGTCTTGAATTACACCGCGCCGCTGTGGACGGCGATTTTGGCGCACTTCGCACTGAACGAGCGGCTGACAAAAATAAAATGCGTCGGAATTTTTTCGGCGATACTCGGCTTGTACGTTTTAATGGGCTTGCAGGGCGTCGAAGATTTGGGCGCGGCGTTCATAATAATTTTGGGCGCAATTTTCATGGCGGTGGCGAATATCGTCGTAAAGTTGCGGCTCACGAAATGCGACATGGTTCAGCTGACAACGTGGCAAATGGTCTTCGGCGCAATCGTCTTGGTCGGCTATTCGTCACTGTTTCCGCAGGGCGAAATTAATTGGTGCTTGCCGGCGGTGCTGTGCGTGCTTTACAACGGCGCATTGGCGTCGGCGTTGGCGTTCTTCCTGTGGAATTACGTTTTAACGCATATCGAAGCGTCTTCGGCGTCAATCGCAACTTTGGTCGCGCCGATAGTCGGCGTGTTGGGCGGCGTGTTCATCTTGGGCGAGCCGTTCACGGTTCATATCGTCTTGGGCATGGCGTTAATCTTCGCGGGCATTTTAATCGTTGTTAAGAAATCTAAAATTAAATAGCTAGAGTGTAACATGACTTTGCTACAGTGCAATAATTTCCTGCTTGAAATCGACCTCAATGCGAATATCTGCAATGCTCAATGAGGCAAGCGCGACCACCTGCGCGGTTGATATGGAAAACTTCATTAGAATTTTGTTAAAAATTCGGCGGCTACAAGTTAAAATCTTTCGCTACCTTTTTTTTTGTTTGCGTTTATGATAGACTGTCGAAAATATTTTCCGTCGGCAATCGAAAGGAAGAAGCAGGGAGAATTTCAATGGAGATGACTATAAAAAAGAACTACGAAACGCGACGGCGAATTTTGGCTGTTGTACTTTTTTTCGGCATGAGCGCGGCTACTGTTCAAGTTTTTGCCGCTCCGAATGATATTGCGGATGGTGCCGACGAGAGAGAGGCGAATAAAACTTCAAGCGGCGTGCAAATTTCGGGCACGAGTGGCACTATCACGCAGAGCGAGGATATTTCTTCGCGGAGCAATGCTGTAGAATTTAGCGGCGCGTTCGTCAGAAATTTTAATTTGTCAAGCAAGTTGACGGGCGGCAAATGCGCAATTTATATCGACGGAAATTCTTTGGTTCGGAACATAAACATCTACGACAGCTCAAAAATTTTCGGCGACATCGTTTCGGCTCGGCAAGCAGAAAGTTACAGTCCCGACCGCGTGACGAATCTCAACATAAACACGGATTTTATTTTCGACGGAAACATTTCGGGCGCGGAAAGTATTAAACTGCACGTCAACGACTCCACGATGAAATTTTCGGGCGAGGCTGATATTTTGAGCGTCGACGTCGGCTACGGCGCACAACTTTTCGGCGGCACGTTCAGACTTAACAACATGAATCACAAACTTGCCGAAGGCGTAATGGATACGACGACCGGCACTTTTATCAACCACGGGACGATTGGCGCGGGCTCTCCCGAAACGAATTTAGTCATTAACGGCAATTTGATTTCCGACGGCATTTTACAAAAAGTCAGCGGCGGCAAGGCGGGCATTATCATCGTAAACGGCAACGCCAATGTCAACGGCTCGACAGTCACGACCGATAGCCTGTTGCCCAACGAAACCGCCACCGTTTTAATCGCCAAATCCGTCACGGGCAGGATAAAAAATTCTGCGGACAATCCCTATCCGCTCTCCGCCATGCTCAGTGCCACGGGCGAAATTGTCGGCAATTCTGTCGTCGTCAAAACATACGCGACGACCAACGAAGAAATATTTACTCCGCAAGAATCGGAAACTTTTACTGCAATGAAAGAAATGTTTGAGCGGCTCGACGATGATAAACGCAACGAGATGCGCCCGCTTTACAACATGACTCCACCCGAAGCTAAGAGAACTTTGACGCAAATAGGCTCCAACGACGCCGCGCAGATTATGAGCGTCGCCCAACAAAATGTCGCCGTCGATAGAATGATTTCTCACCGCGTCTCGAAAGTTTTCGCGCCGGAACATGTCAACATAAACGTTCACCCGATGAAATTTGCTGACGGTGAGGACAATTCGCCCGAAGTGACCGTTAAAGTTAAAGTTCCCTCGCGCCAAGAAAATAATTTTTGGATAAACTACATGAAGAACTGGGGACAATTAGGCGGCAACACGGATTATCACGGCAGCGTTATCGTAGGCGGCTACGACAGACCGATTGGCAGGAAATGGCGCGCGGGAATTTTCGCGACCTATGGGACGATTGGCTACGGCGCGAAAGCTTCACGGGCTACGGTTTACGATACGCGGCTCGGACTTTACGCGGGCTATCACAATCGGCAAAGCGACGTTTATCTTTATCTCAACGGCGGGCAACTGAGAAATTCTTTGCACAGGGGAATTTATTCGCTGGGCTTGTCGACGAACGCCAACTATAAAAGCAGAATCATCGAACTCGGCGGCGAATACAAATACGACTTCACGCCGAAAAAACTTTGGCACGTCAGCCCGTTTGTAAATTTCCAAGTTTCACATCTCAAGCAGAACGCCTACAACGAGAGCGGCGCGGGCATTTACAATCAGCACGTCGCCGCCGATAGCAACACTTACTTTGCCGCGCAGACGGGTCTTGATTTAAAACGCTATTACAAAAAAGGAATGGTCGGGCTTAGGTTCGGCGTTAAGCGCGGCTTCACGGGCGCGGATCCCGATTTGCGTATCAGCTACGAAGGCGACACCGCAAGCACTTACAGGCTCCGCCAAGAGCGCGATAAAACTCATTTCGTGTTCAGCGTGCGCGGCGAAAGTGAATTTGCTAACGGCTGGTTCATGGGCGGCGAAGCGGAACTTCAGCGCGGAGAAAATGACAGAGACGTTACGGCGTCGGTCATGTTAAGGAGGATTTGGTAAATGGCAGAAAAAATTTTTATCGTGGAGGACGAGCGACCGATAGCGCGTTTGCTCCAATTAACACTCGAACGCGAAGGCTTTAAGACCGCCAACGAAACAAACGGGCGGCGGGCTTACGAGCGAATACTCCAAGAAAAATACGATTTGGTTCTGCTCGACGTGATGCTCCCCGAAATGGACGGCATGGAAATTTGCAAGCGCGTGCGCGAAGTCAGCGACGTGCCGATAATCATGTTGACGGCGCGTGATGAAGTTCGCGACAAAGTGGAAGGGCTAGACCTCGGCGCAGATGATTACATGACGAAACCTTTCGCGCCCGAAGAACTTTTAGCAAGAATTCGCGGCGTGCTCCGTCGCCACAATGAACGCCTGCGCAATGCCGAAGAATCGCGCTACGTCATCAAAAACATGATTCTCTACCCCGAACGCTACGAAGTCACCGTTAAGGGCGAGAAAGTCGAATTGACGCATAAAGAATACGCGCTGTTGAAATATCTCGTCGAAAACAAACGCAACGTCCTAAGCCGCGACCAAATTCTCCAGACCGTTTGGGGCTACGATTATATCGGCGATACAAATGTTGTCGACGTTTACATCAGCTACTTGCGCTCCAAAATTGATGACAAATTCGGCGAGAAATACATTTACACGACCAGAGGCGTCGGCTATGCGGTTAGAGACTAAGGCGCAGGACAGGGCGACGGAAACTTTCTTGCGGCAACAGCGATTTGTAAACGACGTGTCGCACGAATTGAGGACGCCGCTGACGATAATTCGCGGTTACATCGATTTGCTGGAGAGTTGCGGCACCTCCGACCCGGACCTTTTTAAAGAGGCTGTCACGTCGATAAAAAAATCCGCGCAGAATATGCAAAGCCTTGTCGAAAGTTTATTGTTCCTAGCCCGCGCAGATCAAGGACATCAACCGCTTATGAAAGTTCCCGTCGACTTGGACGAGCTGCTGAAAAAGTTCGTGGAAAGTTATCGTTCGCCGCGCGTGCAACTGACTAAACTTGCGCCCTGCAAAATTTTGGCGGACGCGGAGTTTTTTAAGAAAATGCTTGCCGCCTTCCTTGACAATGCCTTGCGCTATAGCCCGCCCGATACGGCTGTAAAAGTTGAGCTGACGACTTCGACGGACGCGGCGACGTTGAAATTTATCGATAAGGGCGTCGGCATTCCAAAAGAGGATTGCGAAAAAATTTTCGACAGGTTCTATCGCACAGACAAGGCGCGTACAAAACTCGGCGACGGAGAAAGTTCTGTGGGGCTTGGTCTCACCGTCGCAAAGTGGATAGCCGACCGCCACGACATCGATATAAAAGTTAAAAGCAAACTCGGCGAAGGCTCGACCTTCACGCTGATAATCCCGACGATTTAAATCTGCCCTCCCAACTTCGGAGGGCAAAATTTTTTTTGCTTGAAAGGAATTATCCGCGCCGCGCCGAATAACTTTTTAAACACATTCGGCAAGAGCGGAAGGAGCTGTTAAGTCATGGTAACATTCAACATAAGAGGGAAGAACATCGAAATCACTCAGCCGTTGCGCGAATACGTCGAGAAGCGCGTCGGCAAAATCGCCAAATACTTCGACAACATGGAAGAAATTTCCGTTTTGCTTTCGGTCGAAAAGGACAGGCAAATCGTCGAGGTCACAGCGGAAGTGCGCGGCGGGCTTATCTTGCGCGGTCAGGAATCCAACTTGGACATGTACACTTCGATTGACTTGGTCGTCGAAAAACTTGAACGCCAAATCCACAAGCAGAAGACGAAACTTGAACGGCGTTTCCGTAACGGCGGCATGCGCTCGGAGGCGTTCGCCGAATCCAAAGTTCAAGTCGAACGCGAGGACGAGGGCGAATATCCCATTGTCAAGACCAAACACTTTGTCGTTAAGCCCATGGACGTTCAGGAAGCTATCATGCAGATGAATTTGCTCAACCATAACTTTTTCGTCTTCCGCGACGCACAGACCGAACAAATCTGCGTAGTTTACAAGCGCACGGCAGGAGCTTACGGCTTGCTTGAATTCGATGGCTGATTATTCTTAGGAGTTGTTTAAAAGCGTTCGCCAATCAAATCCCGCGAAAAACTTTTTCTGTTGACGATTAAGGGGTTGCGTGTTAAAATACGCGGGCAGTCAACTTTTCTAGTAACATGCGGAGGGAGGGATATTGAATGGCCAATGAAGTCAAAGTTGGGAAAAATGAATCCATAGACAGTGCTCTCCGCCGCTTTAAGCGTACCTGTCAAAAGGCGGGCACGCTCGCCGAAGTTCGCAAGCGTGAACATTACGAAAAGCCCAGCGTCCGCCGCAAGAAAAAATCGGAGGCGGCTCGCAAGCGGAAG
>JAFXNB010000036.1 GCA_017529935.1 Selenomonadaceae bacterium
GGTATCAGTGCCGATTATCGCTACACCAGCGATCTCGTCAGCCTCTGCCCGACTTACGACGCTTACTTGACCAACACCCACAAGAAGGGCGTTGAAGTCGGTATCGATTGGGCACCGATTCAAAATACTTACGTCAAACTCGGTTACTTCTGGGGCAAGACGCTCGACACTAAGGAAGACATCAAAACCTTCTTAGGTCGTGCAAGCTGGTTCTTCTAAGAAATTTTTCGCCGGATTATCGGCAATCAATAAAAAAGACTCCTCTGCTTGTGGCAGGGGAGTTTTTTGAATTAGAAATGGGGAATGTGGAATGAAAAAATTTTTGACGCTGATTTTATCGACGTGTTTACTGTTTGGCGGCGGCGTGGAGGCAAAAAAATTACCGCCGCCCGTGCCGACAGCGGAATTTGAACAAATGGACTTCATGCAACTTTATCCGACGTATTCTTGGTTGCCGCTGCCGATGACGCAATTTTATCAGGTGCAAGTTGTAAAAGTTTCGACAAACACGATCGTCCGCGAACTTTTCAACGTCGAAGCTTTAGACCGTACGACGGATTGGACGCCGTTCACGGAGGCGGGCGAATATTATTGGCAAGTGCGCGTTGTAAATAAAAATCACAAGCCGCTGAGCGATTGGTCGGAGAAAAAATTTTTCACGGTGACTGCGCCCGTCAAGTTCGCGGTTTTGGGCGACAGCATTTCGCACGGCGGCGCAAGTTATATTCCCGCCGGTCAAATTTCTTGCCAATGGGAAACTTATTGCGACGTGCCGATAAAAAATCTGGCGCGTAGCGGCGACACAACTCAACAAATGCTCGACCGTTTCGACAGCGACGTTTTGCCGTTCAAGCCGCAAGTGTTACTTATCATGGCGGGCGTCAACGATATTCGCATTGGCGCGGACGCTGACGCCGTCATAAAAAATCTTGAAGCTTTGCGCGATAAATGTTTGGCGAACGACATGACGCCCGTTTTCTGCACGATAACTTCCATGAATCCCGAAATCATGAATCGGCGCGGAATTCCTCTGACGGACGGCGATTGGCGGGAGGCTCGCGAAAAAATTAATTTCTGGATAAAGACAACGCCCTATTTTATTGACGTGGCGGAGAATTTAACTGACGAATTCGGCTATCTCCGCGCAGAATTGACGCCCGACGGCTTGCACCCTGCTCTCCGTGGCAAGAAAATTATGGGCGAGTTCATTAGCGATTATCTCAAGAAAAATTTTTAAAAGACAGTTTCAATCGTGCCGATAATTTCCCCGCGATGATTTTTCAGCACGGGCGGGAAAATTTTGTCAAGCTCCGCCGCCTCGTCTTTGGTCAGCAAATCCAAATGTTTAAGTACGGCAATCGTCATGGGCGTAACCGCCGAATAAGAGCCGTCCTCAATCTTGAACGTGATGCCCAAGTCGCCGTCCTTGACAGCCAAGCAATAGACCGCGTCGCTGCCGATTTTCGCGATAATTCTGCCGCTCGTCACTTCGGAGACCGCCAAATCAATTCTGCCCGTCCCCGAAAGAACTTGCGGATATTTGCTCATTGCGTCACGGATTTTCGTCGCGGCAAGTTCGTATTCGCCCCAATCGCCTTTGCTCGGCGTGGAAAGTCTTGCGTAGGCGAGCGACATGTTATAAATCGGCAGATAGAAGACGGGCACGCCGCAACCGTCAATTCCAATTTCCAATTTGTCTTCAGGCATACGCGACGCCATCGCCACGTGCTTGAAGATAATTTTTTGCGCCTCGTGCGCCGGGCGAATGTAGCCTTCGTAGGGAATGCCCAGCATCATCGACAGCGCGATTATCTGCGAATGTTTACCAGAGCAGGGATTGTGCACGGGCAAAACTTTTTCTCCCGCCGCGATAATTTTTTTGAACGCCTTGCCGCTCATGGGACGCACAACTCCGCAATCCAAAACAGATTCGTCGAGTCCGAGCTTAGCCAAAATTCCACGGACAAGCGCGACGTGATTTTCCTCGCCGCTGTGACTGGCAACAAGAAGCGCAAGTTCCTCGTCGGTTATGTCGTATTTTTCCAGCCCGCCATTTTTCACGAAGGGCAACGCTTGGAAAGGTTTTGCGGCACTGCGCCAGAACATCGGCAAATGCGCGTTGCCGATTGACGCGACGACTTCGCCCGCGCTGTTGACCGCTGCCACGTCCCCGCGATGAATATTTTCCACGTGACCTGCGCGGGTGTAGTGCAAAACAATTTCACTCATAAAAATTCCTCCTAAAATTTATTTGTTCATCTTGTCGAGCAAAAGCTGACGATTATTTTTTGCAGACTCGTTGTTCGGGTCGAGTTCGAGTGCTTTGTTGTAATCGGCAAGTGCTTTTTCTAAGTCGCCGAGATTTTCATAAGCGACGGCACGATTGTTGTAAGCGTTACTGTCGTAATTCGGATTGAGCGCGAGCAATCTGTTGAGGTCAGCCAAAGCCTTTTCGTTGTCACCAAGTTCGTCATAGCACCACGCCCGCCAATAATACGCCCGCTCATTTTTTTCGTCGACGTTTATCACAACAGTATAATTTTCGACGGCAAGAGCATACTCCTCAGCTTTCCGATACGAATCGCCTTGATGAAATAAAGCATTTTTGAATTCGGTTTTATCTTTCTGTGAGCTGAAGCCCGCGTATCGAACGGGAGGATCCAAATAGCGGATATCCTTTGTCTTTGCGTAAAGGGCGTTTCGTCTGAACGCAAGATATTTGTTTTTAAAGAGACTGTCACTGTCATCAGTAATCTTGAAGGCGGTATCGTAATCGGCAACGGCTTTGTCATAGTAGCCTTGTTTAAGATAAAAATCTGCGCGGGCGATAATCGCTACTGTTTTAGCTCTCAGACGAGTGTGTTTGAGGTCTTCGTCCGTTTCAAGTTTATAAGCCGTATCAGCTTCTTCAATGGCTTTGTCGTAGTCGCCCATTTTAAGATAAAAACTTGAACGCGTATTGTAAGTATTCAGAGCATTCGGGTCGAGTTCCGTGATTTTATCGCAATCGGCAATCGCCTGCTCGTAATTGTTCAGCTTACTGTAGCAATCGGCGCGTTCGATATAATAGGAAATATTTGTCGGGTTAAGTCGAATGGCTTGATTAAAATCTTCCAGTGCGCGAGCATAATCTTTTAGGAAGGTGTAACAAAAGCCGCGTCCCGAATAAGCCTCAGCATCACTTGCGTCAAGTTTTGTCAGCCGAGTGTAATCTTTTATGGCAAGCTCGTAATCTTCCAATTCTTGATAAGCTTTGGCACGCGCCCGAAGTTTTTCTTTGTCAGTGGGAGCTATGTCTTTGAGTTGAGTTTTGATTTTATTGTCGGCTTCCTTTGCTTTAATCGCATTTTGTTTGTCGTCAAGGTAGTAGGCTCTCAAACTCGCCCAATCCTCAAGCTTAATGGCTCTATCGTAATCGGCAATGGCTTTGTCGTATTTTTTTTGAGCCATGTATAAATCTGCGCGGCTACCGTAAGCGGAGGCGGCTTTGCGATCAAGTTTAATGGACTGTTCAAAATCTTTCAGCGCGTTGTCGTAGTTTTTAATCTTCATGTAAATTTCGCCGCGTGAATCGTAGTTGTCTGCGGTCGGCTCCAACTTTATGATTCGAGTGTAAATTTCAATCGCCTTTGCATAATCTTCCGGTTCTTTGTAAGTTTTGAGTCGCTCGCTACAAAGAGATTTAAGCGCAGTCGTTGCCAAAGAAATGTACGTGCCATAATCTTTGTTGTTGAGCAAATTCATAACGTGAAGATAATTTTCAACGGCGTTGTCATAGTCGCCAATTTCTTTATACGAGTCGGCGAGTTTAAGATAAAGCCAGCCCTCATTGAAAAAGAAGAGCTGATCCATTTCATCAGCAGATTTAAGTTCGATTGCTTTGTTGTAATTTTTGACGGCAAGAGCATACATTTCGCGGTTTTCGTTAATTTCGCCCAGATTCTGATAATATTCTCCGCGATACATGTAAGCCAAGCCGTAGTTCGGATTCAAAGCTAACGATTTATCAACAGCTTTTAACTTTTCCACGTTGCTTTTGACGAGGAACGATTGATAAGCATACATTCGGAGATTTTTTGGGTCGATTTTAACTGCCTTTTGAAGATTCATCCTGTCGAGTGCTTGCTTAGATAAAAATTCGCGATTGATTCGTTCCTGCTCGACAAGCAAATCGTCGTCGGCAACCTCGGCTTTTATTGCGGCAAGTTTCGTTTGCAGGGCGTCGAGGTCTTTTTTAATTTGCTCATTCATGGCTTGCAGTTCTTTGTAGCGTTGAATTGCCTGTTGCCGTTGTTCGCGCTCTTGTGAAAGAAAATTATCTAACGCGGAAGTGTCGACGCTTGCCGTTATATCTGCGCGAAGTAAAATTCTGCCGTTGCTTTGACTTTGACGCGTGATATTTTTCGTCAGCACTTCGACTTTGGAATTTGCCACAGTTTTAATCTCGTCGTCGGCAAGTTCAAAATTTTCCGTGCGCGAATAACTTTCCAGATAAACTCCGGCTTGTTCGGCGGCATTTTGTTTGGCGAAGTCCAAGGCAATTTCCTCGGCGATTTCGGGCGTGTCGTAGTCGCTCATCAGATATTCGCCGCTCGCTGAAAAAGTTCCCGTCGCCGCGAAACTGATCGCTTGAAAAATTATCAGCAGGACGATTGTCAGCGCAGAAAAAATTTTCATGTCAATTCGCCTCCTCCAACGCGACAATCCTGTCGAGCGCAAAAATTATTTCTGCGTCGTAATAAACGATGTCGGCGTCCTTAACGAAGGCGCGATATTCTTGCGCCGCTTGAACTTTATCGCCGCTTGCCTCCGCCATGACAGCTTTGACAAAATGAACGCCGACCGCGTCATTGTTCAGCGCGAGTGCCTTTTGAAAATCCGCCGCCGCAAGATTATTTTTGCCCTGCGTTTTGTAGACGTTGCCGCGCTTGATGTAGGCAAGGGAAAGTTCCGCGTCATTGGCAGTGGCTTCGATAATCGCCGCGTCGTAAAGTTTCAACGCCTCGTCAAATTTTCCGTCAAGCTGAAGTTTGCAACCGTCGCGAATCGTGCGCATAATCCGCTTTTGATACGAGCCGAGATATTCGCCGTAAACCGTGTCGAATTGCTTTTGCTGTTTAGTATAATCTTCCAAAACTTTTTCATAGCTCCTGTTAGAATTATGCGCCGCCGAAAGCTCCGAAAAAAGTTTATCAATATTTGCGGTATCGACTTCAGCCTCAACAACAGCAGAAATTTCCAAGCTGCCTTCATTCGTGAATTTCTTGCCGAAAGTTTTCGATTTGATTCTCAAAACCGCCGCCGTAAAAGTTTCCACGCGATTGACTTCAAGCTCGTTGTCTTTACTCACGTTTGAAGTTTCGACAAAGCTGACTGCCTCTGCGGAAATTTTTTTCACTGCTTCGTCTGACCTACGAACTTTCCGCGTGCTCCTAAAAAAAATTTGGAAGGCTAAAGTTTTCTTCAACCTCCCAAAAAATTTTTTCGTTCTGTTTAAATCGGTGTCGGCATGTCGGGAATTTTAGGTTGCTCGACTTCCGTCGGCTTTGTCAGTTCGACTGTCACGGGCGGCGGCTCTTCAATCACGGCGGGCGGCTTTTCTATTTCCGTTTCCGTCGTGCCGAAGACAATTTCCTTGAGTTCCTCCGCCGAAAGTGTTTCCTTGTCAATCAAAGCCTGCGCGATTTTTTCCAACTTGTCGCGGTTGTCGTTGATAATCGTGCGGCAAGCTTCGTAGGCTTCTTCCATGAATTTTTGAACTTCCTTGTCAATGTCTCTCGCAACTTCCTCCGAATAATTTTTCTGTGGCTGCCCGAAGTAATATTGTTGCGCGGGGTCGCCGCCGTAAGCCACGGGACCAAGGACGTTGCTCATGCCGTATTGCATAATCATTGCGCGAACGATTCGGCTGGCTTGCTGAATGTCCTGCGACGCACCCGTAGAAATTTCGTTGAGGACGACTTCCTCGGCGACGCGCCCGCCCATTGCCACTTTCAAGCGGTCAAGCAATTCGGAGCGCGTGGCGTAATTTCTGTCCTCTTTGGGCAACATCAGCGTGTAGCCGCCCGCCCTGCCGCGCGGAATTATCGTGACTTTGTGGACGGGGTCGGCGTGCTTTAACATCATGCCAACCAACGCGTGCCCGCCCTCGTGATAAGCCGTCAGCTTTTTCTCGTTCTCGCTCATGACTTTGGATTTCCTTTCGGCTCCCGCCATCACGCGCTCGATTGATTCTTCAAGCTCGGTCATGTTAATTTCGTGCTTATTTCTCCGCGCCGCCAAAAGTGCCGCCTCGTTGACAAGATTAGCCAAGTCCGCGCCCGTGAAGCCCGGCGTTCGTCGCGCTAAAATATCCAAGTCAACGTCCTTTGCAATCGGCTTGCCCTTCGTGTGCACTTTCAAAATCGCGACGCGCCCTGTCAAGTCGGGCTTATCAACGACAATTTGCCTGTCGAAACGTCCGGGGCGAAGCAGTGCTCTATCCAAAATATCTGGGCGGTTCGTGGCGGCGATGATAATAATGCCCTCGTTGGGCGCGAAGCCGTCCATCTCCACCAGCAACTGATTCAAAGTCTGTTCGCGTTCGTCGTGCCCGCCGCCAACTGCCGCGCCGCGCTGGCGTCCAACTGCGTCAATCTCGTCGATAAAGATTATACACGGGGAATTTTTCTTTGCCTGCGCGAACAAGTCACGAACTCGCGACGCGCCCACGCCCACGAACATTTCCACGAAATCCGAGCCGCTTATCGAGAAGAATTCA
>JAFXNB010000037.1 GCA_017529935.1 Selenomonadaceae bacterium
ACCAATCGTAGCCCTCATCGAAGATAGCGTAGCCGTCACCGAACACGTCATGAATCTTCCGCGCCCTATAAACTTTGCCGACAATAAACGAAAAACAATCCTCACCCTTGTATCTTATCAGCATCTTCCTCACCTCGTTCTTTAGTTTTAAATTCTACCTTGCCGATATTCTCGCACTGGTACCAATGAATTTCTTTTACTTTTTCTTCGATACCGTTTGTGATAATAGCCGTGCCGCGACACTTATACCAATCTTGAGCTTTTGTTAAAGTGCCATTCGGAAGAGGAAATTTTTCGATAAGTCGTTGAACCTCACGAATTTTTTCACCAGCCGCAATGACTTTAACGCCCGTGACAGTCGAGCCTTTTTTTATAAAGAACACGTTATCACGAAGCGGCTTTTCTGTCTGCACGAAGAAAGTTTTTGCCATCGCGCTCAAGTCACGCGGCAAAATAAATTCTTCGTCGAGTTTAATTTCGTCGTCCATGTCAGAAGAGGAAGTTAAAAACTTGCGTTAAAATGCCTTGGCGTTGTTTGGCGTTGAGCGGACCTTTGCCGTCGAATCTTATTGAGGCGTCGGCTACTTTCGTGGAGGGAACGGTATTATTCATTGTCACATCGTCGCGGCGAATCGTCCCGCGCAGGGTGATTTTGTGTTCGTCGCGGTTTTGCCAAATGGATTGCGTGCCCTCGACGATCATGTTGTCATTGGGCAGGACTTCGATGACGGTAACGGTTATCTGCCCGTTGAAGCGGCTGGTATCCGTCGCGGAGCCGTCAGCTTGCCAGTTATCGGAGCCGCTCGCCGAAAACGCCTTGATAAAATCGAAAATACCCGTGCCTGCGTTCACGCTTAAGCCGCCCGATTTGGAATTTGTGCGCGCCTTCGTGGCGGTCTGCGTCGTCGATTCGTTAATGACAATCGTCAAAATATCGCCGACGTTGCGCGCCTTTTTGTCCGCGTACAAACTCATGGTGCCGTTGTCGACCCACAGCGATTTTGCCTCGACTGCGCCGCCGCCGAACACGAACGCCATAATCAGAGCCGCCGCGAAAAATTTTTTAAGCATTTACATTGTCACCTCCACCGTATGAGCGTCAATAACTCGCGCCGTCAAAATTTTCTCCGACGTTTCATTTTTAACCTTGACCAAAGAACCAATGCGCCCGCGCGTCATGACAATTCCCTTTGCCGAGACTTTAACGCCGCGAACGTTCAGGATAATGTTGACGTGTTGCCCGCTGTTGACGGCGACCGGCTGTTGGAAATAACCTTTCGTGACGGGCATGCCCGCGCGGATAAATCTGTGCGGAACTAGCCCTTCCAGTTCGGCGGCGTCTTTGACATATTCGTTGCGCCCGTCAATGGCAACCTCCGTCGTCCGAAAATCTGCGGCTGACACGGGCACTTCAATGCGCAAATCGTGATTGGCGACGAGCACATTGTCATAAACTTTTATGTTCGCCGTGAAACTTATCGTTCGGTGGGCGCGTCCGTTCACGTAAACCACGGCGCGCACGGGCGTTAAGCTTATGTAACTTATCTGCGCGGGAATGTGCGCCTTAACGTCGACGACACCTTCCGGCAACTTTAAATCGGGGGCGTGATTGGTGAAAAAAATTTCGTGCCGCCGAGTTTCGCCGCGCTCCGCCAAAGCCTGCTCCACGGCTTCGAGCGCGATTTGTTCGATGTCCACGCCCGCTATCGTATAAGCAAAAGTTCGCGGCATTAAACTCATTGCTAAGATTAACGCCGCGACGAAAAATATTTTTCTCATGTTAAATTATCGTTTCAACTGGTTGGCAGTCTCAAGCATGGAGTCCGAAGTCGTGACTGCCTTTGCGTTCGATTCGTAGGCGCGCTGTGAAACAATCATGTTGACCATTTCCTCGACGATTTGCACGCCCGACATTTCCAAAGTATTTTGTGCAAGAACGCCCGCGCCGTCTTGTCCTGGTTCGCTCTCAATCGGTTCGCCCGAAGCTTCTGTCTGGAGGAAAAGATTTTTCCCGTAGGCGTAGAGACCTTCAGGGTTGACGAAACGCACTAGAGTTATCTGACCGATTTCCTGTTGCGTCGCGTCAGCACCTGCGGGAGTGTCCGAGACGCGACCGTCCGAACTGATAACCACACTGCTGAGCGGAGCATTTTCGTCCAGCGTGATGTTCGGGATAAGTAAATAGCCGTCGCTCGTCACCAGCCGACGTTGCGAATCCAGTTTAAAAGATCCGTCGCGCGTGTAAGCCGTCGAGCCGTCAGGCAACTGCACTTGAAAGAAGCCGTCGCCTTGGATACCAACGTCGCTGGGGTTGTCCGTCGTCTGCAAAGGTCCTTGCGTAAAAACTCTGTGCGTCGCCGCGACTTTGACGCCCAAACCAATTTGCAATCCTTGCGGAAATTGCGTGCCGTTGCCCGAAGTGCCGCCCGCGTCGCGCAGTGTCTGATAAAGTAAATCTTGGAACTCGGCGCGAACTTTTTTATTGCCGTAAGTGTCGACGTTCGCGATGTTGTGCGCGACAATGTCCATATTTGTCTGCTGCGCCTTCATGCCCGACGCCGCCGACCACAGCGATCTCATCATAATGAAACACTCCCTCTATTATTTAACGTCCTTGTCGATTCTTATCCACATTTATATATCGTCAAGATTTTATCTTGCGTTAAAAATTTTTGCAAGCTTCCCAAAAAAAAATTGCAATTTGCCATAAGATTTTCAGTAAGGGTTGATATAATCGCCGTAACTTAAAGAATGATTAGAACGAGGTGGAGGAAATGAAGTTAAGGCGAATGCTTTGGACGCTGATTCTTATTTCCGCCGTCTGTATTTCAAGTCTCTGTTCTGCGGCGGCGTTGAAGTACGGCGACCGAGGCAGCGCGGTTAAAGAAATTCAAGAGTATCTAATTGCGCAATGTCTTTTGAATGAAGCGGCTGACGGAGTTTACGGTACAAGCACGGTCAATGCCATCAAGGACTTTCAAAGCGCGCTCGGTCTGGAAGTGGACGGAGTATGCGGCGCGGAAACTTATAAAATTTTGCGGGCGGCGGCTTACAACGAAATTGACATAACCACCTTCAAGCCCGGCGATTACGTCCCCGAACCGCCCAAGACAGTCAATCAAGCAGTTAATGTTGCGTTGGGTGCCGTGGGTGTCGTCGGCGAAGTCGCAAAATATGCTGGCGTTGGCGATGTTATCAAATTCGGCATGAAAGGCGAAGGCGTCGTTTACCTTCAAAATAAATTGGCGGAACACGGCTTCTACGAGGGCGAGTCTGACGGTTTGGCGGACGAAGATGTAATTGACGCGTTGAAAAGTTTCCAGAGCAGTTGCGGCATGAAGGCGGACGGAATTTGCGGGCGCAGAACTTATTCCGCGCTTGACGGCGAAGAGGAGCAACCCGTCAACCTTAACGATTACTCTTTTGAAGTTCCGGAATTTAGCCGCGTGATTCGCGTCGAGGCAACGGCTTACAGCAGCGCACAAGCCGGTTTGAGCGATTATACAGCTCTTGGCACGCTTTGCCGTCGTGGCGTCATTGCCACCGACCCCAACATCATTCCGCTCGGCACCAGAGTTTTTATCCCCGGCTACGGCTACGCGGTCGCTGAAGACACGGGCGGCGCGATTTACGGGCACAAAATTGATGTGGCGTTCGATACCGTCGCCGAGTGCTACGAATTCGGGAGGCAATTCATTGATATTTACATTCTCGATTAACGGAATAAAAAAATCCCTGTCCGATTGCGGCAGGGAAATTTTTTTTTGGAGATGATTGACGTGCTAAAAAAATTTTTGGCGGGAATTTTTTTGCTGATGATGATTTCCGCGCAAGCGTCCGCGATGAGGCTCGAACTTTATCCGCAACCGATTGGAAAAATTTTTTCCTACGACTACAACGATTTTAAAATTGACGGCGCAACTCAAATCAAAGGCGATTTAAAAAAGGGCGTCGTGCGCTTCGGCGAGGATTTGTATTTCCACTTCGACTGCGAGAAAATTTATAATCGCTTCGGCGACCGCGACAAAAAAAATTCCGTCGAAGTTGACACTTACGGCGAAACGGAAATTTATCGAATTAAGAACACGGCGGGGCACGATCTTTATCTGCTGAAAAAATTAAATGACGGCGACGACAGGATTAAAATTCTCGGTCTGCGCGGCGGCAACTGGATTGAACAGCTGAACGCACTTGACTTTCGCGCGAAACATAGTGTCGGCAAGAATTTTTCCCTGACGAAATTTTTCACCGAGGACAACAAAATTATTTTCCGCTACACGTTGCAGAATCATTTCATCGACGTGGTTTGTCACTATCACGCCGTGAACGAAAAATTTTATACGGAGGCGATTGAGCAATGAAAAAATTTTTTGCCCTGATGACTTTTCTGTTGATTTTGTCCGCGCCGGTGTCGGCTATGAATTTGACAATTTATCGTGACGTGAATTGGACAATCGGAGTGACTTCGGAGCCGTTCACGCTGGAAATCGCGGGCTACACGAATCTTGAGGGAGACTTTTCAAAGGGCGTGGCGCAGTTCGGCGAATTGTATTTCCACTTCGACAGCTTTAATGAGTCAAGCCGTTTCGGCAGCAGAGATTTCGCGAACACCGTGCCCGTTTACACCTTCGAGGGTAGCACGCGAATTTATCCGCTGAAAAGCGACGACGGGCGCGAATTTTATCTGCTCGTGACGGAAACGGGCGGCGGCGGCTCAATCAAAGTTATCGGCGAGCGCAACGGCAAATGGGTAAAATATTTCGACACGGCGGACGTTCGCAAAAAAATTCCGCACGATTTTTATCTGGATAACTTTTACACCGCCGGCGACACGATTATTTTTGATTACAAGGAATGGCAAAAAGAAAATCACTGTGCACTCCGCTACAAGTGGGACGAGGCGGCGCAGTGGTTCGGCTTTGAAATTCGTTAAACTTCCGCAAGCAAAGCCAGATATGAATCGTAACGTTCGCGCAAAATTTCTCCGCGCTCGACCGCCGCTTTAACGCCGCAATTCGGCTCGTGGCTGTGGGAGCACACGTTGAGAAATTTACACGCGGCGGCGAAGCTTTCAAACTCTTTAAAGCAATGGCGCAGATTATTTTTGTCAAGCCCCGCCTCGACCAAATCAACCGCGCTGAAGCCTGGCGTGTCGACCAAAAAACCGTCGCCAAATTCTATCAGCTCGGAGATTCGCGTCGTGTGCTTGCCGCGCAGAATTTTTTCGCTGACTTTGCCGACCTTCAGCTTGAGATTTTTATCGACGGCGTTAAGCAGTGACGACTTGCCGACGCCGCTGGGACCTGCAAAGACCGTCACGCCCGACGATAAAATTTTTTTTAGTTCCGCGACGCCCGCGCCCGTAACTGTCGACGTTCGCAGAATTTTATACAGCGGCGCATATTCTGCCAAAAAATTTTCTTCCGCCGCCAAATCGATTTTGTTCACGCAGATTATAATTTCGTCAAGCGCGGATTTTTCCGCCAAAACTAAAAATCTATTCAGCAGGAGCGGATGGAGCTTCGGCGCGTCGACGGCGAAAGTTAAAATAACCCTGTCGACGTTGGCTATCGCAGGGCGTATCAAAACATTACGGCGCGACTGAACGCTTTCAATCACGCCGCTTTTATCTTTCAGCTTGGAAATTTCCACCAAATCGCCGACATAAACCGCACTGCCAATTTTTTTGTCGCGCTTGAGTAGCCCGCGCAGTTTGCATGGAATAATTTCGCCGGCAACTTTCACGAAGAAAAAACTGTTGTAAAATTTAATAACGCGCCCGATTTCTCTCATATCAACGCTCCTTAGCTTGGTCACCTTCGCGGCTCGGCACTTCATTTTGAACAGGCTCAGCGGGCGGCTCGCTTGAAGGTTGCGGCTCCGGTTCGCGAATCGGTTCTGGCTCCGGTTCAGGCTCGCGAACTTCTGCGCGGCGGGCGATAACTAAATCGACACTCGACCCAAGCTCAACTTCGGAATCGGGCGAAGGATATTGCGCAATGACGGTGCCTTCCGCCTGCGTGCTGTCTTGATAGGAAATGGAGCCGACGTGAAGCCCGCGCCCTTCAATTCCGTCCTCGGCGACGCTAAGACCGGCATTCTCGACGTTCGGGACGCGCGTAACTTTTTTCGTGGCGGGCGGTTCCTCAACTTTTTTTTCGGGTTCGCCGCGTGAAACAATCAAGTCAATCGTCTGCCCGCGTGTGATTTTTGTGCCAGCCGTCGGGTCGTGCGATAAAACCGTGCCCGGCTCGCTGGAAGAATCTTTTTCGTAGACGCTACCCAAATTCAAGCCGAGTTTCTGCAGACGTTCAAGCGCGGCGGATTTTGCTAAGCCCGCCAAGTCGGGCATGTCGATAGCCTCGCCGCCCTTGCTGACGTAAATCGTAACCAAACGGTCGCTCTTAACCGTCTTGCCAACGTCGGGGTCTTGCGAAACGACTTGACCAGCGGGAACATTTGCGTCGTAAGTTTCGGCAACGTTCACGCGCAACTTGTTATCCTCCAAAATTTGCCGCGCCAATGCCAGCTGCTTGCCTTTGACTTCCGGCACGATAACGGTTTCTTCTTTAGTCCAAACTTTCCCGAACGCGCCGAAAATCCCAACGCCGAAGCCTAACATTAAAACCAACGCCATCATCGCTATAAATAATTTCGATTTATAAAACGGTTTCTGTTCGACGGGTGCCTCTTCAACTTTTTCCTCCTGCGTGACTTGAACGCCTAAGCCCTGCCGAACTGTGCGCCGCGACGGAATTTCCGGACGTGGCAAAACGCGCGTGGCATCGGGGTCGCTCTTTACGCTCACGCTCAATGCCGATTCGACGTTGGAAAGTTCCTGCACCAATTCAAAACTCGACGGGCGAATTTCGGGGCTTTTGCTCATCGTGCGACAGACTATCGCCTCCAACATCGGCGGAATTTGCGGGCGGTAGCGGCTCGGAGAAATCGGCTCCTCCTCGATATGTTTCATGGCGATTGCAACGGGATTTTCTCCCGTGAACGGTAGCCGATTAGTCAGCATTTCATAAAGTACAATTCCTAAAGAATAAACGTCGGACTTAGGCGTTATCGAACCGCCGCGCGCTTGTTCGGGCGAAAAATAATGCACCGAGCCGATAACACTGCCGCCATAAGTCAACGTCGATTCGGTGACGGCGCGGGCAATTCCAAAGTCGGTAATCTTGGCGCGTCCGTCTTCCGTCATCAAAATATTGTGCGGCTTAATATCGCAGTGGACAATGTTGTTGGCGTGCGCGTGCGTCAAACCGTTTGCAATGTCCTTGGCGATTGAAACCGCCGTCAACAGGTCGAGCGGTCCCTCGTCCTGAATTTTTTTCTTGAGCGTGCTGCTTTGCACATACTCCATAACGATATAATGATCGTTGCCCGCGACGCCAACGTCGTAAATGCTGACAATGTTCGGGTGCGACAAACGAGCCGCCGATTTCGCCTCGCGGTGAAAACGTTCTATGAATTCCATATCCGAACGATATTCCGCGTGGAGAATTTTTATTGCGACGGGACGAGCTAAAAGTCGGTCGTGGGCTTTGTAGACTTCAGCCATGCCGCCGCTGCCGATTTTCTCTTCGAGCTCATATCGCCCGCTCAAAACTCGCTGAATCATTTTTCCCGCCCCTTAAGTTAATGCGTCGTGCGCAATGCGGCAGGCACAATCTATCGCGCCGCGCATCGCGTGATAAAAATTCAACGCACAGTAAAAAATTTCGCGAATCATGGCTAATCAACTCCTGCGACGATAACAGTAACATTGTCCTTACCGCCTGCTTCCAAAGCGGCTTCAATCAGCGCGGTGGCGGGGTTTTCGGCGGTCTGCAAAATTTTCGCAATAGCGGCGTCGTCAACCATGTTGGTCAAGCCGTCCGTGCAAAGCAAAAAAATATCGCCGCGCTCTGTCGAAAAATTCAACGTGTCGATTTCCGGATTCGTCATTGCGCCGACCGCCTGCGTCAAAACATTTTTCATCGGGTGGAAACGCGCCTCTTCAATCGTGATTTCCCCGCGCCGTATCAAAGTTTCAACGTAGGAATGATCCTCCGTTATCTGCCTTAACGCGCCGTTCCTCAAAAGATAAAGCCGGCTGTCGCCCACGTGCGCAAAATAGCCGCGCCCGCCTTCCACGTGCAAAATCGTCGCCGTCGTGCCCATGCCGTAATATTCTTCATGTCGCCGCGCCGTGTTTAAAATTTTGTCGTTCGCTAAAAGTATCGCCTGTGCTAAAATTTTTTCGTCCCAAAGTTGCTCCGTCTTCAACAAAAAATTCTTCACGGTCTCAACTAACATTTGGCTCGCCACTTCGCCCGCCGACGCTCCGCCCATGCCGTCCGCCACCACGTATGTTTTCGGCTCTATCACCGCCAACGAATCTTCATTGTTATATCGAACCCTGCCCACGTGTGTTGCCTGAAATACCTGCGCCAAGATTTTTCACCTCTTCATAAATCCGACGAGTAAGTTCTGCTGATTGATTGTAACAAATCATTATCTTTCAGTCAATATTCAGATTCGTTTCATGCACAAAAAAATCGCCGCAAGGATTTTCTCCCTGCGACGATTGAATTTTTTAATCAGTCAATCCATCCGGCGCGAACCGTCGTGAAGAACATATCGTCGACATAAGGCGTGCCGTATTTGTATGCGGTGGTGCCGTTCAGTTCATCCACGTTCAGATAGGTGTAGTTGACGCGCTTCAAAAGGTCAATATAGAAGTAGCTGTAATAGGAATCCTCGTTGGGATCGGAATCATTCTCTTTGAGGTTGAAACACTCATTGGCCTTGTAGACGCGCTCCAAAACCGGTATGCGATAATCTTCGTACTTGCGATATTCAGATTTCCCGCGATATTGCCCATTCTCGTTAGTTGTGCCAGCGTCGCCGGGAAGTTCTTCAGGTTCTTTCGTGGCGCGTGTGTAGCCGTTAGTGCCGAAATAGTTCGTTGACACCTCGTCCGCTTTATTTTGTGCCGCATTGTTTTCGGCAACGGTTGTGACAGTGAGGACATCGGGCGCGGTAATGGGCTTTGTCAGCATGTTGCCGTTCTCGTCGACGATGATGTAATTGTCCGCATTCTTCGCGTTGTTTTGGACTTTCGTGTAGTAGAGGTTGTCGCCGTCTTTGGCGTACACGGTCTTAACTTCGCCGTTTTCTTCGTACGTGAGTTTGTGATACTTGGCAATGGTTTGCGGCTCGTTGTTTATTTCCGATTTGAGCATGAAGTAACTGCCGTCCGCCGAGAATTCAACCTTGTCTTTCGTCCAGTTCTTCCAGTTGCCGTTTGTGTCATAATAAGCCTTGTCGATTTTCCAGCTGTCGCCGTACTGATCAATGCTTGTGGGATTCACATAAATATCCTTGTCTCCGTCGGTAGTGTCAACCATACGGACGCCCTTGTTGCCGTTTTTATTGCCGTTTGCATCCTTGAGAAGCTGAAGGTCTGCGACGCAAACATAGAAACAATTAGCATTGAACCTGACTTTGACATAAGGCAACTTTGTTTTGTCGGCGTACATGGTTGAGCCGTTGACAAGCACCTTGACGTAATTATCGTTCACTTTGGAAGCGGAAACATATTCGTTGGCAACGTAATAAATCGCCGTCGTCTCGTTATAGTTTTCGGCTGGGAAAGAGACGGCTGTAATTTGCGAATCGTTAAGCCCGCTGACGGTTTTATATTTTTCCTTGTAGGTGGCGTTGACATATGCCGCGAAAGTTTTGTTCTCGTCGTGGGTGCCGTTCTCGTACTTCACTTCGTATGTGTTGCTGTCTGCCTTGGTGTAATTGAGCAAGAGACGCTTCGGGGCGTCAATCTTATCCATGACGGTAACGTTGCCTTTCTCGTCGGTGATTATGGTGGCGTTCGGATACTCTTCTTGAACTTGTTCCTTCGTGAGGAGGTCGCCGCTGTGGAAGAAAACAGTTTGCCCCATACCGTCAATGCCAATATCAAAGTCTCCAGTAGCGGGTTTCGGGTTCATTGTTTCGGCTTTAGATTTGTCAACCTTCTTAAATTCATTGTATTCGTTAAAGCCGTCGTATAACTGAAAAGTTTTGCCGTTGGTTTTGCCGTTGGTCATGTCTTCTTGTGTCACGGCGGACAAATAACATTTAGCGATAACAAAGCCGTGCAAGGCGTGACCGTTGCCGTTGATGATGACGGGGCTTTCGGGCATGTAAATAATCGCGTTCGTGTCCTCGTTCAGATTAAGGACGACGGGTTGCGAGTGACGAATCAAAACGCCCGTCACAGGGTCAACGGTGTAGTCGATGTTTTCCGGGCCGGTGTAAAAGATGACATACGGGCGTTTCTCGTAATATTTGCTGCCGTCGCTGTTTGTTGCGACCTTGGTGTTGTCGTCGTTGAAGTTGAGCGTAATTTGCCGCAC
>JAFXNB010000038.1 GCA_017529935.1 Selenomonadaceae bacterium
CCGTCGAAAACTCTCTTGTGGTCTTGCGCGGCAATCAGCGGGATAATTTTTTCGCCGTCCGTCAACGCAAGCACCGAAGCCTCCTCGCCGTCCATGAATTCTTCCACGACGATTTTATTGCCCGCCACGCCGAAAGTTTTCATCTCGTCGACCGCGTTCAAAGCCTCGTCCAAATTCTGCGCAACGATAACGCCCTTGCCCGCCGCCAGTCCGTCAGCTTTTATAACAATCGGCGCATTTTCTTTGCGGATATAATCTTTGGCGGCGTCAGCGTCGTCGAAAACTTCAAAATCGGCGGTCGGAATGTCGTATTTCTTCATGAGCCGCTTAGCAAAAATTTTCGAGCCTTCAATCTGCGCGGCAAGTTTATTCGGACCGAACGCCTTAATGCCCGCCGCGTTGAGCGCATCCGTCAAGCCGTTCACCAGCGGGGCTTCGGGGCCGACAACAACCAAATCAATCGCGTTTTCTTTAGCGAAGTTCACAAGCGCGGCGTTGTCGGCGATTGAAATATTTTCAACACACGCGGCGAAGTCGGCGATACCGGGGCTGCCGGGTATTGCGAAAAATTTTTCAAGCAACGGACTTTGCGAGATTTTCCAAGCAAGCGCATGTTCGCGCCCGCCGCCGCCGATTAAAAGTACATTCATAGATAAACCTCATTTAACGTCCAAAATTTCAAAGTCAATGATGCCCGCCGGCGCATGAACTTGAACGGTTACGCCCGTGCCCTTGCCGAGCAGAGCGGCTCCCAGCGGCGATTCGTCCGAAATTTTATTGTTATCGGGGTCAGCCTCCGTCGAGCCGACTATCATATAAGTTTCCACCTCGTCAAGCTCCACGTCGCGGATAGTCACCGTGCTACCGATTACAATTTTGTCCGCGCCGACTGCCGCCTGAATGATGTCGCTGTTGCGCAGTTTAGCCTCCAGCTCGCTAATTTCGCTCTCCAAACGTCCCTGTTCGTTTTTGGCGTCGTCGTATTCGGAATTCTCGCTGAGGTCGCCGAGAGCTATCGCCGCCTTGAGCCGCTCCGAAACTTCGATACGCCGCACACTTTTAAGATAATCCAGCTTCTCAACCAGCTTGTCGTAGCCTTCCTGAGTAAGCATAGTTTTTTTGTTCGCCATTAATTAATCCTCCGAAAGTTTTTCCCCGTCAAAGGTGCGGTGTTCGCCCGGCGTCTGCGGTGACCAAATCGGAATTTCTTTTGCCGCCGATAAAAATTTCTGCGAAGGTTTCCACAGCGGAAAATCGACGCGGTGCATTGCCACGAAATTTTTTATCTTAGCCCGCGTTACGAATTCAATCGCGCCTTTCTCCTGCGAAGTGCCAAGCCGCTCGTCCACGGGGAAAAACGCAACGTCCGCTTCCATGCCGTTCATACGCTTTACTTGCCGCTTGAAGGCTTTTTCCGCCAGTTCTATATTTTCCGGAGTGTCGTCTTCCCAGTGCCACCAGTTGAAATCGCCCGCGTGGAAAATTTTCGCGCCCGAAGGCGTCTCCACCAAGAAAGATACGCCCACATCGGTAGAATCATAAGTCCAAACTTTAATCACGTCGTCCTGCCACTCGCCGTAGCGTTTCATGTAGGTTATCTTTTCCTTCGGGAAGATTTTAACGCGCTTTGTGTGCTTGATGTCGCTGCCGAAAATGTAGCGCGTGGTCTTCTGCGCGTAGGAGCGAATGTGCGTGCTGAAGTGGTCGAAGTGCGCGTGCGTGACGAAAATGTAAAGCCTGTCGAAGTCCCCCTTATCATACGCGGCGTCGACGATTCCGGCAGGGTCTTCGCAGTCATCAAACACCAGCAAAATTTTTTCGTCTCGAACCAAGAAGCCGCTGTTCAACAAGTAATTAATATCCATAAATTCTTTAGTCCTCCCTCGACCGACAGTAGATTTTTTTGTAAGCCGGTCGCCCTAATCTTCAATGCTGAAAAATTTTTTTATCCCTCCTCCGCATGAAATTTATTTTTTCGTCAAAGTGACGACCCTAATTCAATCATCGCCCCGATTAGCCAAAGCGTCTTGGATTTTCTGCTCCATTTCGGGATTAATTTTTTGGTCGGTGCGATAGTGCACATTCTGCCGAACAGAGCGGGTAAAGCCGCGCCCTTGCACCTCGCTAGCAGATAATATCAGCATGAAGGCGTTCCTGTCGACAGTGTTGACGACAATTTTTATCTTGGCGATTTGCGTCATGCTCACGACGACCAGCACAATTTTTTTCGGGTCGCCGGTGTACGCGCCCTCGCCGTTTATAAAAGTCACGCCGCGCCCAATGTCGGCGATAATCCCGTCGGCAATGTCTTTTGCGTGGTCGGAGATAATCAGAATCGCTTTGCGCTGATTCAAGCCGTCGATAACTTTGTTGGTCATCTGCGAGGTCAAGTACATACAAATCAGCGTGAACATTGCAGAATTTATGCTGAAAAGCCCGCCCGCCACGACGACAATCAAGCAGTTGAAGCCGAAGATAACCGAGCCTATATCCATTGAATAATATTTTTTGAAAATCGCGCCGAGAATATCGAAACCGCCCGTCGAGCCGTTCATGCGGAAGACAATGCCGTAGCCGATGCCATTAAAAATTCCGCCGTAAATCGACGCCAGCATTAAATCTTGCGTCGGCGTGTAAGCCGCCAAAAATTTTGTGGCGTCCAGCGCGAACGAAAACATCAGCGTCCCGATAACCACGTCGAGTGTATATTTTTTGCCGAGAAGTTTATACGAGGCGATTAACAGCGGCACGTTGTAAGCCAGAGTCTGTGCGCCGATTGGCAAGCCCGTCAAAAAGTAAAAAATAATCGCAATGCCCGTTACGCCGCCCGTCAACAAGCTACTCGGCACTACGAAAAGATTTATTGAGGAGGCGGCAACGAAACACCCCGCCATAATCCCCAGATATTTCAGCGGGTTCCACCTGACAAGCATTGAGGTCAGCTTCATCTAAAATTTTTCCCTCCCTTCAAGTTCGCAGGGATTATAGCACAAAATGTCACTCCGCGCACAATATTTTTAAAAATTTTTTTACTTTCCTTGTTTGCTCGCCAAAGCTTAGGAGATTTTTAATTGACAGTGAAAAGCGCGGCGTGCTAGAATTTTTTTAATTGAAAGGAGTGACTCGTTATGAAAAAAATTTTTACGCTGATGACGGCGATTTTTCTGCTGATGTTCGCCTCCGTCGCCGCCGCGCAGGCAAATTATAATTTCATGCGCGTCTCGGATTTGGGAGCGCAAGCGTTCGTCGACCGCATGGGCTACGGCAATGTTTATCAAAACTTGAAGCAAAACGGAACTGTCGTGGCGTTCACGGCACCCTCCAGACAGGAAGGCTTGGACGACCCGCAGAATTTTCCCGGCTTGAGTGTTTATCGTTCGCTGTTCGGCATTCAAGGCACCCAAGCTCCGAACGGGCAAATTCGTTTCTACGTCGATCCGGAAGGTTATGTTTTCGTCTTGCAGGTTATCAACGAGGGCGACGGGCAACTTTCCGGCATGGTTTTGCTTATGGCAATGGAGGCACTGGGACTTAACGAGCAAGAGGTAGCACCGCTTTTCCAGACGCAGGGAGCCACCGCCGAAACTTATTGCGCCAACGCCGGCAGAAAAATTTTGCGGCTCGTCACTGACCAACAGGGCAATAACGTTATGCTCTTTGGCGCAGAATAAAAAATTTTAATGAAAATTTTATCCGCGCTTACTGTACTATTTCCTTTTATCATCGTATAATTCTTTTGAAAAAATTTTTTTTTGCGTACTCAAAGGAAGGAGTGCATTCCCATGAGCTATATTAACAACAACTTCAACATGGACACTGCCGGCGATGACAGTAGCGAATTTATAGAAAACACTGTCAGCGGTGAAACGATTCAGACTGGCTCAAATGACGACACCATTAAAAATACCGCCAACAATGTCAGTATCAACAGCGGCGCAGGCAAGGATTCAATTTCCAATAGCGGCTCCCACGTCACAATTAATGGTGGCTCCGGCAATAACATTATCCTCAGCTATGATGATGAAGATGTTGTTATTATCGGCGGCGCGGATAATGATGTAATTAGTCTCAACGGCGGCGCGAAAAATAATTCTGTTTATTACAGCGCAGGCGACGGCAACGATACTGTTTACGGCTTTGATACGAACGACGACTTAGTAATCGACAGCAGCTACTCCACGCAAGTTAGCGGCTCCGATTTATTAGTCAACGTCGGCACGGGCAGTATAAAATTGGTCGGCGCAACCAGCTTGTCCACTGTTAAAATTAATAAGACGTTAGTAAATCCCGTGTTCATCACCTTGACTGAAGCCGCAGATACTTACGTAAATGAATTAAATAACGCAACGATAGAAGCACTCGGCGGCAGTGACAACATTGATAACAGCGGCTCCTACGTGTTGATAAATGGCGGCGCGGGGCACGATTATATCAAAAACACTGAAGAGGCGACTTGGGCGACACTGAACGGCGGCGCGGGTAATGATTACATTGACAACTACGGCTCCAACGTCATAATCGACGGCGGCTCCGATAACGATTCGATTTATACCTACGCGGCAAATGTCACTGTCGACGCTGGCTCCGGTAATGATTATGTCTACAATACCGGCTCTAAAGTTTCAATAACCGGCGGCGAGGGCAAGGATACGCTCAAAAGTTACGGCGCGAATGTTTTCATTTCAGGCGGCGCGGGCGACGATAGCATAAGCAACGGCGGCGGCACGACAGAAAGCTCGAACGTGACGCTTGACGCGGGCGCAGGAAACGACACTATTTATAACGGCTGGAATACGGATGTTTCGGTCAATGGCGGCGCGGGCAATGATTCAATAAGCAATGTCAACGGCAAATATGCGACACTTTCGGGCGGCGCGGGCAGCGATACAATCGTAAATAACAGTGCAGATGTGACGATAGAAGGCGGCACGGGCGATGATTCCATTTCCAGCACGGGCAACAACGTCGTATTCGTATATTCTCAAGGTGACGGCTCCGACACAATCGAGGGCTTTAATAGTTATTCTACGTTGCAAATCGGCGACGGCACGGGCATTTATTCCAAGGAGATTGTCAACAATGATGTAATCGTGACGGTCGAGAACGGCACAATCACGTTGAAGAACGCCGGGAAGTTATCTAAAGTGAATATCGCCGGCACAGAAAAATATAATTGGAGTATGAACTCGGCGGGCACAGCGGCGGTTTATGGCAATGCGCAAGAAACTTTAATCACGGTCAGCGGCGTCAAGTCAATCAGCGGCATTTCTATCAGAGATAAAATCGTGACGGTACCGGCTTCAGTTCTCAACGCTAAAAATGTCACAGTAAGCGACGGCTACACCCTTACAACGAGCGGCATATCCGCACCTTCAACGACAAATGCTTGGAGCTTGAGCGGCACGAATGCCAATTATGTGCAAACGACGACGGCGGGCTACACTCTTTCCAGCGACGGAAAATCTATCAGCTACACGCCCAACTCCAGCAAGACGCTAATCACGGTTGCGGGCGTTAAATCTGCTAATGGAATTTCGTTGAATGGAAAAATTGTAAATGTACCGGCGGCGGTTCTCAATGGCACGAACGTAACAGTAAGCGACGGCTACACACTTTCAACCGA
>JAFXNB010000039.1 GCA_017529935.1 Selenomonadaceae bacterium
ATCGTTCGCCGAAAAATTTTTATCTTCATTCCGCGCCTCCTCTCGGCTTGACGTGAATCGCTTTCGGGCTGGCTATGCAAACGTGCTCACACATGCCGCAACCTGTGCAATAGTCCGCGTTCACCGTCGGATATTTGTTTTTCTCCAGCCAAATCGCCTTGTTGTATTGCGGGCAAGAAGTGTGGCAAACACGGCAGTCGTGCAATTCTTTATAAATCGCCGCTATTATCAGCGCGGTCAGTTGAATCATTCGCCGAAAAATTTTTATCTTCATTCCGCGCCTCCTCTCGGCTTGACGTGAATCGCTTTCGGGCTGGCTATGCAAACGTGCTCGCACATGCCGCAACCTGTGCAATAGTCCGCGTTCACCGTCGGATATTTATTTTTCTCCAGCCAAATCGCCTTGTTGTATTGCGGGCAAGAAGTGTGACAAACGCGGCAGTCGTGGTCTTGACGCGCCAAGCACAAGTCTTTATCAATCTCCGCTAAGCCCATGCGCACTTCAGATTTTTTTATCGGCTTGAGTGCTCCCGCCGCGCAGACGTGAGCGCACTTCATGCAAAGATTACAAGCCGCCTCGACTGGTACGATATACGGCGTGCCTATCGCTAAGCCGCTTTCCCCGTGCGCAATTTTTATGCAACCCGTTGGACAAATTTCCGCACACTTGCCGCACCGCGCACACGTCGCTAAAAATTCTTCCTCATTCAATGCGCCCGGCGGTCTCAACAAGCGGTCTGCCTCGCTCTTGCCCGCCCCGAACAGCAGTCCCAACAATCCGCCGCCGAACATCATTTTTACAAATGTCCTCCTCTCCATGTTTAGCCCTCCTAATGTGACTTTAAGCACACCTATAATCATATAGAAAAATTTTTTGTCAAGTGCCTGTGCAACATGCTATAAAAAAATTTTTGGGCTGCCCGGTCGCAAGTTGACTTTAAATAAGCGTTAGGGTTGCAGTTGCTTGATAAAAGTAGTATACTGCGCGAATTAAAGGAGATGATTGTTTTGCAGAAATTTGAGAAATGGCAAGGTTGCGGCAACGATTTTATTTTGATTGACCGCCCCGGCGACGTGATTGACGAGCCTGAAAAAATTGTTCAGCTGTGCGATAGGCATTTCGGAATCGGCGCGGACGGCGTGATTTACGTCCTCAGCTCCAAGAAGGCGGCGACGCGCATGAGAATTTTCAACGCGGACGGCTCCGAAGCCGAGATGTGCGGAAACGGTCTGCGTTGCTTCGCCAAATATCTTTTGAGCGGCGATAAATTTTTCTCCGACGACGATTTGCTGGTCGAGACGGGCGCGGGAATTCTTACCGTGGGCATGAAGTACGGACTTGTTACCGTGGACATGGGCGAGCCGATTTTCAGCGCGGATAAAATTCCCGTAGACGGCTTCGGTTCTCAAAAATTGATCGCCGAGCCGATTAAAGTTGACGGCGTAACTTACAAAATGACTTGCGTCAGCATGGGCAACCCGCACTGCGTGATTTTCGTCGACGATATTAAACAAATCGATTTGGAGCACGTCGGACCGAAATTTGAGACGCATGAAATTTTCCCGCGCAAGACAAATACCGAATTCGTGCAAGTCGTCGGCGAAAATAAATTGCGCATGCGTGTTTGGGAGCGCGGCAGCGGCATAACGCTGGCTTGCGGTACGGGTGCTTGTGCTACGGCGGTTGCGGCGAATTTGAACGGCTTGGCGGGCAAAAAATCGACGGTTATCCTCGACGGCGGCGAGCTTCAAATTGATTGGCGCGAAAATAATCATATCTTCATGACGGGCGCGGCAGAGCGCGTTTTCGTAGGTGAATTTTAAATGCGCGGTCTGTTGATTGTAATTTCAGGCGCGAGCGGCACGGGCAAGGGCACAGTTTGCAAAAAGTTGCTGGCGGATTTGCCCAAAATCGCTTATTCTATCTCGGCAACGACCAGAAATCCTCGTCCGGGCGAAATTGACGGCAAGGAATATTATTTTTTGAGCGTCGCGGAGTTTAAAAGTTGGATTTCGGAAGAAAAATTCCTCGAATACGCCGAAGTCTACGGAAATTTTTACGGGACGCCGCTAAATAAAATTGAGGAGCGTTTAAGTCGCGGCGAAGATATTCTTTTGGAGATTGACGTCCAAGGCGCGTTGAATGTCAAAAAAAAGTGTCCCGAAGGCGTGTATATTTTCCTGTTGCCGCCGAGTTTGAACGAATTAAAAAATCGTATCGAAGGGCGCGGCACCGAAAATCCCGAAAGTTTAGCACGCAGATTAAAAAATGCCGTCGCGGAAATAAAAATCGGGCTTGAATATGATTATGTCGTCGTAAATGACGATATAAACGCCGCCGCAGAGCAAATTAAAGCAATTTTGACGGCTGAACGCTTAAAAGTCGCTCGAAATACGGATAAATTTGAGTTTGAGGAGGATTTTAAATGAAATTAAAAGAAGATGTACTTAGCATGGTAAATCCTTCGACGGATTCTATGTTGAAACAGACTCACAGCCGCTATGCATTGGTGGTTTTGGCGTCGAAAAGGGCGCGCGAATTGCTTAACGGTGCGCCTTGTCACGTCGAAAATCGCGCAAATAAATACGTAACCAACGCGATGGAAGAAATTAACGAGGGGAAAATTTCCTACACAATAAGGGATTAAAAAATGATTGGGAAAAATATTTTAATCGGCGTGACGGGCGGAATTGCGGCTTACAAAGTGGTTGAAGTCGCCAGCAGACTGAAAAAATCGGGCGCGAACGTCAAAGTCATGATGACTAAGCACGCAACCGAATTCGTTTCGCCGAGAACTTTTCAAGAAATAACAAATAACGCCGTGTCGGTAGAAATGTTTGCTGACGCGGCAAATTTTAATGTGGCGCACATTTCTTTGGCAAATTTCGCGGATTTAATCGTAATTGCGCCCGCAACCGCGAATTTTTTAGCTAAAATGGCGCACGGAATAGCCGACGATTTGCTTACAACGACAATTTTAGCTTACGATAAAAAAGTTTTAATTTGTCCGTCGATGAACACGAAAATGTACGAAAATCCCGCGACGCAAGCAAATTTATCGATATTAAAAGCGCGTGGAGTGGAAATTTTGGAGCCGAATGCGGGAAATTTGGCGTGCGGCACGAGCGGCAAAGGTCGTCTGCCCGAACCGGAAGAAATCTGCGCGGCAATCGGGAATTTATTTAATTCTGCGCGGATTTTAAGCGGAAAAAAGATAATCGTGACGGCGGGCGGCACGCTTGAGGCGATTGACCCTGTGCGATATATTGGGAACCGTTCGTCGGGGAAAATGGGCTTTGAAATTGCTAAATCTGCGATAAAAGCGGGCGCGGAAGTGATTTTAATCGCGGGCAACAGCAATTTGGAACCGCCGAACGGCTTAAAAGAGTTTATTAAGGTCGAATCGGCGTTGGAAATGCGCGAAAATGTTTTAAAACACTTTGAAACGGCAAATTGCGTGATAATGTCCGCCGCTGTCGCCGATTATCGAATTAAAAATCCCGCCGCGCAGAAAATAAAGAAAGACTCCGAAGTTTTAACGCTCGAACTCGTGAAAAATCCCGATATACTCCGTGAACTCGGCACTTTAAAAAAATCTCAAATTTTGGTCGGATTTGCGGCTGAAACTCAAAATGTTTTGGAATATGCGCGGAAAAAACTCGTCGAAAAGAATTTGGAATTCATTGTTGCTAACGACGTGACGCTTGAGGGCGCGGGGTTCGGCGTTTCAACTAACATTGCGTCGATAATTTGGCGCGATGAGCAAGTTGAAAACTTTTCAAAGATGAGTAAAGCCGATTTGGCGGAAAAAATCATTGAAAGAGTCGCCCATTTATTAAGCAAGGATAAAAAATTCTTCCCACTGACGGTCAATCAGTAAAATTTCAGAAAAGTATGCTAGGCTTGCATAAACCAATTTGGAGGTGAGGCTTATGCTTGATAAAGCGATAAAATTCTTCATAACGTTGACGTGCGCGATAGTCGGCGGCGCGGCGTTGCACCAGGCTAGTCCGTTCCTAATCTCGTATATCAATCTGGAATTTTTCCAAATCGAAACGGGAATTTTTGAATTGACGCTGGCAAGTCTGGTAGTCATACTTTTAGGCGCATTTATCGGCGGCTTGACGGGATTTTTCGTCTCTCCGTATCTAATCGACAAATTAAGGAAGTTCACGTCTTTTGTCGAGAAACAACTCAGTAAAATGCCAATCTATGACGTAATCGCGGGGGCAGTTGGGTTGGCAATAGGACTTATACTCGCAAATTTGTTGGGAAATGCCTTTTCGAGAATTCCGATTGTCGGAAATTACATTCCGATTATTTTTAGCTTAGTTTTGGGTTACTTGGGCGTTAGAATCACGATAAAGAAACGCAAAGAGCTGACGGGCAGTCTTGACTTTATACCGCACATGATAAAAGACATTTTGCGGAGTCGAGAGGCGGCAAAAGCGGAAAAAGAAGCCGAAAAAGTCGCCGAAAAGCCCGTTCCGGAGGAAAATGCGCCGGTTGAGCAGCCTTCAAAAGTAAATTTAGTGAAATTAAAGGAGCACAAAGATAAAAATTACAAATTATTGGACACAAACGTCATAATCGACGGGCGAATAGCGGATATTTCTAAAACGGGCTTTTTGGAAGGCACGCTGTTAATTCCGGTGTTCGTGCTGGAAGAATTGCAGTATATAGCGGATTCGCCGGACACTTTGCGGCGAGTTCGTGGGCGGCGCGGGCTTGATGTCCTGCAAAAAATACGCGATATGGAAACGCATCTTGAAGTTGAAATTATGAACGTCGATTTTGATGATATTCAAGGCGTCGATTCAAAATTGGTGCGTTTGGCGCAGAAATTGGGCGGAAAAATCATCACGAACGACTTTAATTTAAATAAAGTTGCGCAACTGCGCGGCGTGGAAGTTTTAAATATCAACGAACTTTCCAACGCCGTCAAGCCCGTCGTGATTCCTGGCGAAACAATGCGCGTGCAAGTCGTCAAGGACGGCAAGGAGCCTGGGCAAGGCGTCGCGTATCTCGACGATGGCACGATGATTGTCATAGAGAACGGGCACCGCTACTTGAGCCGCACAATTTCTGTCGAAGTGACGAGCGCATTGCAGACGGCGGCAGGCAGAATGATTTTCGCTAAGCCGCGATAACTTTAACATCAAAGTCAGTAGAAAAGCTCCGGCAAAACGTCGGGGCTTTTTTGTTTTGCGTGTGATATAATGGCGGAAAAATTTTGGAGCTGATGGCAAGGAGCTTGGGTAAAGCGTCGCGTATCTCGACGACGGCACGATGATTGTCATAGAGAACGGGCACCGTTACTTGAGCCGCACAATTTCTGTCGAAGTGACAAGCGCATTGCAGACGGCGGCGGGCAGAATGATTTTCGCCAAACCGCGATAACTTTAACATCAAAGTCAGTAGAAAAGCTCCGGCAAAACGTCGGGGCTTTTTTCTTTGGCGTGTGGTATAATGGCGGAAAATTTTTTGGAGCTGATGACTTGGAACGATTGCAGAAAATTATCGCCCGCGCAGGTATTTGTTCGCGGCGCGAGGCAGAAAAAATTATTTTGGCGGGGCGCGTGACTGTCGACGGCAAAATTATCCGCGAACTCGGCGCAAAGGCTGATTACAATCAAAAAATCTGCGTCGACGGCAAACTTTTAACCTTCAGCGCGGAAAAAATTTATCTGCTGCTCAACAAGCCGCGCGGCTACGTTTCCACAGTTAAAGACGAGCGCGGACGCAAGACGGTTTTGGAACTTTTGGGCGAAAATTTTTCGGAGCGCGTTTATCCCGTCGGGCGTCTCGATTTAAATTCGGAGGGGCTTTTAATCTTGACGAACGACGGCGATTTGACGAACGCGCTGATTCATCCGCGCTACGAAGTCGCAAAAACTTATCGCGCAAAAATTTCTGGCGACGTCACGGAGGAGAAACTCGACAAACTCCGCGCAGGTATCGAACTTGACGACGGCTTGACCGCGCCCGCAGAAGTTTATCTGCTCGATAAAGATTTGGTAGAAATTACGATTCACGAGGGGCGCAATCGGCAAGTGCGGCGAATGTTTGCGGCGATTGGTTGCGATGTTAAAAGGTTGCGGCGGATAAAATTTGCGGGCTTGACACTCGACGGCTTGAAGGTCGGCAAGTTCAGAGCGTTGACGGCAGAAGAAATTTCGCGGCTTAAAGGAGAATTGTCTTGAGGAAAATAATCGTAGTCGGTGGCGGCGCGGCGGGAATTATGGCGGCGATTGTTGCGGCTGAAGGCGGCGCAAAAGTCACGCTGTTTGAGAAGATGGCGCAAGTCGGTCGCAAGTTGCGAATCACGGGTAAGGGTCGTTGCAACCTGACGAACACGGCGGACATTGCTGAAGTCGTTAAAAATATTCCCGGCAACGGGAAATTTTTATACAGCGCGTTGAAAAATTTTTCGCCCGCCGATACCGTGAACTTTTTTGAAAATCTCGGCGTCGTGACAAAAATTGAACGCGGCGGCAGAGTTTTTCCCGCCAGTGACGACGCAAGCGAGGTTATCGACGCGCTGATTAGACGGCTGGCGGTTCTCGGCGTCGAAGTGCATACAAATTCGCCCGTCAAAGAAATTCTTGCCGAAAACAAAAAAATCGTCGGCGTGAACGTCGGCGGAAAAATTTTTACCGCTGATAATTATATTTTGGCGACGGGCGGCGCGAGTTATCCTGCGACGGGTTCAAGTGGCGACGGATTTAAATTTGCGCGGCGATTGGGTCACACCGTCACGGAAATTTTGCCTTCCTTGGTGCCGCTCGAAACGGAAGAGGATTTCGTCAGAGATTTGCAAGGACTATCGCTAAAAAATGTTCGCGTGAAACTTTTGGCGGAGGGGAAAAAAATTTCGGAGCAATTCGGCGAAATGCTGTTCACGCACTTTGGCGTTTCGGGACCGATAATTTTGACGCTGAGCAAACAAGCCGCGAAACTTTTGGCGGAAGGAAAATTCGTGGAGTTGGAAATAAATTTAAAGCCGGCATTGACGCCCGAACAACTCGACGCACGGCTCCTGCGCGACTTCGCCAAGTTCAAAGGGAAAATCATAAAAAACGCGCTCGTGGAACTTTTGCCCGCGAAATTAATTCCGATAATCCTTGACCTGTCCTATCTGCCCGAAGACAAAAAAGTTGACGACGTGACTTCAGCGCAGCGGCGGCGATTGATAGAAAATCTGCGCGGCGTGCCGTTGACGATAACCAAAACGCGCCCGATAGCTGAGGCGATAGTGACGGCGGGCGGCATTTCGGTGAAGGAAATAGAGCCGCGAACAATGCGTTCAAAGCTCGTGGAAAATTTATTTATCGCGGGCGAAGTTGCGAACGTTGACGGCTTCACGGGCGGTTTCAATTTGCAGGCGGCGTGGTCAATGGGAAATGTCGCAGGAAAGTTTGCTACTAAATCTGTTTACTGAGGCGCGGCGATTAAGTTTGAATTCTTAAGCGGCAAATCGCGTAC
>JAFXNB010000003.1 GCA_017529935.1 Selenomonadaceae bacterium
ATGGCGGAGGGGGTGGGATTCGAACCCACGGTGGCTTGTGACCACACTTGATTTCGAGTCAAGCACCTTCAACCGCTCGGACACTCCTCCGCAACGCGTGCAATGTTATCACGCAAGAAATTTTCTGTCAAGGATTATTTGAAGTAGCGGTCGAGCAAGCCCTTGAAAGCTTTGCCGTGACGAGCTTCATCACGCGCCATTTCGTGAACGGTGTCGTGAATCGCGTCGAGATTGAGAGCTTTGGCGCGTTTAGCAAGGTCGGTTTTGCCGGCGGTGGCACCGTTCTCGGCTTCTACTCGCATTTGCAGATTCTTCTTGGTGCTGTCCGTGAGAACTTCGCCCAAAAGTTCCGCGAACTTGGCGGCGTGTTCGGCTTCCTCCAACGCGGCACGACGCCAATACTCGCCGATTTCCGGATAGCCTTCACGATGAGCGACGCGCGCCATTGCCAGATACATGCCGACTTCCGTGCATTCGCCCATGAAGTTAGCGCGCAGGTCTTTGAGAATGTCTTCGGGAGCACCCTTCGCCACGCCGACGACGTGTTCAGCCGCCCAAGTCATTTCGCCTTCCTGTTTGGTGAATTTTTCTGCGGGAGCTTTGCAGACCGGGCACTCAATCGGCGGCTCATCGCCTTCGTACACGTATCCGCAAACGTTGCAAACATACTTAGCCATAGTTATAACCTCCTAAAACTTTTTTTGATTCATACGCTTGCGCAGATTATAGCACAGAAAAATTTTCTTGGCAATTATTTACTTTGAATACATTTCAGCCGTTATAGCGGAGTTGTATTGCGGCGATTATAGACGACGGAAAAATTATTACACGTCTGAAAGGAAAATTAAAAGTCGCGGGGAATATAAAAGCAACGGAGGTTGAAAGGCTGTGGGAAGTGCGGAACTTGATGAATTTGTTGAGCGTGTCACTGAACGGACGGATATTTATTCGGTGGTGTCGCGCTACATGCAGCTCACTCAAAAGAGCGGGCGATATTGGGGACGCTGTCCCTTCCACAACGAAAAAACCGCTTCCTTCAGCGTCAGTGCCGACAAAGGACTTTTTTATTGCTTCGGGTGCGGCGCGGGCGGCAACGTCTTCAAATTCCTGTCGCTCATTGAAAATATAACTTACTTCGAGGCGATTAAACTTCAGGCGGAACGTTTGGGCATTGAACTTCCCGCCAGAAAAGCTTCGCCCGAAGAGGAAAGACGCCGCCGCGAGGAAAAATCGCTGATAAAAATTAATGAGTTCGCGCAGGATTTTTATCACGAATGTTTAATCAAAACAGCTCGCGGCGAAGTCGGCAGGAAATACCTTGCCGCGCGTGGAATTACAGCGGAAACGATTGAAACTTTTAAATTGGGCTTCGCGTTCGAGGAGTGGGAAAATCTTCTAACCAAACTGCTTAAGCAAGGTTTTTCCCCGCAACAGCTTGAGGCAGTCGGGCTTGTCGCCAAACGAAAAAATTCTTCGGGCTACTACGATAGATTTCGCGGGCGCGTCATGATTCCAATCGCTAATGTTTTCGGGCACGTGGTCGGCTTCGGCGGACGGATTCTCGGCTCCGAGGACGATACAAATCCCAAATACCTAAACACGCCCGAAACCGCCCTCTTTAACAAACGCAACTTGCTGTTCGGCTTAGACAAATCCAATCGCGCGATAAGCACGGCGGGCGCGGCGGTCGTCGTCGAAGGCTACATGGACGCAATTTCCCTGTTCAGCGCGGGGATAAAAAATGTCGTCGCGACGCTCGGCACCGCCTTCACGCCCGAACACGTCAAGTTGATTCTGCGTTACGCTCGGAAAATTATTTTCTGCTACGACAGCGACGCGGCAGGTCAACGCGCCACAGTTCGCGCCCTGCCGATAGTTCAGGCGGCGGGAGCGGAAGTTTTCGTTGTCAACATTCCCGACGGCAAAGACCCCGATGAATTCATTCGCAAGCACGGCAAAGCGGCGTTCGAGGAGCTTATCAAAAATGCGGCGACGCTGATTGATTACCGCATGAAATACGTTCTTGACAACACCGAACACACCACGCCCGCCGGCAAGCTCAAGGCACTGCAGGAGATTTTGCCCGTCGTCACAAAGGTTGAAGTCGACGCCACGCGCAACGAATATCGCAAAAAAATTGCCGCCGCCCTTGCCCTGGACGAGTTTATCATCACTAGGGAATGGAAAAAATTTTTAAGGACGGAGCCGGATAAAAAATCTGCCGTCAAACTTGCAAAACTTCCCGAAACCGCAAATCCTGTTGTCAAGGCGGCAAGCGAAGATATTTTGCGGATGGTGTGGCAGGAAAGCGAAATGCTCCATTACGCGCTGACGTTGTTGCCGCGAGAAATTTTTTCCGACGTGCACAGGGAGATAATCACTTGGATTGAAACCTGCGCGGCAAATGAACGGCGACCCGATAAGATGAGCGCGGCAACGGAATTGAGCGAGGCGGCAAATGCGGAACTTGCGCGGATATTGATGAGCGGACCGAACACAGAGCACGACGTAGATGTCAACGTCTTCAAAGATTCGGTTAAAGTCTTGCGGCAAATTGTTTTGGACAAAAAATATTTTCAGCTCCTCGCGCAAGTCGATAATTACGATTCAAGCGACGAAGCGGCTTACGTCCAAACAGTTCAAAAGTCGCTTAAGATAAAAAAAGAAAGTGATAATCTGAAAAGCAATTATACTTGCTTTTGAAAGGAGGCTGCGCTATGACAGGAGAAAATAAAACTGTCGAGCCGGACAAAGGCGGCTTGAACGGCAGCCTGTCGGGAAACAAAAAAAATCATTCCGCACAAAAAAAATCTCAAACTGTGGAGGTAGTTGCGGCAGAGGACAACGCCAAAACCGTCAGAAGTCGTCCGCCAAAAATTGTCTCGATTTTAACGGAAAAGGCAAAGCAAACCGGCGGGAAGCTTACTTATGACGATTTGGAAAAAATTATGCAATCGTTCGGCTTGGAAAACGACACGGACGAGATTGACGAAATTTTGAGTGTCTGCGAACGCGAAGGCATAAAAATAACCGACGAGGACGACGCCGCGATTGAGGACATGGGCGACAACGTCGACAACGATTTGCCGAGCGAAACTTCCACGCTTGAACAAGATGACTCGCTTAACGTCGCCGAATCGTCAGAAAATCTCGCCGAGGAAACCGACGCGCCGAAACCGTCCGTCGAAGTCGATTTGGCACCGGATAACGTTTCGATTGATGACCCCGTGCGCATGTACCTTAAGGAAATCGGGCGCGTGCCGCTACTCACCGCCGAACAGGAAATAGAACTCGCTAAGAAAATGGAATCTAAGGACGAAGAAGAACACTCCGAGGCGCAAAAAGATCTCGCCGAGGCGAACTTGCGCTTGGTCGTGTCAATCGCCAAAAGATACGCGGGGCGCGGCATGGGCTTTCTCGATTTGATTCAAGAGGGCAACTTGGGCTTGATTAAAGCCGTCGAAAAGTTCGATTACCACAAGGGCTATAAATTTTCAACCTACGCGACATGGTGGATACGTCAAGCGATAACGCGGGCGATAGCTGACCAGGCGCGCACAATCCGAATCCCCGTGCACATGGTCGAGACGATTAACAAGTTGACAAGAGTTTCGCGGAATTTGCTACAGAAAAACGGACGCGAACCAACCGACGAAGAAATTGCCGCAGAAATGGAAGTGCCGGTCGAGCGCGTGCGGGAGATTAAAAAAATTTCGCAGGAGCCGGTATCGCTGGAGACGCCCGTCGGCGAGGAAGACGATTCGCATTTGGGCGACTTTATCGAAGACCACGACGCACCCGCGCCCGCCGTCGCCGCGTCATTCATGCTGTTAAAAGAGCAACTCGAAGACGTGCTGGGAACTTTGACGCAACGCGAGAAAAACGTACTGCGGCTGAGATTCGGCTTGGAAGACGGCAGAGCACGCACGCTGGAGGAAGTCGGCAAAAGTTTCAACGTCACCCGCGAAAGAATTCGCCAGATTGAGGCAAAGGCGTTGCGCAAACTTCGCCACCCCGCCCGCTCCAAAAAGCTCAAAGATTTTCTTGATTAACAAAAACGGGAGTCGCAAGCGCGGCTCCTTTTACTTTGGAGGGATTGAAATGGAATATAAATCGGGATTCGTGGCGGTAATCGGGCGACCGAACGTCGGCAAGTCCACGCTGATTAACAAAATTATCGGGCAGAAAATCGCGATAACCTCCGATAAGCCGCAGACCACGCGCAGTCGCATTCAGTGCATTTTGACGCTTGACGACGCGCAAATTATTTTCCTAGACACGCCCGGCATCCACAAGCCCAAATTCAAACTCGGCGAATACATGCTCAAGGCGGCGGAGGGCACGCTTCAGGAAGTCGACGCAATTTTTTTTGTCATCGACGCCACGGAAAAATTTGGCGGCGGCGAAAAATATATTTTGGAACGATTGAGCGCGACGACTAAGCCCGTGATTTTGGTCGTGAACAAAGTTGATTTGCTTGACCGCGAAAAACTTTTGCCGATAATCGCCGAATACTCCACGCGCAGAAATTTCGCGGCGGTCGTCCCGATAAGCGCGGCGGACGGTACAAATGTTGACGCGCTGATTGCCGAAGCGAAAAAATTTTTGCCCGCCGGCGTTCAATATTACCCCGCCGACATGGTGACCGACCAGCCCGAACGGCTGATTATCGCCGAGCTGATTCGCGAAAAACTTTTGCACGCCACGCAGGACGAAGTTCCGCATTCAATCGCCGTCGACGTGGAAGAATTCACGACGCGCGACAACGGCACGATTTTTATCCGCGCGACGATTTACGTTGAGCGCGACTCGCAAAAGGGAATTTTAATCGGCAAGGGCGGCGCAATGTTAAAGAACGTCGGCAGAGCGGCGCGTCCCGAAATTGAAATGCTCCTCGGCGCGAAAATTTTTCTGGACTTGTGGGTTAAAGTCAAGCGCGATTGGCGCAATTCAATCGGCGCGTTGCAAAATTTCGGGCTAAAAGATTTTTAACATTTTATTTGTCCGTCAAATTCCGTAAAACATTTAAAACGGTGCTTAAAATATCTTTTTTGGTCTTTAGCGTCAAAAAAATGCGCTGCGAACTTTCAATAAATTTAAAATCGCGGCGGAAAATCCTAGATAATTCGATGACACCTTGCGCGGAAATTTTCTTCATGTCGTTAAAAATAATTTCGACACGGAGATTTTTTTCTTTAATGGAGCTTACCGATAAATTTTTTGCGGCAATTTTAATTTTCGCGACGTTTAAAAGGTTTTCAACCGGCTCGGTAATTTTTCCAAAACGGTCAATAAGCTCCTCGCGCAAATCTTTTATCTCTAAATCGTCCCTCACAACCGCCAATCGCCTGTAAATTTCAATTTTATCGCCCGAATTGGAGATATATTCGCGATTAATAAAGGCTTCGGCGGGCAAATTAATTATCGGTTCGGGTACGTCAGGCTTTTCAACCGATTTATTTTGCAATTTTTTAACCGCTTCCTCCAAAAGTTGGCAATACATTTCAAAGCCGACGCTCGCAATATGCCCGTGCTGTTGTGCGCCCAATAAATTTCCTGCGCCACGAATTTGCAAATCACGCATAGCAATTTTAAATCCCGCGCCAAGTTGAGCGAATTCGCGCATTGCTTGAAGACGTTTTTCCGCCGTTTCGCTTAAAATTTTGTCCTTTCTGTGCACAAAATAGGCAAAAGCCATGCGATGAGAGCGTCCGACGCGCCCGCGCATTTGATAAAGTTGCGCTAAACCGAAATTATCCGCGTCATAAATAATAATTGTATTGGCATTTGCCACATCAAGCCCGCTTTCAATAATTGTCGTCGTCAAAAGTACGTTAAATGCGCCCTCGTAAAAGTCCATCATCACATTTTCGAGAAAATCGCCCGACATTTGCCCGTGTGCCGTCTGAATTTTGGCTTCGGGAACCATTTTAATTAATTTATCGCGCATAATATCAATCGTTTCAATGCGATTATAAACAAAATAAACCTGCCCGCCGCGCCGAATTTCCCTGCGAACGGCTTCAGCAATAATTTCGTCGTCGTCCTCAATAATGTACGTTTGAACGGGAAATCTTTCTGCGGGCGCGGTTTCAATCAGGCTCATATCGCGCGTTCCGATTAAAGACATGTGCAAAGTTCGCGGAATTGGCGTCGCGCTGAGCGTTAAAACGTCAACTCCCGCGCTTAATGCACGTATTTTTTCCTTTTGTTTCACGCCAAAACGGTGTTCCTCGTCAATTATTAATAATCCTAAGTCTTTAAATTGAATTTTGCGCGATAAAATTGCGTGTGTGCCGATTAAAACGTCAATTTGTCCCGCGCGAAGTTTTTGTAGCGTAGTTCGTTGCTCTTTTTGCGTTTTAAAACGGCAAATAACGTCCACAGTCGGCAAAAAGCCCGCAAATCGCTCCGAAAATGTTTGATAATGTTGTTGTGCTAAAACCGTCGTTGGAACTAAAACCGCGCATTGTTTGCCGTTCATCGCCGCCTTATACGCCGCCCGAATCGCAATTTCCGTCTTCCCGAAGCCCACATCGCCGCAAATTAATCTGTCCATCGGGCGCGGGCGTTCCATATCTTTTTTTATTTCTAAAACGGCTTTTATTTGGTCGGGCGTCTCTTCGTAGGGAAATGCGTCCTCGAATTCGCGCTGTGAGGCGTCGTCTTCGTCGAAAGCAAAACCTCGCGCCTTTTCGCGACGCGCATAAATTTCCAAAAGTTTTTCGGCAATATCTTCAACCGCCGCAGTGGCTCGCGACTTAGCTTTTGCCCAATCGCCCGAACCTAAACGCGATAATTTCGGAATTTCGTCGTTATCGGAGATATATTTTTGCAGATAATTAACTTGGTCGACGGGAATATAAAGTTTATCTGTGCCGCCGTATTGGATATTTAAAAAATCACTGCGCACGCCGTTAAAATCGAGAGTTTCGACGCCTAAATATTTTCCGATACCGTTTTCGACGTGAACAACGTAATCGCCGGGTTTAATGTCACTGAAATGCTTAATTTTTTCGCCCGAATCGGCGTATTTTTTACTTTTATGCCGCTGAATTTGCTTTCCGAAGATATTTTTCTCCGTCATGACGGTTAATTTAGCGTTCGGGAGCGAAAATCCGTCGCTTAAATTGCCGAGTTGGAGAGTTATTCCGCTCAAGTTATTTTCCGCTAAAAGTTTTTCCATGCCGAGCATTTTTGCTTGACTGCCAAATAAAAAATATATTTTCTGCCCGAATTCCGTTAAACGCACCATTTCCTCCATAAAAAATTTCGTTTGTCCTTGAAAACTCGTGACGTTTGCGGCGGTTATCCCGATAGTTTCCGTCGGCTCAATATTTTTTATTCGCTTCAACATCAATTCCAGATAAATTAGCGTGCTTGCGCGTGCACTCTTAATTAAATCGGCAAATGTAAAAATATTTTTCTTTAAATCGGGATTTTCTACGGTTAAATTGTGAATTGCTTCGTGAATTCGCGCAGGTTCGTCGAAAATAATCGTGCCGCCGGCTCCAACGCAACTAAAAAATGGTTCGCTACTCTTGGAAAAATTTTTTATCGGCAAAATCGTCACGGTTTGAATTTTCTTTTTGGAGCGGAGCGTTTCAGAATCAATTTCGCGCAGAGAATCAATTTCGTCGCCAAAAAATTCAATTCGACAGGGAGTAGGCTCGTTAATCGGAAATAAATCGACAATTCCGCCGTGAATTATGTATTTTCCGACCGAATCAAGCTCATCAGCGCGTTCATAACCGAATTCATTAAGCTTAATTATAAATTTTTCTAGCGAAATTTTCTGCCCAACGTCAATTTGCATTTGAAATTTTAAATAATCCTGCCGCGAAAAATCTTTTTTTACCGCCGCGACCGTCGACGCCAATACTATCAGCTTTTCGCCGCGCAAAAGTCTGGAAATAATTTCTAATCGCATTGCAAGGCGTTCGATTCCGACGGTTGAGGCTTGCACGTCAACTAAATCGAGTTCGGGCAACTCCAAAATCTCCGGCTCCGGCAAAAATTCTTCTAAATCGTTGCGCCACGCTGAAATTTTTTCCCTGTCGCTCACCAAAATTATTATCGGGCGCGGATTCAGCTCGTAAGCCGCCGCTACCGGCAAAACTTTTTGCGAACCCGCTAATCCGTAAATTAAAAACTCGCCGCGCCGTGAAAAATTTTTTGTCGCCGCACGAATCATTTCGTCGCGCAGTGCCGCTTCCAATATCTTGTGCATAAAAATTCCCCGCTACTTTTTTTAGTCGATTATATTTGCTTGAAAAGTTTTTTGCAATGAATAACTCCGCGCCAATTTTATTTGCGTGTTCGCTGATTCGGTTGTATAATGCGCGCAGGAAAAAATGAGGAGGGTGTAAATTGTTATCCAAAGTTACAAAGGTCTATGGCGAAACGGCTCTGATAAAATTAATCGCCGTCGGACTGGTGATAGGAATTATTTTAGCGTTATTCGTGCCGGCCGTGGTGCCGGTCATCGCGGTTTTCGGTAAGCTTTTCGTCAGCGCGTTAAAGGGCGTCGCACCAATTTTGGTTTTCGTGCTGGTTATGAACGCCATGAGCCAGAAATCGGAATCGAACGCGACAATGAAACCGATAATCCAGCTCTACGTCATCGGGACTTTTTTGGCGTCGCTGGTGGCGGTCACGGCGTCATTTTTATTCCCGACGACTTTAAAATTGCAAATCGACGCTGATACGACAATCTCGCCGCCGGGCGGAATCGTCGAAGTTTTGCAGAACGTCATAATGAACGTTGTAGATAACCCGATACACGCGCTGACGACGGCAAATTATATCGGAATTTTGGCGTGGGGCGTCATAATGGGCTTGGCGTTCCGGCATGCGGGCGAAGAACTTCACAACGTCTTGAGCGATTTGGCTAAGGCGGTTACAAAGGTCGTGCAATGGGTGATTCGCTTCGCGCCGTTCGGTATCATGGGCTTGGTTGCCGACGCGATAGCAACCAGCGGCGTCGACGCACTTTTGGGCTACGCGAAACTTTTGGCGGTGCTTTTGGGCGCGTTCTTCTCCGTGGCGTTAATCATGAATCCGATAATCGTATTCTTCAAGCTTAGAATGAATCCGTATCCGCTGGTTTTGGCGACGTTGAGGGAGAGCGGCATTTACGCATTTTTCACGCGGTCGAGTGCGGCAAATATCCCCGTGAACATGAGCCTTTGCAAGCGTTTGGGCTTGAACGAAGATTTATATTCCATTTCAATTCCGCTGGGCGCAACGATAAATATGGCGGGCGCGTCGATAACGATAGCGGTTTTGAGTTTGGCGGCGGCGCACACGTTAGGAATTTCCGTTGACATGCCGACGGCGTTGCTACTTTGCATAATTTCAACAGTCGGAGCTTGCGGCGCGTCAGGCGTGGCGGGCGGTTCGTTACTTTTGATTCCCGTGGCGTGTTCGAGTTTCGGCATTGACAACGATATTGCTATGCAGGTCGTCGGCGTCGGGTTTATCATCGGCGTATTGCAAGATTCGTGCGAGACGGCTTTGAATTCTTCGAGCGACGCGCTGTTCACGGCGACGGCTGAATTTGCAGAGCGTAAAAAGCTTGGAAAATTAAAAGCCGCAGACTTAACGCCGCGAGCCGAAGAATAAAATAATTTTACGCAACAAAAAAGCCGGAGGAGAAATCTTCCGGCTGAATTTTTTTATTGGGCTTTTACGTCCGCGCCTTCAACATCGCCCGTCCATTCGATAATGCCGCCCATGGTGTAAACTTTCGTGTAGCCCTTTTCGACAAGAGCCTTTGCCGTTTTCCGTCCGCGGTTTCCGTCGCCGCAGTAGGTGATGAGCGTCGCGTTTTTGTCGGGTATCTGCTCAAAGTTTTCCGCAACAACAGCTTCCAACGGCACGTGAACGGCTCCCGTGATATGTCGCGCTTCGTAATCTTTCGGGAAACGGCAATCAATCAGAACCGCGCTCGGATCCTCCGCCAACATTTTTACCGCTTCGTCCTGAGTTATGTACGTGTAGCCGTCAATTTCGCCGCCTTCAAGCGGTCCGTTCCAATCAGCCAATCCGCCGAATTCGTAAACGTTCTTGTAACCATTCTTGACCAGAACATCAGCTGAATCTTGCGCGCGGCGTCCCGTCCAGCAGTAGATTAAAATCGGTGCGTTTTTGTCGGGAATTTTGGAGAATTCATTGTTACGCAAATCCTCCAGCGGAATTAAGATTGCGCCGGGGATATGCTTTTTCTCGTATTCTTCGCGCGTCCTCACGTCAAGGATAATCGTGTCGGGCGTGTCCGCCATCATCTTCTTTGCTTCGTCTTGCGTCAGGTGTTTGTAGGTGATATTTTCGCCGCAACCCGCACACAGCGCAACGATTAGAATCATCAGCGCGGATAAAATTTTTTTCATGACAAGACCTCCGTTAAAGTTTCAATCATCTTTTCTATATCGAGCGGCTTGGCGATGTGGCTGTTCATGCCCGCATCTTTTGCCGTTTGAATGTCTTCCGTGAAGGCGTTCGCTGTCATTGCGATTATCGGAATCTGCGCGAGTTTTTTATTGGGCAGTTCGCGGATTTTTTTCGTCGCCTCGTAGCCGTTCATGACGGGCATTTGAATATCCATTAAAATCGCGTCGAATTCGCCGGGCTTACTCGCCGCAATTTTATCGACGGCAATTTTCCCGTTCTCCGCCGTGTCCAAGCCGAAGCCAAATTCCGTGAGAATCAGCGACGCAATTTCGCGGTTGACTTCGTTATCTTCGACAAGGAGCAATTTAATTTTGCTGAAGTCAATCTCGCCCTTCTCGTCGACGATTTGCTCAACTTCCTCCTCGTCGGGCTCGTCGACAATCGGGAAATCGACGCGGACAATAAATTCGGTGCCACGTCCGAGTTCGCTCTCAACGTCAATCGTGCCGCCCATAAGTTCGACGATACTTTTCGTGATTGACATGCCTAAGCCCGTGCCTTGAATGTTGCTGACGGAGCGGTCGCGTTCGTAGGCGGCGAAAACTTTTTTGGCAAATTCGGGCGTCATGCCCATGCCCGTATCCTTGACGCGCAGTTCATAGGAGCCTTTCTCGTCGTTGCCGCCGACTTGCCGGAGCGTGACTGTGACGGAGCCGCCTTCGGGCGTGAACTTGAACGCATTGCTAATCAAATTCAGCAGGACGCGATTAAGGCGGGGCGTGTCGCACATGACGGTTTTATTCATGACGTGTTCGACGTTGACGGCGAACTTGAGATTTTTATTTGCCATTTGCGTCGCGAACAAGTCACGCACTTCGCCCAACGCCTTGACGATATTTGCCTTTTGCGGGTCGAGTTCCATCTTGCCCGATTCAATGCGGCTCATGTCGAGAATATCATTTATCAGCGCGAGCAGGTGATTGTTCGAGGCTTCGATTTTGTCGAGATAATCTTTCGTGCGCGGCGGGAGTCCCGGCTCCTTTTTAATCAAATTCGTGTAGCCGATGATTGCGTTCATTGGCGTGCGTATATCGTGGCTCATGTTGGAAAGGAAAGTTGACTTCGCCTTATTGCTCCGTTCCGCCTGAACTTTTTGCACTTCCATATTTTTTTCGCGCTTCATCATCAAGTTGTAAATGTTGAACATGATAAACAGCGCGATTGTTATCAAGCCCATTTGCATTAAGTTATGGCGCGTCAACGAGGAGCTAACAAGTTCCATTTGGTTTTGCAGATAAAATTCCGAGTCGGCTTTTTCGCGTTCGGTGGGCGGCACGCCGTGTTCGTTAAGCTCCTCCGTGTAATATTCTCTCAAGTTGCCCAAAACTGTCTGCGCGGCGTCGCTGGTTGCCTCGCGCACCCAAAGCATCGACGTAAAGAAAATTAAAAACAGCAACGCTATCCAAGAAATTGTCGACTTGCCGAAACGCCGTTCCGTGTCGCGCTGGAAAATGTAGCGGAAGAAGACGAAGCCGAGAATGCTCCAGCAAATCAGAATTAGATAACTTTCCGTGGTCATCGCGGCGACAGTCCACACGTTGGGCACCATGAAGTACAGGAAGAAAATCAGCGACACGACGACGCCGATTGTCCCCGTCAGTTGCGCAAGACTTTTTCCCATTTGCCGCGCAGTGATAATCGTGACGAGCGAAGTATAAGTGTAATCAATCGTCGCGCCGATTGTGTTCACGTCGACAATCCAAGCAATCGCCGTGCGTCCGAGAAAAGGTATCGGCAAGGAAAGGAGCATGATAAAAAGGACAGCGTTTGTTGGCGTATGATTTTCGTTGAGCTTGCCGAACCAGGCGGGGAGCAAATCGTCACGGGTCAGCGCGAAAATTAAACGGCTGGCGGCGATATAATTTCCAACCAAGCCGGTTATGACGCCGCACACGCAAGTTGCCGCCAAAATAATCAAGCCGGTGTCGCCGAGGAAAGCGTGCACCGCGTGAAACGTCGGAAGCCCGTCAAGCCCGTCGAGATTGTCGATGTCTTTTATATAGTCAAACCAATTCGCGTAGCCCGCCGGCAAACTGGAGACGGCAAGTAGCGCAAGGAAAGTGTAGGCAACAGCCGCCGCCACGACCGCGCAGAATAAAATCGCGAACGTCTTTTTTATGGAGAACTTGAAACCCTCCGCCGATTGCGAAACCGATTCAAAGCCGACGAAAGCCCACGGCGCAAGAACGACAATTCCGAAGACCGCCGCAAAGGAGCTTTTGTTGTCGGGCGGGAAGGCGGGCGCAATGTCGAAGGGATTCACGCCGCTAATCAGAACCGCGCCCATGCCAATCAGCACGCCGCCGAATAAAATTATCGCCGCGACAGTTTGAACCCAAGCCGCCAATTTGCCGCCGCGCATGCAGATAAATCCAAAAATCCAAAGCGCACCCAAACTTAACAGAGCCTCGCCGAGCCAAACGTCGAAGCCCGCGATTGTATAATGAAAGCCGAACTGAAAAGTATCGCCCAAAAATTTTCTAAAGATAATCGGCAGGGCGGTGGCGTTCGCCCACGTGATTGCGATATAAACCAGAATCAAAAACCACGAACTCAAAAAGCCGTGGTCGTAACCGAGAACTTTTTTAGCGTAGGAATAAGTGCCGCCGGCGTCGGGGTAGCGATTCATCATGAAATGATAATTGTAGCCGATAATTAGCATGATGATGCCGCCGACAGCCATGCCGAGCGCAGTGCCCAAAGGTCCGGCTATCGGCAAAAAAGTCGTGCCCGGCATGACGAACGCGCCCCAGCCGACTGCGCAGCCGAACGATAATGCCCACACGTTCAGCGGCGATAAGTAAGGTTTTAATTTTGTATTTTCTGCAGTATCCATTAAGGGCACCGCTCTCCTTTGAATTTTTTCCTTGCAATTATACACGAACGAACGCTAAAGTAAAGTTGACAATTAATTATCCGGCGGGCTTGTATGAAACGCTACGAAAAAGCCTCCCGCCCGATTTAGGACAGGAGACTTTTTTGGCAACGGATTTTTTTCGGTGACAAATTTTTACTTGAGAACTTTGGTTGCGCCTTCGTTCATCTTGATGAAGTCCATGCCTTCAAGCGCGGTCGCTTTGGTTATGTTTTTGCCAGCGGAGTGAGCCGCTGCGATTTTGTCTAAGTTGTCGAAGATAGCCTTGGTGAGTTTCTCGCCGAGAGCCGCGTCGATTTTGTCATTGGCAACGAGGATAGCCATAACGCTGACGGTTTGAACTTCCTGGTCGAAGCCTTGATAAACGCCGGCAGGGACAGTGGTCTTTGTGTAGAAAGGATATTTCTCGGAAAGCTTTTTAATTTGCTCGTCGCCGACGGGCAGGAGACGGATTTTATTTTGGGAAGCGATATCTTGGACGGAAGCGGTAGGATAACCAGCCGTCACGAACGCCGCGTCAACAGTGCCGTCTTTGAGAGCGTAGGAACCTTCAGCGAAGGAAAGGAATTGTTCGTCCACGTCGTCATAAGTTATTCCGTAAGCCTCAAGAATTTGGCGAGCGTTAGCCTCCGCGCCCGAACCTGCCGCACCGACAGCCACGCGCTTGCCCTTTAAATCGGTAATAACTTTGATGCCCGAATCTTCGCGGACGATGAATTGGCAAGTTTCAGGATAGAGCGACGCGATACCGGTGAGATTTTCGACCTTGCCGCCCTCTTTGAACATTTCCTCGCCATTGACGGCGTAGTAAGTTATATCGTTCTGGACGATTGCAAGTTCAACCTGCTTGTCCTTGAGCATGTTGATATTGGCGACGGACGCGCCGGTTGATTGTGCGCTGGCGTTCATGCCGCTTTTGTTAAGAACTTCGGCAATGGCACCGCCGATTGGATAATAAGTGCCCGCCGTGCCGCCCGTGGCTATGTTAATGAATTGCTCCTTTTCGCCACTGCCGCCGCCGCAACCTGCGACGCCTACCGCCAATGCCAAAGCACAGACGGCAGTCACGACTCTCTTAAAAATTTTAGGCAACCTCATTTTGATACACTCCTCTCAAAGCTGGGGAAATTTTTTCACGCGGATTATATCATACCTGCCGCCGCCACGACAAGATTGACGAAAAATAATCTGTGGATTAAGCTACGGTTAAGATTGAACGAATAAACTTTCGACGAGGTGATTGACTATGAAAAAATTTTGGTTAAGCGTCGCGGCAATATTTTTGGTCGCGGCAATGAGCTTTACAGATGTTTCAGCGGCGCAAAAAATTATAGTGGTAAACGAAGCCCCGCAACGGAATCAAAAGACGGACATAAAAGAATTTCCAATGGAAGTGTTGCGGCTGGTCAACAAGGAGCGGGCAAAAGTCGGCGCGGTACCTTTGGCATTCGCAAAAGATTTGGCGGCGAGCGCGTATGTTCGGGCGGTGGAGTTGCCGACGAAATTTTCTCACACGCGCCCGAACGGCACGAAATGTTTTACGGCGATGCCCAATCGCGGACACATTCTCGGCGAGAATTTGGCGGGCGGACAGACTACGCCCAAGCAAGTCGTGCAAGCGTGGATGGATTCGCCAACACACCGCGACAACATTTTAAATCCAAAGTTCTTGGAGCTGGGCGTCGTCTACTACTATCAAGCCAATTCAAAATACAAACACTATTGGGTTCAACATTTCCGCGGCTAGAGTAGCAAATTTTGCCCGCGCAGATATTCGATAAACGCGTCGAAAATTTTTTCGTTGCGGTCGAGTATGTCGCGTTCCGTGAAATCGTAGCGCGTTTTGGCGAGCCGTTGCAATTCAAGATTGAACGTGCCTTGCTTAGATTTGCCGTCGCCGAGGTAAAAAATTTTTTTGTCGAAGAGCCGATAATCCGAAGCCCGAATATTTATTCTCTTTTCAAGCAGTGATTTGTTGCCCAAAAATTCTAGCGCGTCGGGATTTTCCAGCTCGTGATGAAGTTCCTGCCACTTCTTCGCCAAAATGTGTTCGATTTGCAATTCCGTTCCGAGCGGCGGCAATTCCTGCGCGGCATCGCGGAAAATCCACCAAGCCAACATTGAACCGGTAACTGCTCTGGAATTTGAAAATTTTATGTCTCTTAAGCGGTCGCGAAGAAATCTTTCCTCTTGCTTAAAGGATTTAAATTCAATCGGGCGACCGCGCAAGATATTTTGAAACTCTACGAAAAACGGACGGCGAATCGATTGCACGCCGGGATTTGTTATCGCGTGCATGAGAGTCATTGCCGTTATTTTGTTTAGGAAGTTGAAAAATTTTTCTTCGTCAAGCTCGCGAACGCCCATGAAATAAATCGACACGACGTAAGTCCAAATGTTGTACGGTGCCCAATTCAAAACGTAGAGCCGTCTCAAAATTCGTGGCGAAAATCTTTCTTCATTGCGGTTTATCACGTCATCCCAAAATTTTGCCAGCGTTTCCAAATCCCTAAAAGTTTCGTCGCTTTGAAGAATTTTATAACCGTTCCGCTCGTAGTAATCGCGCATATCGGGGAAGGTGTCATTTTTAGTTTCGTTCTTCGCCAGCAAATAATACATGTAACGGCGGAACAAATCGTCGACGGGAGTGTCCTTGCGCGGGTGAAAGTTTTTGTTGCAAAGCTCCGACAAATCCTTCCAGCGTTCGACGAATTTATTTTTGGCAATCGTGCCCCGCTTAAGATAGAACTTGTAGAATTGCGCCTTGAAGATGTCGGCGTCGTCGAGCGGGCGACCGCGATCATTGAGCGTCGTGAAAATTCTAAGCGCGGTGTTTTGCGAGTCGGCTTCAATCGGCAGGAGCACGCAGTTGTTTAAAATTCTTCGCACGAGATAAAGTAAGTAGCCGGGCTTTTCGTTGTTGAGGTCGGCAATCCATCTTTGGAGCAGGCGATAATTCACGGCGTAGTTATTTTTCTGCTTTGGTGTAGAGTTGCCCGTCGTCAAAATTTTTTTCAGCTCGTCAGATTCTTCGTCGGCAATGACTTCGTACTTGAGCTTGAGACTTTCTTTGTCGGGCTTATCGTCTTCGTCTGTGTGCCAAAGACATTGTTCAATTTTTCCGCGAACGTTTTTAATGCTTTCATCTTGCGCGGAGCCGAACGCTTGATAAAAAGCACGCAACATAAGCATAAAAGTTACAATGCGCTGTTGACCGTCTATAACCTCAAACTCTTTGGCGGCGTTTTTAAATGTCAAAATCGTTCCCATGAAGTAGGCTTCTTCGTCTTATTTTAAGAACGCCTTTTTGCACTCCATGAAAATTTGTCCGATAGTTTTTTGTTCGGCGTTGAGTTGCTTAGCCATGAAAATTTCTCCTTACACGTCGAGAGCGAGGATTTTTGCCGTGATGTCGTCGAGTTGCGCGGCGGTCGGAATGTTGGCGACGCGGATTTTATCAAGGATAATTTCACAGCCCGCCGCTTTAAGTTCGTCTTCAACGTAGCCGATACTTTGCCCGCCCCAGCCGTAGCTGCCGAACGCCAACGCTTTGTGATTGACGGGGCGCAAGCCCTTCAAGTAGCAAAGGAACGCGGCAATCGTCGGCATCATCTGATTGTTAATCGTGGGCGAGCCAACCGCCAAATATTTGCTCGTGAAAATATCCGTGACGATGTCGCTGAGCGGCGTCTTTTTTATGTCGTAAAACGCGGCGGGAATTTTTTTCGCGGCAAAAGCCTCGGTAATCGTCCGCGCTAAAATTTCCGTCGAATGCCACATTGAATCGAAGACAACAACCGCCCGCTCCGAAACTTCGCCCGCGCTCCATTTTTTGTAGCAGTCAAGAATTTTATCAATGTGCGTGCGCCAAATGACGCCGTGCCCCGTGGCAATCATTTTAATTTCCAAGCCGCCCAGAGCCTTAAGCGCGGTCTGCGCCTGTTTGCCGAAGGGCATTAAAATGTTCGCGTAATATTTTTTAGCTTCGTGCAAAATAATTTCCAAATCGTTCTCGTCGTCGAAGCGCAGAGCCGTCGCCAAATGCTCGCCGAACGCGTCGTTGGAGAACAAAATTTTTTCCTCCGGACAGTAAGTTACCATGGAGTCGGGCCAATGGAGCATGGGCGTCGGAACAAACTTTAAAGTACGTTTGCCGATAGAAATTTCGTCGCCCGCCTTGACAGCTTTATAATTCAACTTGCCGTAACGCGCCGTCAAACCTTTCAAGCCGTTGGGATTCGTCGTAAAAATTTCGGCGTTGGGAGCGAGGGCGGCAACTTCTTTCAATGCGCCGGAGTGGTCGGGTTCGACGTGGCTGGAAATGATAACGTCAATCTTCGCGGGCTCAACGACGGAAGAAATCCGCGCAAGCAGTTCGTCCTTGAAATCAATCTTCGCGGTGTCGATGAGCGTAATTTTTTCGTCGACAATCAGATAGGCGTTGTAAGTGGAGCCACGCTCCGTTTCGTAGCCGTGGAAATTGCGCATAGACCAATCGACCGCGCCCACCCAAAAAATATTTTCGCTGATTTGAATCGCCTTGCAGTTGTTCATCATCACAAAAACCTCCCAAAAATTTTTCGTCAATCTTAGCACACTTGACGCGCCTTTACAAATTTTGCTACAATCGCCATGTGAAGGAGGCATTTCAATGGAGATAAAAAAATTTTCCGAAGGCTCGGCGTTGACGGTTCAAGTTATCGGCAGGCTCGACGCGGTAAACGCGCTCACATTCGACAAAGATGTATCCGCGTCGCTCGGCGGCGTCGACGACTTGACGGTTGACCTTGCCGACCTGGAATATATTTCTTCGGCGGGTTTGCGCACCTTGCTGAAATTGCAAAAGCGCATGGATAAGCAGGGCGCAATGCGGATAAAAAATGTCCGCGAGAATGTCCGCGAAGTTTTGGATATGACGGGCTTTGCAAATTTCCTCACCATCGCCGAAGACAAAAAAAGTAAATTTTCCGTGAGCTTCTGAGGTGGCGCGATGATTAAGAACTTGGACTTTGAAAATCTTTTCCTGCGCTCGAAGGTGGCGATTCCGTTCGTCGAAGATAATAACTTCCTGCCCGAAAAAATTTTCGTCGACGGGATTTTTCCGGCGGGCACCGTCTTTAAATTTTTGGAGCCGATTTGCAGCAAGAAAGTCAATGCATTCGGCGACCAAGTCAACGATTATTGTCACGCGGCGTCGCTGCTTTACAGCAACAAATTCAACGGTGCGGCTCCCGACGAGGACGAGTACACGATTATTTTCCACGTCGACTTGAGCGCGCTTTTCTTGGTGTGCGACCCGATTGACGCGCAGGGAAATTTAATCGACCTTTGACAAACAAAAAGCACCTTCCGCGTTGGAGGGTGCTTTTTTATTTTGCGGGGCGTCAACCATGGCTTGCCAACGTCCGGATTGAATTGAGCACGGCTAAAATCATGACGCCCACGTCCGCGAAAATCGCCGCCCACATATTCGCCAGCCCGATTGCGCCGAGGATTAAGCACAAAAATTTTACGCCGATTGCAAAGAAAATATTTTGCTTGACGATTGAAAGACACTTGCAGGAAATTTTAATCGCGCGGGAAATTTTGCGCGGGTCGTCGTCCATGAGCACAACGTCCGCCGCCTCAATCGCCGCGTCCGAACCCAAAGCTCCCATCGCGATTCCAACATCTGCGCGGCTCAAAACAGGCGCGTCATTTATTCCGTCGCCGACAAACGCAACGGAGCCGCTCGACGCCGCCAAAATCTTTTCAAACTCGGAAACTTTATCGGCGGGCAGGAGTTCACTGCGATAATTTTTTATGCCCAATTCGCCCGCAACTTTCGCGGCAATTTTTTCCGTGTCACCCGTCAGCATGAAAATATTTTCCGCGCCCAACTCGGCAACGGCTTCTTTGGCGTGCGGCTTAATCGCGTCAGAAATGACAACGTGCCCCGCGTATTGTCCGTCAACCGCAACGTGAATAATCGTGCCAACTTTGTAGCACTCCTTCCACGCCGCGCCGACCTCGTCCATGAATTTTTCGTTGCCGACGCAGACGACTTGCCCGTTAATTTTCGCGCGAATGCCACGACCGGAAATTTCCTCAATGTCTTCAACGGTGCAATCGTCGCGTTCGTTCGGGTAAGCTTTGCGCAGGGAATTGGCAATCGGGTGCGTGGAGTAGCGTTCGACGTGCGCGGCAAGGTGCAAAAGTTTTTCCGCGTCGAAGTTCAGATTTTTGCTGTGCACGGCGTCGACTTCAAAACTGCCCTGCGTGAGCGTGCCGGTTTTGTCCATGACGATAGTTTTAACTTTGGAAAGCGTCTCCAGAAAATTGGAGCCTTTGATTAAAATTCCCTCGCGACTTGCGCCGCCGATACCCGCGAAGAAACTTAGCGGAATGCTTATCACCAACGCGCACGGACAGCTTATCACCAAGAAAATCAGCGCGCGATAAAGCCACGTCGACCACGCG
>JAFXNB010000040.1 GCA_017529935.1 Selenomonadaceae bacterium
GGTGAGCTACGCGATGGTGCCCGTGTGGATTTTGACGACGCGCTATCAGGACAAGCCCTATACCTTCATGATGAACGGGCAAACGGGCAAGGTTGTCGGCTCGCTACCCTACGACACGACGAAGGCTTTCCTTTATCCCGCGCTGTGTTCGCTGGTGCTTATGCCGATTATTTACTTTTTGCTTTTAATGTTTACTTGAGGAGGGCGCGTCATGAAAAAATTTTTAAGTCTGATTGCGCTGATTCTGCTGATAAGTTTTTCCGTGGCAAGTGCCGCAAAGATTGAATCCGTCACGGACAACGCCGGACTTTTAAAGCCGACGGAGATTGAACTGCTCAATCAAAGAATTCACAACATCGAACAGGCGCACAAAATTAAAATCGGCGTGGCGTTCGTGAAAAATGTTCGCGGCGATATGGTCACGGCGTCGAATGATTTCCTTGACAAAAATTTTGCAAACGGCATGAACGGCGGCATTGTCCTTTTGGTCGACATGAAAAACCACAAATACGAAATGTCGACGGATAGGCGCATGGTCGAGCGGATAACCGATTACGACGGCATTGCGTTCCTTAAAGATAAATTTCAATCGGATTTGAGCGCGGGCAATTACTACAGCGCGGTAAATAATTTTGTGGACGGCGTCGACGAACTTTTGACTTACTACGAAACTAAAGGCGTCGCCTACGGGCAACGTGCGCCCGGCGAAATTGACCCGATAGCGGCGGCGGTTGCTGTCGTGACGGCGATTATTTTGGGCGTGTTTATTCGTTCGGCACTTATCGGCTCCATGAGCAATATTCGCCACGCAATGACGGCGATTGATTACCTCCAAAAAAATACCGTCAAGCTAAACGAGGCTCGCGATACTTTTCTGTTTATGAACGTTCAGCGGCGTCCTAAAAGTAGCGGCGGCGGTCGCAGAGGCGGTGGCGGTCATGGTGGCGGCGGTCACGGCGGTGGCGGCGGCAGCTTCTGAGCTAAAAATTTTTATCCCCGATTTAGCGTCGGGGATTTTTTGTTGCAGGGAAGCTTGACAATCTGCTAAAATATTCGGCAAGGAGGAATTGTTATGGGATTCTTTGACAGACTGAAGGCGGGCTTGGCTAAGACCCGCGAGAAATTTGTTGACAAGATTGACGAAATCCTCCACGGCTCGACTAAGATTGACGACGAATTGATTGACGAGCTGGAGGAAACTTTGATAACTTCGGACGTGGGCATGGCGACGACCGAGAAATTAATCGCGGGACTTCGCAAGGGCGTGCGCAAGGCTGAAATTAAATCGCCCGCCGACGTGAAAAATTTTTTCTCGAATCAAATTCGCGAGATTTTGACGGAAGAAGAAGGCAACGTTATCCGCGTGACGCCGCCGCATGTGATTTTGATGATTGGCGTAAACGGCGCGGGCAAGACCACGACTATCGGCAAGCTCGGCGCGTATTATAAGGCGCAGGGTAAAAGCGTCATGATGGCGGCGGCCGATACTTTTCGGGCGGGCGCGATTGACCAGCTGGAAATTTGGGCGCAGCGGACGGGCGCGGCTTTTATCAAACACTCCGAAGGCTCCAACCCGTCAAGCGTGGCACTCGACGCCGCTCGTTCTGCCGTCGCGCAAAATATCGACGTGCTTTTGGTCGACACGGCGGGGCGTCTGCAAAATAAATTTAACTTAATGGAAGAGCTTAAGAAAATTAATCGGATTCTCGGCAAGGGGATTCACGGTGCGCCGCATGAAGTGTTGCTTGTGCTCGACGCCACGACCGGACAAAATGCATTGCGGCAGGCGGAATTGTTTTCGCAGACGGCGGGTATCACGGGCATTGTTTTGACTAAACTTGACGGCACGGCTAAGGGCGGCATGATTATCGGCATAAAAGAACAGCTCAATATTCCGGTTAAGTGGGTGGGCGTGGGCGAACGCCTTGACGATTTGCGCCCGTTCAACGCCAAAGAATTCGCCGACGCTCTTTTCGGGCTTTAATATCCTTTCTTTCACAAGCAAGGATTCAAAGAAATTTCCTCGTTTAATTTAATTTTTTATTGAACCTACTTTTTCTTTGCTCGCCCAAAGAAAAAGTAGCAAAAAGAAAAGACCCCTCGCAGGGGCGTAGGTGTTCGTGCCCCGCGCGTTCCAATATTTTCAGCGGGTGTCGCCGCCGGTATTTGCGTCACGCAAATGCGGCGGCGGGACGGCCGCCATCCTTGGCGGCCGCATTTTTCGTAATTCAAAATTAGAATTTTTATTCGGCGGCAACAAGTTTATTGAGGTGATAATTTGAATATTTTATTGAGCAACGATGACGGGATTTATTTCACTGGCGCGGGGCTTTGGGCGTTGGCAACTTCGCTGAAAAATCGCGGGCACGCCGTCACGATTGCCGCGCCGATTAATCAGCAAAGCGGCATGAGCCACGCCTTGAGTATTCGCCGCGAGGTTGAATATAAACGCTTCGACCACCCCGAAATTGAGGCGTGGGCTTTCGACGGCACGCCGACCGATTGCGTGAAAATTTATCTGGAGGGCATGACTAGAAAAAAATTCGACGCGATGATTTCGGGCATAAACGACGGCGCGAATTTGGCGACTGATGTTTTATATTCGGGGACTATCGGCGCGGCTCTGGAAGGTTTTCTGCACGCGATACCCGCCCTTGCCGTGTCCCGCGATAAAGATTCGACTATACCTTTTGAAACCTGCGCGGCGGCGACGGCTGATTATCTGGAAAAAATTTTGTCTATCAAGCGCGAGCCTTTCCTGCACAATATCAATTTCCCGAAAAATTTCCGCGCGGATAAGCCCGAATTCGTGAGCACGCGGCTGGGGCGGCGCGACAATCAACGCCTTCACGAGCTGCACAGATGACGCAGGACGCGCCTATTTCCGTATCGGCGGGACGGCTTACGACTCGGACGCGAGCGAGGGCACCGACATTCACGCGACGCAAAACGGTTTTGTTTCCGTGACGCCGTTGCATTGCGACACCGCCGATTACGACGCGATTGTTGAACTTCGGAAAATCTTCAGGGGATAAATATGGACGATTATACTTGGAGAATGAGACTTGCCGCGCGGCGCAGGCGTCGTCAGCGCGAAAGGCTGTTCGCGTTGGCACTGCTTGTCATGGCGATTACTGCCGTCTTCCTGTACTTTTCCATCTACACTAAAACGCCCGAATACGCCATGCGCGAGATGGTTGCCGCGTACAAGGAGGGTGACGCCGAAACTTTCCGCCGCCACGTCGATTTGGATTCGATAACTTTGCAAGCTTACGACGACTTGACGAGCGACCTTTTCAAATACGACACGAATCTCAGCGACCGCGAGCGAAGTCTCTTTGAAAATTTTTACGTGCTGATTCGGCGGCAGATGTGCAAGGGCGCGGTTAAAGTTCTCAACACCTACATTGACACGCGCGAATGGACTTTGCCCGGCGAAATTTTAAAGGGGCGGCAGTTGGGCATTGACTACGACTTGTTGCTTGACCGCAGTTTGATTCGTCACACGGCGTTTATTGATTTGGAGGACGTTGAGCACCACGGCGAGGAGGCGACCGCGACTTTTAGCGTCGTCGAAGAATATTCGCAGGTGCCGTTCGTCCTGAAAGTCACGCTCAAAAATTTGGCGAACGACGGATTTAACATCGGCGGCAGCGAGGCTGAAATTTTCGGCAAAAAAATAAAGCTCCCCGGCTTTACGTTCAATCTTGGCGGCAGTGACTGGAAAATTGTCAGCGTGGATAATTATCGCGGCTACCTCGACGCGGTTTCGCCGATACTCAGAAAAAATTTGGCGGATTATATCGACGCGACGGAGGAAATTGTTTTCCGCTACAATCAGACGTTCCGAGCCGCGCAGGATAATTTTATCTCAATGCAAAAATCGCCGTATGGAATCATGTTTGCCAATCAGCGCGTGGAAGTGTCGAATTACATATCAAATACGATAATCCCCACGCTAGAAAGTCGGCAGGCGGAGCTTGATGAAATTCCCGTGCCCGAAGGCGCACAATTTTTGGCGAACTTGCGCCAAGAATCGACGCGAGTGACAATCATGGCGTGGCAGTCGTACATAACGGGCATAACCGAAAACAGCGCGACGGCACTCGACACGGCGGAAAGTTTGCACAAACAAGAATTGGTGCTCGACCAGCGCATAGAAGAAATCGTTCACAATTCGGCGATAGCGCGCAACTTGCCCGAATTGCCCTAAACTTCGACGGGGAGAAGAATTTCGCCCAGCTCCTCAAATAAAAAATTCGCGGCAGTCAAATCGTTCAGCTCAATCAAAAAATTTTCGACGTGCGCGGGCAAAAGCAAAATCTCCAGCGTCACGACGTCCGCATAATCCGTGTTCACGACGCGGATTTTTTTGTTGCGCAGATAATTTTCGACCGTCGCGAGGAAATTGTATTCAAGCGTCAACGAAATTTTTCGGAAGGCGGTCATCTGCACGATTTTGGAATTGGCGATGCCGAGCGCGGCGGTGTGCGAATAGGCGCGAATTAAGCCGCCCGCGCCGAGTTTTATTCCGCCGAAATAGCGTGTGACGACAACCGCGCAGTTCGTCAACGCGTTCTTTTTTATCGTCTCAAGAATCGGATTGCCCGCCGTGCCGCCCGGTTCGCCGTCGTCATTCGATTTTTGTTTATCGCCGCGTTCGCCCAAGACCCACGCGCTACAATTATGCGTTGCGTCGAAATATTTTTTGCGAATCATCAGCACGAATTCCCGCGCACCGTCCTCGCTCTCCACGTGCACAACATGCGCCATAAATTTCGACTTGTTGACTTCATACGCCGCAGAAAAAATTTCGCCGTCCGCTACCGTTTTAAAGTTAATCATAATCGCTCCTCACAATAAAAAATCCGCGAAGACTTCATTGCCCAAAGCCATTCCCCGCGCCGTCAGAAAAATTTTGTCGCCGTCGACTTCAAGCAAGCCGTGCCGCCGATTTTTTTTGATAGCGTCGCCGAACACGTCAAAGATATTCGCACCGAATTTGTCTTCAAAAGTTTTTGCGGAAATGCCAGCCGTCATTCGCAAGCCCAAGAAACAAAATTCTTCCATCGCCGCTTGACGAGTAACGACCTCCTCCACGACCGAAAAATTTTTCTCTATGTAAGCTTTCACGTTGCGAACGTTTGAAGTTCTAAGCTTGCCGTCGAAACTGTGCGCGCCCGCCCCGAAGCCGAAATATTTTTTCCCCGTCCAGTAGCCGCGATTGTGCCGGCTCTCGAAATTTTTTTTGGCGAAGTTGCTGATTTCGTAGCGGCGATAACCGAGCGCGGGCAAAGTCTGCGTGATGAAGTCGTACATGTCGGCGCAAAGATTTTCATCGGGCAAATTCAAATTCCCTGCGCGGGCCAGCTCAAAAAATTTCGTGCCATCTTCAATCTCAAGCCCGTAAATCGACACGTGCTCAACGTCAAGCTTTTTTATAATTTCAACGTCGTGGCGCAGGTTCTGCAAAGTTTGATTGGGCAAGCCGTACATCAAATCGACACTGACATTGGCAAAAAAATTTTTCGCAAGCTCGACGGTTTCAATCGCCGCCCGCGAAGTGTGAATCCTACCCAAAATTTTTAACAGCGCGTCGTCGAAACTCTGAACGCCCAAACTTAACCGATTAAAGCCCAAAGTTTTCAGCCCGCGCAGAAAATTTTCGTCGACAGTGCCGGGGTTCGCCTCGATTGTAATTTCAGCGCAAGTGTTGACGTTAAAATTTTTTTCGACCGCGCAGATAATTTTTTCCAGCTGACTGAGCGTCAAAGTCGTGGGCGTGCCGCCGCCGAAATAAATCGTCTCAATCGCAGAATTGTCGCCGCGCAGATTTATCTCCGCAATCAGTGCTTCGACGTAGGAAATTTTCTCCGCCGTGCCGCCGATTTTGGAATTGAACGCGCAGTAGTTGCATTTGCGCTCGCAAAAGGGAATGTGGATATAAATCATGTCAAAGCCTTCAAAAATTGTCCCGTCTTCGATTCGCGGCAAGTCAAAATTTCTTCGGGCGTGCCGCTGAAAATAATTTCGCCGCCTTGAGAACCGCCGCCCTTGCCCAAGTCGATTATCCAATCCGCCTGCGCAATGAGTTCAAGCTTGTGTTCGATGATTATAACCGTGTTGCCGCCCGCGATCAGTCGATTAAAAATTTCCAAAAGTTTTTCGGTGTCGCTGACGGAAAGACCGTTGCTCGGTTCGTCGAGGACGTAGACGTTTCCCGATTTATTCAGCTCGCTCGCAAGTTTAATTCGTTGAATCTCGCCGCCCGATAAAGTATCCGTCGACTGTCCCAAAGTCAAATAACCAAGCCCGACTTCCGATAAATTTTTCAGGAGAGCCGCGACCTTTCCGCCGAAAAATTTTATCGCCTGTTCAATCGTGAGGCGCATTACGTCTTCGATATTCAAGCCGTTGTAAATGTAACCCAAAGCTTCGCGATTGTAACGACGACCGCCGCAATCTTCGCAGGTGAGGACAATCGGCTCGGCGAACGCCATATCGAAAGAAATTTGCCCCGTGCCCTTGCAAGTGTGACAGCCGCCCTTGGAGTTGAAGCTGAACATTTCCGCGCCGACGCCGTTGGCTTTGGCGAAAATTTTTCTAATCTCATCCATTGCGCCTGTATAAGTGGCGGGCGTCGAGCAAATCGAGGTGCCAATCGGCTTTTGGTCAATCAAAATCGTATCGGGATATCGGCTTAAAAATTCGTGGCAGGCAAGCGAACTTTTTCCGCTGCCCGCGACGCCCGTTATCGCCGTTAAAATATTTTTCGGAATCGTCACGTCAAAATTTTTCAAGTTGTGGCAATGCGCGTTGTGAATTTCAAAACCGTCTATCCATTTGCGCGGCGAACGATTAATTTTAATTTTACGGTTAAGTGTCCGCGCCGTCAAAGTTTTAGCAGAGCGCAAATCGTCCACAGTTCCGCGATAGACAATTTCACCGCCGCCGCTGCCAGCCAAAGGTCCAAGCTCTACAACATAATCCGCCAACGAAATAATTTGCGGGTTGTGTTCAACGACGAGGATATTATTTTTCTTGTCGCGGAGTTTTATCAAGAGCTTGCCGATTTTTTCGGCGTCAGCGGGATGAAGTCCCGCCGTCGGCTCGTCGAAAATGTAAGTGACATTGTTCAGACTACTTGCGAGGTTGCGAACAATCTTAATCCGCTGATTTTCTCCGCCCGAAAGAGTATTCGTCCGCCGCGCCATGGAAAGATAACCGATGCCGACTTCCAACATGCGTTCGAGCGTTTCGGAAATTTGTTTGGCGAGCGGCGTGCCAATCGGGTCAGAAATTTTTTTGAGAACGGTCAACAGGTCAGCGGCGGGCAAGTTCATATAATCAACAATGTTCAAGCCGTTAATCTTTGACTTCAACGCGGCGGGATTAAGTCCGCTACCTGAGCAAGCACTGCAAGCCCCGTGCCGAACGTGCGCAAAAATTTCTTCCTGCAAAGATTTTTTGAGCTTGGAAATATCGCGCTTGAGGTAGAGGCGATTGAATCTGGGAATAACGCCTTCATAATCGACGCGGTCAATCCTGCCGGTGTTGTCGGAGCGAATTTCAACCTTAACGCTTTTATCGGAGCCTTCGCGCAAAATTTTCCATTCGTCAGCCGTGAAGTCGCGCAACTTTTTATTCGGGTCGAGCAGGGGATTGTTTTGATAAAGATGAGCTTGCCAACCCGCAGAAAATTGGCTGAAGAGTATCGCGCCTTCCGCCAAAGTTTTGTCCGCGTCGAAAAGACTTTCCTCAATCAATTCGAGCCGTTCGCCCAAGCCCGTGCATTCAGGACACATGCCGGCGGGGTGATTAAAAGAATAAGCCATTGAACCGCCCGCAGAAGGTTTGCCGACACGCGAGAATAACAATCTGATGAGCGGCGCAACGTCAATGGCAGTTCCGACCGTCGAACGTGAACTTGCGCCCAAAGGTTTTTGATTGATAACAACCGACGGCGTCAAATTATAGATCGCGTCGACTTTCGGGCGTTCGTAGTGCGGCATTTTATTTCGCACGAACAGCGGATAATTTGCCTGCCACTGTCGCGAACTTTCCCTTGCAATCGTATCGAAGACCAAAGAACTTTTGCCGCTACCAGATACGCCCGCGAATACCACGAGTTGATTTTTCGGAATGCTTAAATCAACGTGTTTGAGATTATTTTCGTCCGCGCCGATGATTTCAATCAAGACAATCACCTCGCCAATTTTTTTGCACGGTCGGCGGTTATCAGCGCATTGATAAATTCGTCCAAGTAGCCGTTCAAAATCTCCTCAATCTTGTAAAGCGTCAATTTAATTCTGTGGTCAGTCACGCGCCCTTGTGGGAAATTGTACGTGCGGATTTTCTCGCTGCGGTCGCCGGAGCCAACTTGATTTTTTCTATCAGCGGCAATGTTCGCCGTCTGCTCACGGACAGCCAAATCTTTTACTCGGGCACGCAGGACGCGCATCGCCTTTTCCTTGTTCTTGAGCTGGGATTTTTCGTCTTGACATTGCACGACAATTCCCGTCGGCAAATGCGTGATTCTAATGGCGGTTTCGGTTCGGTTGACGTATTGACCGCCCGCGCCGCTCGCGCAGTAGGTGTCAATCCGCAAATCGGCGGGATTAATCACCACGTCGACTTCCTCGGCTTCGGGCATGACAGCGACGGTTACCGCGCTCGTGTGAATTCTGCCGCCGCTTTCCGTGACGGGAACACGTTGCACTCGATGGGTGCCGCTCTCGTATTTTAATTTGCTGAACGCGCCCGCGCCCTCGACCGTGAAAATAATTTCCTTAAAGCCGCCAATCGTCGTGGCGTTCGCGTCTACAATGTCAACTTTCCAGCCCTGCCGCTCGGCGTAGCGCGTGTACATTCTGAAAAGTTCGCCCGCGAAAAGTGCCGCCTCCTCGCCGCCCACCCCGCCGCGTATTTCCATGACAACATTTTTATCGTCGTTGGGGTCTTTGGGCAGGAGCAAAATCGGCAACTCTAGTTCAAGCGCGTCTTTGGCTTGTGTAAGTTCGTCAAGCTCCTCCGCCGCCAACATTTTTAAATCTTTATCCGCCGAAGTCTCCAGCAAATTTTTATCCTCGGCAATTTGCGCGACGATTTTTTTATACGCGCGGAATTTTTTTACAATAGGTTCAAGTGCGGCGTGTTCGCGAGTCAAGTCGGTAAATTTTTCCACGTTCGCGATAACTGACGGGTCACTCAAACGCGCTTCTACCTCCGCGAAATGTTCCGCGACTTGTTGAAGTTTATCTAGCATTGGCAACACCGTCCAAATTTTTAACGGCAGTGTCGAACGTGTGCCATGCGAGCGTCGCGCACTTGACGCGGGCGGGCATCGTCGAAATATTTTTTAGAGCCGCCGCCTCGTCTAGTTCCTCAAGTTTGCTGTCGTCGGTCACTTCGCCCTGAATCATTCCGATAAAAAGTTCGGCAAGTCGCTGCGCCTCGTCAATACTTTTGCCGCGCATTAGCTCAATCATCATGTCCGTCGACGCCTGCGAAATGGCGCAACCCGCTCCGCTGAACGCCGCATCTTTTATCACGCCGCCGGCAACTTCCAACTCCAAAATGATTTCGTCGCCGCAGCTGGGATTGTGCCCGCGCTCTTTAATCGTCGCGTTGTCAAGGTGCCGCCGATTTTCTTTAGCGTGGCTGTGTTCGGCTATCAGTTCGGTATAAATATTTTCAAGCAAAAATTTCACTCCTTTAAAACGCGGCGAATTGTCGAAAGTTTCAACGACTCAATCGCGCACGCTGTTCTCCCGCTTTTAAAGCGGGTTAAGCAAGACGCATGACACCTCTGACTTTCTGAACGGCCTCGATTAATCGCTCAACGTCGCGGCGCGTGTTGTAGAAATAAAAACTCGCGCGGCACGTCGAATTTTGCCCCAAAAATTTCATCAGCGGTTGGGCACAATGATGACCCGCCCGAATTGCCACGCCCTGCGCGTCAAGAATCGTCGCCACGTCGTGCGGGTGAACGTCCTTGACATTGAACGTCACAAGCCCGATTTTATTTTCCGCGTCGCAACCGTACAGCTCGACGTAGGGAATTTTTTTCAGCTCGGCAATCGTGTAGTTCGTCAAGTCGCGCTCAATTCGTTCAATCTCCGCGAAGCCCACGCCTTGAAGATAATCAATCGCCGCGCTAAGACCCGCCGCGCCGCCGACGTTCTGCGTGCCCGCCTCGAATTTCTGCGGCAATTCGGCAAAGGTCGTCGCCTGCTCCTCGACGTATTCAATCATGTCCCCACCACTTAGGAACGGCGGCATCTCCTCCAAAATTTTTTTCTTGCCGTACAAAACTCCGATACCCATCGGCGAAAGCATTTTATGCCCCGAAAACGCCAGAAAGTCCGCGTCCAAGTCTTGAACGTCAACAGGGATATGCGGCACCGATTGCGCGCCGTCGACCACGATAACCGCGCCAACTTCGTGAGCACGCGCCGCTAATTTTTTTACGTCGTTGACAAGTCCTAGCACGTTTGAAATTTGCGTGACGGCTAAAATTTTCGTGTGCTTAGAAAGTTTCTTGTCAATATCCTCCGCCGATAAATTTCCGTCCGCCGCTAGGTAAATATAGTTTAACTTCGCGCCTGTCACTTGCGCCACACGTTGCCACGGCACAAGATTGGAGTGGTGCTCGGCTATCGTGATTAAAATTTCGTCGCCGCCGCGCAGATTGTTCAGCCCGTAGCTGTAGGCGATAAGGTTCAGCGATTCGGTCGCGTTTTTGGTGAAAATAATTTCCCGCGTCGATTTGGCGTTGAGAAATTGGGCAACCTTGCGGCGGGCGTCCTCGTAAACTTTTGTCGCCTTGACGCTCAGCTCGTAAACGCCGCGATGGGGATTGGCATTGCAGCCACCGTAGTAACCGCAAATTTCCCGAACCACGCTGTGCGGCTTTTGCGTCGTCGCGCCGTTATCCAAATATGCCAGCGGGTGCCCGTTCATCTCGCTACGCAAAATCGGGAAGTCGTTCAAAAAATTTTTATCCATAAACAAATCTCCTTAAAAGATTTTCTGTTTCCGTCATGATGTTATCGACCGCGCGGTCAATCGCCGCCGAATTCTTAAATTGAGTCAAAGTCTTGTCGACGTCATAAAAATCAATGGTGTCTCCGTGCGCGTCGTGCAAATCGATTCGACCAATCATGCCGGCAAGCTTTTGACCTTTTTGCCAATATTCTTTGATGAACTCCTGCGGCAAAATATTTTTCCCGTCAAGAAGTCGCTTAATGTCTGTCCTTTTGCAAACACAATTATTTATGCTGCTGTCATAAATCGCAAAGTTCGCGACGAGAGTTCTTGCACGTCTGAAATCATTTTCGCCGCCGTTGTAACATTCCACGCCGAATAAAAGCTCCTTGTCGGCTTCAAGCTTGATGACGTTGCCTGCCGCGTCCGTGCAAAGAAAATTTATTCCGGGCGCGGAGTGTCCTTTGAAAAAAAATTTTAGAATTTCTTGATGATAGGGTTGTTCGTCGCCCGCATAAAATTCGAGACGATGTTTCCGACAAAAATTTTCGTCGAAGCGTTTTTCAAGTGCCGCAAAAAATTTGCGCATAATCTCTTCGACCTGCAACTGCTCCCCTGTCCTCTGAGTTATCCGCCGAACGAACGAGAGCAAACGCGAAAGATTATTTCGGAGAGAAAAATTTTCGGGCGCATGTTGCGAGCACTCTTCAAGCCAAGGCAAAAGTTCCGTGCGGAAAGTTACCTTTTTAATTTTATCTTGGTGAATGGTCAATTCATCGGCCGCGCCGTAACCTGAACTGCTTGCGCTGCTTCTTTCGGGAAAATATCCGTGCAACGTCAGATAATAAAGCACGGGCGGCTCGCTCAAAGAAAACTTCTGTGTGTGAAGTTGAGCCTCACCAAAATAATAATCGCATTGAGATTTTCCGCTGCCTGACTCAAGCTTGACTTCAATCGGTATGAAACGACGGGACGTGATGATTGCGAAGTCCATTTTTTTCGCTTTTTTGAGAGGAATTTTTAATTTTTCTGCTAAGAGCTTTGTTGGGTATTGCTCATGAACTTTTGCGCTGTCCAATTCCTCCGCAGACATTCCAAGGCGCAGGACGTGTTTGTCGAACAGCTCAAGATAGAGCCGCCCGCATTCGAGATTTTCTTTGGGCGACAAAAGCTTGTACATTAAACCGGTTAATTCGCGTTCATTCATTTAGTACACCTCCGATAATTTTTTTCTATTGTAACGGCGGAATTCAAAATGCGCAAGCCAAACAAAAAAGCACCGAGGATTTTTCCCCGATGCTCTTCAAACTTTGACGAAGTGCGGATATTTTTCCAAGAAATTTTTCAGGGCGGGCAACTTTATTTCGTCCGTGGCGCAAGGTACAAATTTGGCGGGCGTGTGCAGATATTTTCCGTTCGCCATTGCCGCTTCGATAAAATTTCTGTCAAGATATTTCGCGTCGACGGCGGAAAGTTGAACGCATTCAACAGCCGCCGCCATCTTCTCTATAACTTTGTCAACGCCGCCCATGTTCGAGAAATGCCAGCCGCCGTTGACGATTCGCGGCAAAATTTCGCGGGCGTGTCTGAAGGCTTGCGGCGATTCCATGTGCTTAAACTTCCCGATAACCGTACCCGACCACGGCAAGTCACGACAGACCCAATTAAAATAATAACTGTGGAATTTTTGCTGACAGCCTACGGGACTTAAGTCCAAAAAATGATTAATCCTCATGCCGCTGTGAAACGGCACCAATAAATTTTTCGTGTAGGGCGTCGTGTCGTAAAACGCAATGAAGTCGACGAATTTATTCGCGTCGGAAAAACTTTCGCGGATTGTCCTAATCGTCGCGGGGTCGGGTATCTCGTCGACGTCGCTAATCATAATCAAATCGTCGGGCGCGGCGTCTTGCAAGCCCTGCACGATATTGTTGCGCTGATTATTTTCCAGCGACCAATCGCCCACGCCCTTATACTCAACAACCGAAGTGTCCATGATGTAATGGATTTTCGGCAGATATTTTTCGTAATCGCGCATGTGCCTATAGAAATTGAAAGGCTTGGGCTTGTTGGCGTGAGTTTTATCCGCCTCGACGATAACAAAGCGGTCGACAACGTCGTAAAGACTCGCCAACCGCAACTCCAAAATTTCCAGCTCATTAAAAAATGTAAAGCAGTCGAAAATTTTCATTCGCGTTTACCTGTCGGGGAAGAATTCGTCGTGAATCGAATTGACAGCATCGGCAACTTGTGAACCACGCACTAAACAGGAAACGCTGATTTCCGACGTGCTGATAATGTCAATGTTGACATCTGCGCGGGCGAGTGCGCCGAACATACGCGCGGCGAAACCGGGACTGCCCAACATGCCCGCCCCGACGATTGAAACTTTTGCCATGTCCTCTTCGACGAGAACCGAGGCGGCGTTGATTTTTTCACTCGCCACGCCGATAATTTTTTTGGCTTCGGGCAAGTCGGTAAGATTTATCGTAAAGACAATGTCGTTGATGTCGCGGTCGATATTGCGAATGCTCTGGACGATCATGTCAACGGAAATATTTGCGTCGGCGAGTGCTTGGAAAAGCGTATGGGCAATGCCTGGGCTGTTGGGCACGCCGAGCACGGAAATTTTTGCAACCTTCATGTCGTGGGCGACGCCGCGTATCTCAAAATCTTTTTCCTCCACCGTATAATCCTCCCTGATAATCGTGCCCGGCTCTTTTGTGAAGGTCGAGCGAACGTGAATTGGCATGCCGAAAAATTGCCCCATCTCCACCGAACGCGGCTGCATGACACCTGCGCCGAGACGAGCCATCTCCAGCATTTCGGAATAGGTAATTTCTTTCATCTTGCGGGCGTTCTTGACAATGCGCGGGTCAGCAGAGTAAACGCCGTCAACGTCGGTGAAAATTTCGCATTCGTCGGCTTTGAGCGCGCCCGCCAACGCCACGGCAGAAGTATCCGAGCCGCCGCGTCCGAGCGTCACGGGGTCGCCAAGTTTGTCCGCGCCTTGGAAGCCCGCCACCACCACGACTTGACCTTTGTTGAGTTCGTCATGCACGCGCTTTGGCTTTATCCCCAAAATTCTGCCCTTCGTGTGCACGGAATTTGTCCTCATGCCGACTTGTGCGCCCGTCAAGGAAATCGCAGGCTGTCCCAATCTTTTGAACGCCATAGCCAACAGCGCGATTGAAACCTGCTCACCCGTGGTTAGGAGCATGTCCATCTCCCGCAAATAATCGCCCTTGTAAGGTTGCGCGTCGATTCCGCCCGCCAAGGCGATTAAGTTGTCGGTCGTCTTGCCCATTGCCGAAACCACCACGACGATTTTATCGTCAGATTTTTTTTCGGAGAGGATTCTTTGTGCCACCGCCAAAATTTTTTCTGTCGTCGCAACCGAGGAGCCGCCGAATTTTTTTACTATCAGAGCCATGCGTTTAATCCTCCTTCGTACAGCTCGGAAGTTTCATTTTAAAATCATTGTAGCAGAGATTTTTTCCTGCGTCAAAAAATTTTTCCCCGTGCAAAAGGAAAGCGACTCCGCTCTTGCGCGGAATCGCCCTTTGTCAGCTGACGTCGGAAAATTATTTCTTCGTCGAGACTTTGGCAAGTTTTTCAGCGGGTTTTTCGGCGGGAGCGGCAGAAGCAGCCATCAACGCTTGGAAAATATCCGTCACCGCAACCGTAACGACGCCCAGCACGTCCTTAAGCACCGCGTTGTAGAGGTCGCCGCCGTCAACCACGCCGCGCCCGTTCTCCGTGATGAAAAATTTTTTCGGATGCTCGCTTGCTTTATATGCCGCGTCAATCTTCTCCGCAATCAATTTCGCCAGTTGCTCTTTATCCATTAACCGTCACTCCCAAAATATTTTTACGAAAACTTTCTACGCGCCGAAAAAAATTCCTGCAACGACTTTTAGTTTTAAGCCGTTAGATATTTGGGCAAGCGTCTTGTTTATCTGAAGATTTTCTGATAATATCTCCGGCGGTGAAAGGAGATGATAAGTTGGAGAATCAATCGGAAATCGTCGCGGAAGAAACGGAGCAAAATTCAATCGCCGCGACGCTGGAAAAAATTTTGGAGTTGCAGGAAAAAAATTCTCGGCAACTGGTGCAATCCCTGCGCGAGAACGTGAACTTCCAAAATCAGGTGCGGCAAGGCATGCAACGCGAGCTTGAAACTTTGAAGGAACAACAGCGCGGCGAGCAATTCACGCCGATATTAAAGGCGGTGGCGGCGGTCTGCGTTGAGTATAGAAAACTTTTGACGGACGAAACGGTTTCGCGGCGGACGCGGCGCACGTTAAAGTTGATGTTCGACGAGCTGGAAGATATTTTATCGGAGTATGACGCGGAAGTTTTCACGTCGACAATCGGCGAAGCGCGTCGCCCGCTCTTAACAAAAATCGTCAACACCGTCGCGACCGCCAATAAAAATTTGCACAACACCGTAGCAAAAAGCCGACGACCCGGCGTCATGCGCAACGGGCGCACGCTTTACCGCGAATTCGTCGACGTTTATGTTTACGACGCGAACGCGGGCGGCAAAAAATCTGAAGCTGTACGCACTGAGTAAAGGAGACAAAATTTTATGAGCACATACGGTATCGACCTCGGTACAACTTATTCTTGCATCGCGCATTTGGACTCGAACGGCAACCCCGAAGTCATTCGCAACAACGAAGACGATTCAAACACCGTTGCCAGCGTAGTTTTTTTTGAGAACGAAAACAACGTCGTCGTCGGGCAGGCGGCAAAGGAAAATGTGGAGACGGACGGCGAACGTGTCGTGCAATTCGTCAAGCGCGAAATCGGCAAGCCCGAATCCCGAACTTACGAATTTGACGGCAAAACTTATACGCCCGTGGAGATTAGCGCACTGATTCTGACGCGGCTGAAAAATTTAGTCGAGGCGCAGGGCGGCATGATTGAAGACGTGGTCATAACTGTTCCCGCGTATTTCGGATTGGAGGAACGCTCCGCAACTCGTCAAGCGGGCGAATTGGCGGGGCTTCACGTGTTGAGTTTGATAAACGAACCGACGGCGGCGGCTTTGAGCTACTGCGCCCGTCAATTTCAAGAAGACCGCACGATTTTAGTTTACGATTTGGGCGGCGGAACTTTCGACGTGACAGTTTTAAAAATGTCGATGACGCAAAATGATTCGGGGCGCGACGTGCAGAAAATCACCGTGCTTGCCACCGACGGCGACGACGTGCTCGGCGGCAAAGATTGGGACGACAAACTTTACAATCACATTCTGCACGCCTGTTGCGACGAAAACGGCTTGACGCCCGAAGAAATCGAAGCGGAGACGCGCCAGGATATTCGCTCCAAAGTGGAGGAGGCGAAGCGCAAACTCAGCAAGAAACAATCCTCCAAAGTTCGTATCGACGTGAACGGCTCGCGCACGGAGATTACAATCAAGCGCGGGGACTTTGAGCAGATGACGTCTGACCTCGTTGCAAAGACGATGAATTTCGTTGACGCGATACTTGACAAGGTGCCCGCCGCCGAAATTGACACGGTGCTTTTGGTCGGTGGCTCCACGTACATGCCGATGATTATCAACGCCGTCGAAAGCAAATTCCCCGGCAAAGTTCAACAGCACGACCCCGACCAAGCCGTCGCAAAAGGTGCCGCGATTTACGCCAGCATGTTGGTTGAGGAAGTTGGCTCGCCCGCCGCGCAGGATTCTCAAACTTCGGACGGCGAAACTCTCCACGCCGAACAACTCACATCAAAGTTTACCGTCGAAGATCAAACGCCGCGCTCGTTCGGTCCGGGCGTCGTCGACATGAACGGCGCAAAGCACAAATACGTTCTGGAGAATTTTATCAAGATTGGCGAGAAAATGCCGGCGGTGTTCACGAAAACTTATTATCCGCTTGAAGACAATCAAGAACTCGTTCGCTTGCGCGCCTTTGAAAATATTTCCACCGACGACACGTTGATTCCCTGCGTCGACGAGGACGGCAACCCGCAAGCCACCGACCCCGCTTACAAAGTCAAACTTTTGGGCGAGCTTATCGTCAACTTACCGCCAAACACCAGCCGCGACACGCCGATTAAAGTCACGTTCAAAGTTGACGCGTCGGGCGTGCACGTCGAAGCGGTCAACACAAAGACCGATGAGATTTTTGAAACTTTCCTGCGCACCGAAAGCGACATTGACGTTGAGCGCAGTGCCGTACACCAGCTCCGCATTTCCTCCGATTGAAATTAAAATTGCAACAAAAAATCCCGCCGAGGTTTTCGACGGGAAATTTTTTTTGCAATATACTGCGAATCTTGCGGTCGCCAAGGAAGGCGACCGTCGCCGCGCGAAAACAGGGATGTTTTCAAGCGGCGCACTGACGGCTTCGGGTAGCTGTGACGTTGGAACTCTGAAGACCAACGCCCCTGCGAGGTGCCTTTTCTTTGCATACTTTCTTTGGGCAAGCAAAGAAAGTATGATAAACGTTACATTTCGCCGCGAGCTTCACGTCTGGAAAGTTCTTCCATAATCGCGGGATATTCTTTATCGAGTTTGTACATTGACAAGACTAACAGCAACGACACCCAGATAATTATCATGCCGAAGATATAAATGTTGACGATCATATCGATAGCACTTTGCGGCTGGATGGCGTTGGCGGTCGTGGAGGAAACGTAGCCGCTCATGGACATAAGCCAGGTAATGAACGCGCCGCACATGCCGGTTCCGAGTTTGTAGCCAATGGAGCCGCCGGAAAAAATCAAGCCCTCTGTGCGAATGTGGAATTTGTATTGACCGTACTCAACGCAGTCGCCCAAGAAACCGAAGATAACCGAGTTCAACGGAGCGAAGCCCACGCCGCGGATAAAGCAGCTGAAGACGACCCGGTTAAAATCTGTCGGGTGCGTGCAATAAATCAAGAATGGCTTTCAAAACGCTTAAGCAGGTATTCGGCAGGAAGGTTGAAAAATTCAGTGAGCTTGGCAATATCCTTAATCGTGAAGTCAAATAAGCCGTTCATTCTGTTAGATACAGTGGAAGCTGACAAATTTAAAATTTTTGCAAGTGCTCTGTAGGAAAGTTGACGTTTGATTAGCTCGTCTGACAAATTTTTATAGGGAGTTTCATTACGGTTTGCTACTGCAATTTTTATGCAATGCTCATGTGAAAGCTTTTTACCTTTACGCATTTTCGAAAACAGCAACTTGACTTCTTCGGAACGTTTTTTCCGCGATTACCTTCCGCACTTTTGGCAACTTGTTCAGGCGATTTCGGAACACCCTTTTGCCGCGCAGACATTGCCGCACGCGTCTCTTTTGTATGGTGTTTGCCGAAGAACGAATTTTTTTTCCCGAGCTGACCCGCCCTAAGTTTTGCTCGTATTTCATCAGAAACTTTATGTCCAATTTTTGATTTCGACTTCTTCGCTCGCGTCTCGTCCGAATCAACGCAACCGTGTGTGCCGTCGCCGCCGTCCGTGCGATTGTAACCGTTGGGCGTTTTGCAATTAAGCGCGGCAATCCAAAAAATTTCGCGCTCGTTGAGTTCTTCTTTCATGTCGCACTCTTCCAGCACTTCGACGGAAAAATTTTCCCAACCGTACTTGCGAATTGCCTTGCCGATAACGGTATTGGCGCGTCTGTGAGAGGCCATTCGTTGGCTGAGCGATGTAGTCGTTTGGCCGATATAAGCTTTGCCGTTGATTTGATTCGTGATTTTGTAAATTACGCCGTAAGCCATAATGCATTCCGCCTTTCGTTGACAGCACGGCGCGAGCGTGTTAGAATTTCGAATGCGAAAGGCTCTGCCGTGCATTAGGTTTTGTTTCAACGACTCAATCCTAGCACTGCAGAGCTTTTCCGTCAAGAAACACCGTAGCAAATTCGAGTAAACCACGAAAGTTTTTCGTCCATGGCGGGCGAAACATTCGGAGCAGCTGTGCTCATTTATTTTCCCTCCCGAAAAATTTTGTTCAAGATATGTTCAAGGCGAGCCGCGAACGAATTGCAACCCGCCCGAACTAAAGTGTGAAGGGGTTTTTTTTAATCTTGGAAAATCGCCTTGACGGCGGTGGCGGTATCGGTCAGCGGGAAAAGTTCATAGCCGACGCGATACTTGTAGCCGAGCCGTTTCAAAGTTTCGTAGACGGCGTGATAATTAATTTCGCCGGTGCCGGGTTCGTGTCGTCCGGGGCAATCGGCAATGTGAATGTGTCCGATTTGGTCGAAATATTTTTCAATGTTGTAGCAGAGCGCGCCCTCGTTGTACTGCATGTGGTAAGCGTCGAACAGAATCATCGAGTAGGGCGAATTAATCAGGCGCGTGACTTCCGCCGCCATCTGCGTTGTCTGCAGGAAATTGCCGACGTGGTCAACTTTGATATTCAAGCCTTCCAAGTTCATGCGGATTTTGTATTCTTCAGCGAGCTTGACGGAAGCCAGCAGCGTGTCATACATGGAGCAAAGTTTGACGGTATCGGAAAGTTCGTCGTAGTGATTGACAACGATGCCGCCGTCGCCGAGCGCGTTGGAGTGAATCGTGACGGTGACCGCGCCGACTTTTTTAGCCGCGTCGAGGGAAGCTTTGAGATTTTCGAGGTAGCGTTCTTTGTGCGTGGGGTCGACGAGCGAATAATCATTGTCGCCGTTGAAGCCGCTGATTGTGATTTGAGCCGCTTGAGCCGCGTCACGAACTTTATCCAAGTCGCGGATTCTCCAATCCCAGAATTCAACCGCGTCGAAGCCGTCAGCCTTAGCCGCCGCAAATCTCGCGTAAAAATCTTTCTCGGTGTAGAGCGTGTCGATACATGCGCAACGTTTCAACATGTGGAACGCCTCCTTACACGTCGACTTCGGAAATTTTCACGGGACGACCTTCCTTGCAGGATTTAGTTGCCGCCGCCGCCATGAGCACGGGATAAAGTCCGTCTTCGCCGGTTATGGGCGTTTCTTCGTTGTTGACGATAGCTTTTGCGAACGCCTTCATCTCGGAGACAAAAGCCTGCTCATAACGAGTCCACATCACCTGGAACGCGGTGCCGCCGACTGTGCCGTTAGCGTCCGCGAAAGTTGCGGTGTTCGGAATGTCGTTGCCGTTCATCGCGACGCCCTTATCGCCGAAAACTTCGACGCGCTGGTCGTAGCCGTAAACTGCGCGGCGGCTGTTGTCAATAACGGCAATCGTGCCGCCCTTGAACTTCAACGTAATGACTGCGGTATCAACGTCGCCAGCTTCGCCGATAGCCGGATCAACCAAAACTGCGCCCGCCGCGTAAACTTCCTCGACCTCGTCGCCGGCAAGGAAACGAGCCATATCCAGGTCGTGAATTGCCATATCCATAAAGATTCCGCCGGAAACTTTGACGTAAGCAATCGGGGGCGGTTCGGGGTCGCGCGAAGAAATTTTGATGATGTGAGGTTTTCCCACTTTGCCAGACTTGACCATTTCATAAACTGCGCGGTGGTTATGATCCAATCTACGTACAAACCCGATTTGGAGCTTAATTCCCGCTTTTTTGACTTCGGCGAGAGCATTTTTGATGACCGCGATGTCCGTGGCAATCGGTTTTTCGCAGAAACAATTCTTGCCCGCCTTAGCCGCCTCGATGATGTACTTGGAATGCGTGTCGGTGGAAGAGCAAATCGCGACTGCCTCAATCTCCGGGTCGTTGAAGATGTCGTCGGCGTTCTTCGTCACGTTCTTGATACCGAACTGCGCAGCGTAAGCGACGGTCTGCTCATTGGCAAACGGGTCAGCGACAGTTTTGATTTCCAACTCCGGCACGAACAAGCTGATGTTGCGGATATGAACTTTGCCGATACGTCCCGCTCCGATAACTCCGATTTTCATTAGAAACTCTCCTTTCAAGCTGAAGAAAACTTTTAACTTTATATAAATGATAAACTTTTGGGCGGGATAATCATAGACAGAAAATTTTTTGAAGCCGTTGCCTTTAATTGGAGAAAAAAAATCGCCCGCTGTCGGACGTGTAAAATTTTTGGATAGCGCAGAAATTTTTTAGCTGTCGTCGCGCCAAAGGAGATATTCGATTGGTTTACCGAAAATTTTTTTGTGCTTAGCTTTGTCTTTATCCATAAAATTCTGTTTGCCACGCATTAAATAAAGATTCCCGAAATGTCATTATCGCCAAAAAGTCTCGCCGCCAAAATAAAATTTGCCGTCCCTGAAAGACTAAACGTTATTATAATAATTAGCGACGATAAAACCATTTTTTTGAATTGAAAACCGCAAAAAGTCTCGTTCATCAACTAAAGCCCCCAAAATTACATTATCTGATACTTAATTTAAAACAAATCAAGGATTTAGACCTGCACCAGCTATTTTTTTTCTAATTTTTAAGCGTAAATATGTGCCGATTGTAATTTTGGTCGTCAAATAACTCCTCATCGTCCCGCTACCCTCTAAAAAGCTGTATATAAAAAATTTTCGGAACGAAATTACCGTTTCATCAGTTAAATCAATGTGTTTACCGTTGTCGCGAATAATAATTTGCATTTTCTCACCGAAAATTAGAGTCAACTCCGCTAATGGCTCATCATTCGGATTATTATCAACTATCAACATGCCTATTTCCTCGATTATCAACGAAATTTTCATTGTAAGCTTGGAATCAAAGCCGCGTTTTAAAAATTGAAAATTTCGTCGACGATAAAGATTTAACGCCCCAACAAAAATTGCTTCAATCGTTCGTGGAAAAACTCGGCACCGAGGTTATTTTCTTCCGCAACAAAGACGGCAGATTTCACGGGGTACGCAAAAACGGAGCAACTTATCTCAACGTCAATTCAAACAAGCCGCTCGGAAAAGTTTTTTTGCATGAGAGTATGCATTGGTTCAAAAAACACAATCCGAAACTTTATCGGCAACTGGTTAAGTCGGCGGGCAAGAATCGCAGCTTGGTTGAACGCGTCGTGCTTGAGGAACGCGAAGGCAAAATCAAATACTCTATGGGCAGAAGCAAAAAAAAAGCGCGGCTGGTTAAAAGGCTTGACCGAAAAGCTCGTCAAGCTCCGCGACAGATTCGGCAATCACTACGCCAAGGCAATGAATTTCGTTAAGACTAAGGAAGAGCGCAATCAGCTGTTTGAATTGCTTTGGGACGGCGACGAGGAGCAAAAAGTTTTCACGAAGGAAGAACTTTTGCAAGACGGAGTTAATTTTTTAGCGTAGTACACGAAAATTAAAACAGCTTTATTGGCTCGGAAATAAAAGCATGATTCCCTTCCAAAAATGAGACGCGATTACGTCGACAAGTTGTGTCTCCTGCCGCAAACGGATTCTTCTTCCAATGAAAAAGAATGTTCAATCAATATCAAAAATATTCTCAAAGGCAGTGGCACAAGCGAGAGCACCGATTGGAGCGGCGGCACTTCTTACGGCACCTTGATTCTAGGTACCACCCCCTCCACAATCGAGGGTGCGATGTGGCTTAGCGTTTAGGAGGTTTGAATCATGGCTACGACGCCTTACGTTAACATTTACAAGGACAATCCCACTGCCGGCGGGCTCGACGGCGTGGCGGTCTCTATCAGCGATACTTTTACTTCGCCGATTAATTTCACGCTCGACGCAGAGCAAAACGAATCGCAAATTACAAAATGCGCCATTCGCACGCAACCCGGCTACACCGCGCAGAACGTCACCATTACCGACCACAACGACAACGCCAACCGTATCACCCTGTGCAAGACGCAGGACGGCACTTTTACCAACTCTATCACCTTCGACGAAGTCAACATCACCAACTCGATTTTCTACGTCAAGGCGACTTCCGCCGACACCGAACAGGCGCAAATCGACCGCAAAATTAAGCTCCGCTTCACGGGCAAATTATTGGTGGTGTGAGCTATGGACACGACCAATTTAATCGCTTATCTGCCGTTCGATTCGTCGACCACGGAAGATTTACTCGGCAACACGTGGACGGCGACCGGCAACCCAACGATTCAAGACGGCAAGCTTTACCTCGACGGGGCAAGTTATCTGCAAATGCAAGGCGGCATCACGCTCGGCGGGCAAGATTTTACCATTCGCGGCTGGTTTAATACCGGCACGACGGGAAATTGGTCGCGCATTTTTTCTTTGCACAACGCGACGAACAGCAACGCCACAATAAATTTAATGCGCAAAGAAAAAGGCAATCAATTCGCTTGCCAGTTTATAACAACGACAGCACCTTATTTTTCGGCGACGCTTAACGCTCTTCATCACTTCGAGCTTAATTATTCGCACGCCAATTCAACGGCGCGAGTTTTCCTTGACGGCGCATTAGTATCGACTGCCACCGTAACAATTCCGCAAACAACTTTTGCCAATTTTATTATCGGCAGAGGCAATTTTACCGCCGACGATAATTTCACCGGCACCATTTCCCAATTCCAAATCTACGACGGCGTAGCTCTGCACACTGAAAACTTCACGCCGCCCACCGCCGACGATTATCCCAACTTCTGGAACTTCGCCGACATCGAACGCGAGATTAGCAATTCGCTTTTCATTCCGCCGCGTGCCGTGCAATTCAGCGGGAAGAACGGTTGCTACGGCGAA